>JAUXSD010000184.1 GCA_030681525.1 Solirubrobacteraceae bacterium
CTGTGTCGCGGCGGGCATCTGGGCGACGTGCGCATCCACCGCGTGCACCTCGAGGAGGACGCCGCCAAGCTCATCCACGCCGGCGCCAGCGGGCGCATCCACGGCTCCGACGCCTCGGTTGTGGACTTCAACCGCGGCGGCACGCCGCTGGCCGAGATCGTCACCGAGCCCGACGTGCGCTCCGCCGCGCAGGCGCGCGAGTGGCTGACGCTCCTGCGCACGACGCTGCGCCGCCTGGGCGTCAGCGACGTGAACATGGAGGAGGGTTCGCTGCGCTGCGACGCGAACATCTCGATCCGCCCGGTCGGCACGACCGAGCTCGGCACGAAGACCGAGCTGAAGAACATGAACTCCTTTCGCTTCATCGAGCGCGGCATCAACGCCGAGATCGCGCGCCAGGAGGCGCTGCTGCGCAGCGGCGGGCAGGTCGTCCAGGAGACGCTGCACTTCGACCCGCGCACGGAGGCGATCACGTCGCTGCGCTCCAAGGAGGAGGCGCACGACTACCGCTACTTCCCCGAGCCCGACCTCGTCCCGGTCGCGACGTCGGAGGAGATGCTGGTCGCCGCGCGCGTGGCGATGCCCGAGCTGCCCGCCGCCCGCGAGGAGCGCCTGCAGACGCTGGGCATCAGCGCCGCCAGCGCCCGTCAGCTCGCCTGGCGCACGGAGCTCGGCGACTACTTCGAGGCGGCGCTTGCGTGCGATGGCGCCGAGCCGCAGCCGCTGGCCAACTGGGTCTGCAACGAGCTCGTCGCGCGCGTCGGCGAGGAGGACCCGAACGCGTCGAAGGTGCGCCCCGACGCGCTGGCCAAGCTCGTCGCGCTGGTGAGCTCGAAGGCCGTGACCGTCGGCAACGCGAAGCTCGTCCTCGACCGGCTCGTCGCCGAGGGCGGCGACCCGGCGCGGATCGTCGAGGCCGAGGGGCTGGCGGCGATGGCCGGCGGCGACGACGCGCTGGACCCGATCGTCGAGGCCGCGCTGGCCGCCAACGCCGATGCCGCCGAGAAGATCCGGAGCGGCAACATGAAGGCGATCGGCGCGATCATCGGCCACGTGATGCGCGAGACGAAGGGGCGCGCCGACGGCGCCGAGGTCACGCGCATCGTGCGCGAGAAGCTCGGGGTCTGAGCTTCGTTTTCACTCCGTGAACGCGGGCTGAGCCTCAAACCCGCCGGTCGCCGCCGGCGCGCCCCTTCGGTCTGGCGTCAGGCGGCTACGGGCCGCCCACCTTGTCCTGCGTCTTGTCGGCGGCCTGCTCGGCGACCTCGCCGACCTTGCCGCCCTGCTGCTGGGCCTGCTCGCGCACGGCGTCGGCGGTGCTGTCGACGGCGTCCTGCACGCCGCTCTTGACCTGCGCGACGGTGTCCTGCACCTTGCCCTCGACCTGCTGGCGGGCCTCCTGCGCGTGCGGCTTGAGCTTCTGGCGCTCGATCTCGGTCTCCGGCACGGCGAGGCCCGCGGCCAGGCCCGCCGCTGCGGCGCCCGCGACGACCGCGGCCGGGTTGTCCTTGGCCGCCTGCGCGGCGCCCTGCGCCTTGGCCTTGACGTCCTCCGTGGACGGGGCGCCGTCGGGCAGCTTGTCCTTCATCGCCTGACCGTCGGGCAGCTTGTCCTTGATCGCGCCGGCGTTGGGCAGCTTGTCCTTGACCTTCTCGCCCATGCCCGGGCCGCCGTCGGCGCCGTTTGAGTCACCGACGCCGGGGACCTTCTGCTTGAGCTCGTCGACCTTCTCCATCACGACCTCCTTCTTGTCGTCGATGACCTCCTTGCCGCGGTTCTTGACGTCGGCCTTGTAGGCGAGCGCACCGACCCCGGTCCCGAGGTTCTCGCGCGTCTCGTCGATCTCCCTGCGGATGTCCTCTACCTCGTCTGACCGAGACCCCATTTGGCCTCCTCCTTCACCGTCTCGATGGTCTGCTTGACCGACTCGACCGTCTGCTCGGGAATCGGGGGTCCTGCCTCCTGGATCTTCTGCTTGGCCTTCATCGCCAGCACGCCGGCGACCGCTGCCAGCAACGCGGTGACGATGAGCGCCGCGGTCCACTCCGGCATGACCTCGGCCAGGGCGAAGATGAGCGTCAGCATGAACGCGATGCTCGCCAGGTACGCGACGTAGCCGGCACCGCCGGCCATGCCGGCGCCGATGCCGACCTCCTTGGCCTTGCCCGCCATCTCGGCCTTGGCGAGGCGCATCTCCTGGCTGACCAGCGTCGAGGCGTCGTCCTTGACGCGGTTGACCACGTCGCCGATCGGCGCGTCGCGCAGGTCACCGGGGCCGTGCGAGGCCGCTGCGCCCGGAGCGGGCGCCTGGGCCTGGACCGGGGCAGCTCCGCTCGAGAACGCCACGGCCGTCGCGGTGGGCTGCGGGGCCGAGGCGCCGTTTGCGCTGCCGTTCCCGCCTCCGTTGCTCGCGGACGACTCCGGAACGGGGATGCGGTAGTGGCGGTACAGGGCGTTGACCTGCTGCTCGCTGGGATCCTCGTCGGGCTCGATCGCGGGCGCGTCGCCCACGACGTCCTTCCCGAACGGGATCTCGATGCCCTTGTCGACCGGACGCGCCCGCGTGAGCGGCACGAGGGTGGCGTGGCCCTTGATGCGTCCCAGCTTGACGAGGCCCCACTCCGGGCGCCCGGTCTCCTCGACGAGGAAGATCTCCTCGATCTTGCCGATCTTGTCGCCCTCGCGGTCGAGGACGGTCTGGCCCTCCCAGTCCGAGGGGCTGGGTGGCGGGGCGGTCACGGCCGGACCTCGCGCGCGCCGTCCGGCGCCGGCGCCGGCGGCGCTGCCGCGGGCGCATCGCTCTGCGGCGGGTCGTCGGGGCTCGAGGCCTTGATGACGCGTCCCGCCGCGAAGCCCGCCGCCGCGCCGACCGCTGCCGCCGCCGCCGGGTTCTCGCGCGCGACGTTCGCCGCCGTCTCGATGAGCTTCTCGCCGTCGGCCTGCTCGAGGTACTCGCCGGCCTGCTTGACCTTCTCGGCGGCCTTCTCGGCGGCCTGGGCCTGCCCGTCCTTGCCCTGCTCGCGCAGCGCCCCGGCGACGCCGTCGAGCGCCTCGCCCTGACCGCCGATCTGCTGGCCGAGCTGGGTGGAGCGCTCGTCGACCTGGGTGGCCGCCTGGCCCTTGGCCTGCTCGGCCGCCGCCTGTGCGTGCTCCTTGGCCTGGCCGGCGACCTCCTGCGCCTTCTCCTTGGCCGGCGCGGCCGCCTGCTGCACCTGCTGCTTGGCGTCCTGCGTCGCTGAAGACCCCTCGTCGCCCGGCGGCGGCGATATCTCGGCCGGCTCGTCGATCATGTGCTGCGGTGGACCCGACTCGACCTTCAGTCGCTGTTCGGACATGCAAAGACCTCCTCCGCCATCGGCTCGTGCGGTGCTCCGGACCCGATGCGCTGGTAACTGGACTTACGCCGCGGTACCCACGGATTCGGGCCCCGATCCATGACCCGCGACCAGTTGGCACGGACGCGCTCATCGGCTCTGGCCGGCCGCGACGCGCGTAGGATGGCCCGAGATCCCGCCCGCCGGTGAAGGAGGCAGCCGATGTCCAAGCCACGCAGCACGAGCCGCTCGTACCCGCGGGCGCGCGGGCGCGGCCGGGTCGTCGCCGCCGCCGGGGTGGGGGCGCTCGCGCTGGCCGGCGCGGGTCAGGCGGTCGCCGAGGACATCAACGACACCCGCCCGCCGACGCGCTACGCCGTGCCCGGCGCCGTGCTGCGCGTGACGCCGTCGTACTTCGACGCCGGCACGCGGACGAAGGTCACGTTCAGCGTGACGCAGACCCGCCGCTCGGTGAAGCGCGGCACGCTGACGCTGACGCTGCCGGCATCGTGGCGCGAACGCACGTCGCCGGGCGGCCGGACGCGCGCCGCGATCCCGCTCACCGGCTCGGGCTCGAGCAGCCGGGTCCGCGTGCGCCGGATCGGACGGCTCGTGCGCTTCTCGTTCACCAAGGGCCGTCGCAACGACGTCGGCCGCTACACCGTGACGAACCGCGACCTTCCGCCGGCCACCTACCGGGCGCGCTTCAGCTGGCGCGTCGACGGCTACGAGGCCGGCTACGGGACGCTGAGCGTGCTCGTCCTGCCCGTGCCGCAGTTCACCCCGCTGCCGTAGGCCGCGCCTCCCGCCGGCGGGGTTCGCCGGTGTGACATCGCGCACGCAAGCGCGGGTGGCCGTTGTGATGCCTCGTGACGGGTGTGACAATCCGTGCGGTGAGCACCCAGGCGCCCACGGGCCCGCCGGGCAGCGCCGACGACAGCGCCCGCGCGCCGCTGCCGGACGGCGTCGCCGACGGCCGCGCGGATCCGCCCGCGGCCGGTGCGACGACGGACCCACCGCCGGCGGCGGCGCCGCCGCCCGAGGAGGGCGTGCCGAGCGCGCGCCGGGCGCTCGAGCTCGTCGGCCTCGTGGTGGCGCCGACGACGCTGGTGACGGCGCTGGCCTACTACTTCGGCTGGGTCCTGACGAACTCGCGGGCGCGGTACTTCGGGATCGACGCGAGCGCGCTCGGCTACTCGACGCAGGACTACCTGCTGCGCAGCGCCGACGCGCTGTTCGTGCCGCTCGGCGCGGTCATCGTGCTGGCGCTGGCGATCGTCAGCCTGCACGCGGCGGTCACGCGGGTCATGGAGGGCGAGCAGGGGCGGCGGAGGCTGCGGGTCGCTGCGCGCGGGGCGATCGGCGTCGGCGCCCTGCTGTTCGCGTTCGGCGTCGTCGCGGTGTTCGAGCCGGTGACGTTCTCCCCGCACTACCTGTTCGCGTCGTCCAGCCCGGGCGTCGGGATCGCGCTCGTGGCCTACGGGGTGCACCTGCTCGAACGCGTGCGGGCCGCCGACTCGAAGGGCCGTTCGCCGCTCGCCGATGTCACGACGCGGCGCGCGGCCGTGGCGCTCGTCGCCCTGCTCATCGTGCTGAGCGGCTTCTGGACGGCCTCGGAGTACGCCGACGCGCTCGGGCGCGGCCGTGCGCAGAGCCTGGCCGCCGGCCTGGGCGGGCAGCCCAGCGTGACCGTCTTCTCGCCACGGCGGCTGCACATCGACGCGCCCGGCGTGACCGAACGCCGGCTGACGGGCCGCGATCGCGCCTACGGCTATCGCTACGCGGGCCTGCGCATGCTCGTCCGCAGCAACGGCAAGTACTTTCTGGTGCCCGACGGCTGGCGCCGCGGTGTCAGCCCCGCGATCGTGCTGGCCGACAGCGCCGACTACCGCTTCGAGTTCGGGTCCGGGCGGCGATGACCGCGCGGCGGCTGCTCGCGCTGCTCGTCGCCCTCCTGCTGGTTGGGGCGCCGGCGGGGTGCGGCGGCGACGAGGAGGGTGGGCGCGACTCGACCGACGAAACGGCCGACAGCGGCGGCGAGGAGCGCCCGAACGGGGGAGGCGAGGGTGAGGATCCCGCCCGGGACGGCGACGACACGACGGGCGATGTGGAGGACGAGGAGCCGACCGCGAACAACCAGGTCCTGCTCGGGGCGCAGTTCTTCGGTGAGCAGCCGGCGCGGTTCGGGGTCGTGGCCATCGGCGACAGCAAGACGGTCGGCTTCGACGTCAAGGCCTTCGGGGACACTCGCCGGATCGTCGGGGTCTCGGTGACGGGTGACGCGGCCGGCGACTTCCGCCCCGACCCGGGGACGTGCGCGCCCGGCACCGAGATCGTGCGCGGGACGACTTGCACGCTGCGGGTGACGTTCACCCCGACGGTCGAAGGCGTCCGCGAGGCGGCGCTGCGCATCGATGTCGAGCCGGGCGTCTCCGGCGGCCGCTCGCTGGAAGGCGGGGCCCCGCCGCCGCAGACCACCACGACGGCGACGCAGACGCAGACCGCGCCCGCGGGAGCGGAGGTGACGCCCACCACGCCCGGATCCGGCGCCGCGGCACCGCCCGAAGGCACGCCGGACGGCCAGTCGCCGTGAGCGGCGCGTGGCACGGGTCGGGCCGGGCCGGCTGAGCAGGGATCCGCCGCCGACCGGCGGTGCGCCAACTGCCGTGCGCCGCCGACAGGCAGGCGTACAGTCTGTCCGAGGACCCGCCGGCGCCAGAGGAGGCACGTCATGTCGAAGCTCATCCGCATGGACCACACCGGCCATTCGACGCTCGCCGAGTGGACGCCCGAGGACCCGGCCGCCGTCGAGGCGGCGGTCACGGCCTTACGCGCCGAGCTCGAGCGCGGCTACCTGGCGATGGTGAGCAGCGGTCCGGGCCATGCCGAGCACGTGCGCGAGCTGCCGGTGCAGGCCGAGCTCGTGATCATGCGCCTGCCGATCTCCGGCGGCTGAGCGGCCGTCCGGCCGACCGCCGGCGATGGCCACCGTCGACGTCCTTCCCGAGGTTGCCGGCGTCCACTGGCGCACGCGCGTCGACGCCGCGCAGCTGCGCCTGCGCGGCCGGCTGTGGACGCTGACCACGATCGCCCACGTCGTGCCGTTCGCGGGGGCCGCAACGCTGCTGATGGCGCTCCAGCCGCTCGCGCTGCCGGTGGCGCTCGTCTGCCTCGCGCACGCCTGGATCATCCCCGAGCTCTACGCCCAGCGCGGCGCGAACGTGCTGGGCTCGCGCCGGCGTGCCCCGCACGGGTCGCCGGGCGCCGAGCCCGAGCAACGCGCGGTCGGCCTGCTCGGCGATCTCGTCGGCCACGAGGCGCGCGAGCTGCACGCCCGCACGGGGCTCGTGCTCGAGCCGGGCCGGCTCGGGACGTGGCTCGTCGGCGACTCCGGCGCCGTCCTGCTGCACGGCCGGCGGCGCGTGTTCTGCTACTGCGTCAAGGTCGACCCGCGCCGGCACCAGGCGGCCGAGCTGCCCTCCGGCGATCGCATCGCCCATCTGCTGCTGGCGCTGCGCAGCGACGAGCCGGGCTTCGCGACCGTCGCCAACCTCGCGTTCGCGGGCGCGGACTGGCGGCTGCGCCGCCGCCTGCGCAAGGAGATGCGCCCCGCGCTGCGGGCGGCACGGGCCACGCTCGACAGCCGGTCGAGCCCGGCCCGCTGAATCTCCGACGGCGGGCCAATGCCGGCGCTCGCCGCGCCCGCCAGGATCATGGCCATGCCCGACGCCTCCTTCACCCGCCGGGCCCTCGTGGAAGTCGCCGCCCCGGCGTCGGCTTCACCGAAGGACCCGATCGTCCGCCGTTACCGGCTGGCCCGGGTTGCGGTCTACACCAGGCCGCAAGCCGCGCCGGATCGCTTCGCGCACACGCGCCGAAGCCCGCACTGACCCTCGACCTGCCGTCGGCGCCTCCCCCGCGCGCGCCCGCTCGCGGGGGAGGTACGCTTGACGGCATGTCTGCTTCCACCCCGTCTCGCGGCTCCTCGCTCGGCAAGCGCGCGATCGCGCTGCTCGTCCTCCTCATCGCAGCGTGGATCCTCATCAAGGTCGTCATCGGCGTCGTCACCGCGGTGGCGACCATCATCGTCGTCGTGCTCGCCATCGTCGCCGTGATCTGGGCGATCCGGGTCCTCTGAGAGGACGGCCGCCGTGGCCGGAGGCGCCTACGTCGTCATCGCGCTGAGCTTCGGGCTGGCCGGCGGGATCGTCGGCAAGATCAAGGGCAGCTCGTTCTTCATCTGGTTCATCATCGCGACCGTCGTGCCGGTCGTCGGGCTGCTCACCGCGATCGTCTACCGCTCCGAGCGCGACGAGCTGCGCCGGCTGTGCCCGACGTGCGGCCGCGTCTGCAAGCTGCACGACGCGCTGTGCGTGCGCTGCGGCGCCGAGCTGGAGTTCCCCGACGAGGCGCTGGCATCGGAGAACGCAGCGGTCACGGCCCGATAAGCTCAAACGTTCCACGCCGGCCACGGGGGCCGGCCTGTTCACTTGCGGAGAGGAGGTCGTGATATGCGCGCGGTCGAAGCCATCATGGAGTGCCTGAAGGCAGAGGGTGTCGATGTCGTATTCGGCCTCCCGGGCGGAGCCAACCTGCCGACCTACGACGCCTTCGTCGACGCCGGCATCCGCCACGTGCTGGTGCGCCACGAGGCGGGCGGCGGGCACGCCGCCGAGGGCTACGCCAAGGCCACCGGCAAGGTCGGCGTCGCGTTCGCCACGTCCGGCCCGGGCGCGACGAACGTCGTGACCCCGATCGTCGACGCGATGATGGACTCCGTGCCGACGGTGTTCATCACCGGCCAGGTCCGCACGGACCTCATCGGCACCGACGGCTTCCAGGAGACCGACACGCTCGGCATCACCATGCCGGTCGTCAAGCACTCCTTCCAGATCCGCTCGCCGCTGGAGATCCCGCGCGCGATCCACGAGGCCTTCCACATCGCCCGCACCGGGCGTCCCGGGCCGGTCGTCGTCGACATCCCGCAGGACCTCAGCCGCGCGGACATCGACTACGAGCCGGTCACCGACCTGCACCTGCCCGGCTACCAGCCGACGACCGACGGCAACACGAAGCAGATCCGCCAGGCCGCGAAGGCGATGGCGTCCGCGCGCCGGCCGGTGATCTACGCCGGCGGCGGCGTCATCAACGCCAACGCGTCGCAGGAGCTCTTCGACTTCGCGACGAGCGACCGCTTCCCGGTCACGTGCACGCTCATGGGCCTCGGCGGCTTCCCGGCGCCGCACCCGCAGTGGCTGGGGATGCTCGGCATGCACGGCACGCGCACGGCGAACTACGCGATGGACGAGGCGGACCTCATCTGCTGCGTCGGCGCGCGCTTCGACGACCGCATCACCGGCAAGCTGTCGGAGTTCGCGCCGCACGCGAAGTTCATCCACATCGACGTCGACCCGGCGGAGATCTCCAAGAACATCCCGGCGCACATCCCGATCGTCGGCGACGCCAAGAACGTGCTGGCCAAGCTCGTGCGCGAGTACCGCGCGCTGGATGGCGTCGACCCGTCGCGCACCGACGAGTGGTGGCAGAAGATCGGAGCCTGGCAGGAGAAGCATCCGCTCGGCTACACCGACTCGACGGACGCCGAGATCAAGCCGCAGTTCATGGTCAAGGCGCTCTACGAGGCGACCGGCGGCGACGCGATCGTCACCTCCGACGTCGGCCAGCACCAGATGTGGGCGGCGCAGTACTACCACTTCAACCGACCGCGCCGCTGGATCAACTCCGCCGGCCTGGGGACGATGGGCTTCGGCCTGCCCGCCGCGCTCGGCGCGGCCGTCGGCTGCCCGGATCAGACGGTCGTCTGCATCGCCGGCGACGGTTCGATCCAGATGAACATCCAGGAGCTCGCGACCTGCTCGGAGGACAAGATCCCGGTGAAGGTGTTCATCATGAACAACGGCTACCTGGGCATGGTCCGCCAGTGGCAGGAGCTCTTCTGGGAGAAGCGCTACTCGCACGTCGACATGGGCTCCTTCCCGGACTTCGTCAAGCTCGCCGAGGCCTACGGCGCGACCGGCATGCGCCTCACCGACAAGGCGACGCTGGTCGACGACATGAAGGCGGCGCTGGCGATCCCGGGCCCCGTCGTCTGCGACGTGCGCGTCACCCGCGAGGAGAACACGTATCCGATGATCGCGCCCGGCCAGGCCGCGCGCGAGATGGTGGGATGAGCGCGCAGCGCGATCAAGGACGGCCGGATGCCGGCCGTCGCAATCAATACGCGGGGCCGGATGCCCCGCGGAGGTGACCTGATGGGCGAGCCGGGCACGAAGGAGCTGCTCAGCCTCGACGACCTCGAGGCCGCGGGCAACCTGCACAGCGGCCGCAAGCACATCCTGTCGATCCTCGTCGAGAACAAGGCCGGTGTCCTGACGCGGGTCGCGGGACTGTTCGCGCGGCGCGGCTACAACATCGACACGCTGACGGTCGGGCCGACCGACGACGAGCAGTACTCGCGCATCACGCTGACGTTCGACGGCGCGATGCACTCCGTCGACCAGGTCACCAAGCAGCTGCACAAGCTCATCAACGTCCTGAAGATCCGCGACCTCGAGCCCGACGACACCGTCGCGCGCGAGCTGGCGCTCTTCAAGGTCGCCGTCGAGGGCGCGCAGCGCGCGGAGGTCATGCAGATCGCCGACATCTTCCGCGGCAAGGTCGTCGACGTGACGCGCCGCTCGATCATCGTCGAGATCACCGGCACGACCGACAAGGTCGAGGCCTTCGAGCGCATGGTGCGGCCGTTCGGCCTCATCGAGATGATGCGCACGGGCGAGATCGCGATCAGCCGGGGCCGCGGGGAGACCTGATGCGCGGCGGCGGCGGCGCGCCGCCGGCGTCGCCCACCGCCGCCGCCGACGGCGGGTTCGGGCTGCTCGAGCGCGACCGCAGGCGGCTGCGCAAGCGCCTCGAGCAAGCGGTCAAGCGCGCGCGCCGCGCGGGCGGCGGCGTGCTCGCGTCGGTGACCGTCGCCGTCGGCCCCGACGTCGATCCGTCCGCGGTCGTCTTCGCCTCGCGGCGGCCCGGTGAGCCGTGGTTCTGCACCGAGCAGCCCGAGCGCGACCGCGCCGCCGTGGCGGCGCTGGGCTGCGTCGTCGCGCTGGAGGCGCGCGGCGCGGGGCGCTTCGAGGAGGTGGCCGCGCGCTGGCGGACGCTTGCGGCGGCCGCGCTGAGCGACGGCGCCGACGGCCGGGGCGCCGGTCTGATCGCCACCGGCGGCTTCGCGTTCGCGCCGGAGGGTGGCGACAGCCCGCACTGGGCGGGCTTCGCCCCGTCCTCACTGCACGTCCCGGAGGTGTCCCTCGCCCGTTCGGGCGACGAGGTCGCGCTCACGGTCGCCGCGCTCGTCCAGGCCGACGATACCGCCGACGGGGTGCTGGCGGGGATCGATCGCCGTCTCGCGGAGTTGCGCAGAACTGCGCTGCCGCTGCTCGATCCCGATCCGGTGGGCCGCTACGTCGTCGCCTCGGGCAGCCCGCCCGAGCACTACGAGGCCGCGGTCGCGCGCGCCGTCGAGCGGATTCGCGCCGGCGCGCTGGAGAAGATCGTGCTCGCGCGCGAGGTCGCGGTCCACGCGCCGGCGCCGCACGACGCCGCGGCGATCTTCGCCGTGCTGCGGGAGGGCTTTCCGGCGTGCTTCTGCTTCTGCGCGGGGCGCGGCGAGGCCGCCTTCGTGGCGGCCAGCCCCGAGCTGCTCATCCGCCGCGAGGGGATGCGCGCGAGCACGCTGGCGCTCGCCGGATCGACGCGCCGCAGCGCCGACCCGTCCGTCGACGACCACCTCGGCGAGCAGCTGCTGCGCTCCGACAAGGACCGCGCCGAGCAGGCGATCGTCGCGCGCCGCATCGAGCGCGCGCTGCGCCCGCACAGCCTGTGGGTGGCCTCCGCCGAGGAGCCGGTGATCGTGAAGATGGCGAACATCCAGCACCTGGCGACGCCGATCCGCGCGCAGCTGGCGCGGGCGGTCGGCGCCGTTCGGCTGGCCGGCGTGCTGCACCCCACGCCGGCGGTCGGGGGCGAGCCGTTCACGGTCGCCGAGCCGCTCATCCCGGCGCTCGAGGGCCTCGACCGCGGCTGGTACGCGGGCCCGGTCGGCTGGACGGACACCAACGAGGACGGCGAGTTCTGCGTCGCGCTGCGGTGCGCGTTGCTGCGCGGTTCGCTGGCACGCTGCTACGCGGGGGTCGGCGTCGTGCGCGACTCCGACCCGGCCGCCGAGCTGGCCGAGACCGACGTCAAGCTCGCGGCCCTGCTACCCGTGCTCTCGGGCTGATGTGGATCACCGAGTCGGCGCCGCGCCGCTGCACATAACGCCCGGCAACGCCTCCCGCCCCCGCGGGCGCTAGGGTTGCACCCGGCGCGTTGACATTCGCGCCGATATCCGTAACGGTCTGCGGACAGGACTCAGGGGAGCAGGGCGGCGCATCATCGGCGCCGGGGGTCAAACATTTCGAGTGGGAGGTATCTCTATGGGCGGTAGCCTCGCGGCAAAGGTCGGTGTCGCATTCGGCGCGTTCTACGTGGCGATCGGTGTCATCGGGTTCGCGGTCACCGGCTTCGGCGGCGCGCTGACGGGCGAGCAGGGCCACGAACTGCTCGGTATCAGCATCAACCAGTTCCACAACATCGCCCATCTCGGTATCGGTGCGTTCCTGCTCATCATGTCGCTGCAGAAGAACGATGCCGCCGCCGAGGGCGCGGTCATGGGTGTCGGCCTCTTCTACGTCGTCGCGTTCGTCCTCGGCGTCATGAACAGCGACAACCTCACGATCCTCGGCATGCGCGGCGAGGGCGACCCGGCGAACTTCTTTCACCTGCTCAGCGGCGTGACGCTGCTGCTCGTCGGCCTGCTGTCGAGCGCGGCGACCGCCTCGCAGGCCAAGAAGCGCGGCCTGGCCTAGGACGCAGCAAGCGGTTTGCACGGGCGGGCCCTCGGGTCCGCCCGTCGTCGTTCTACCCGGCGAGCGCGGCGGCCACGGCGGCCGACACCGCGCGGTGCAGCGCGACGTTCTCCGCGCGTTCGCCGGCCACGCGGATGATCGTCGTGCCGTCGCCGGCGAGCGCCGCGCGCAGCGCGTCGCGCAGGCCCGCGCGGTCGCCCACGTCGGCGTAGGCGCAGCCGTAGAGCGCCGCGGCGTGGGCGAAGTCCAGGCCGTGCGGGGTGGCCACGTGCTCCTCGAAGACGTCGCGCGCGGCCGCGATCGGCAGGAACTCGAAGATCCCGCCGCCGTCGTTGTCGAGCAGGACGATCGTCAGCGCCAGCCCGAGGCGCCGGGCGGCGAGTAGCCCCCCGACGTCGTGCGCGAGCGCGACATCGCCGATCAGCAGCACCACCGGGCCGTCCGCCACGGCGGCGGCACCGAAGGCACTCGAGACCGTTCCGTCGATGCCGTTCGCGCCGCGGTTGCACAGCACCCGCGGCGCGTCGGCGCGGACGGCGGTGAACGACTCGATGTCGCGCACCGGCATCGAGGAGGCGACGAACAGCGTGGCGTCGGGCGGCAGCTCGGCGGTGAGCGTGCGGGCGACGAGCGGCTCGGAGAGATCGTCACCGTCCAGCACGCCGGCGATCGCGGCAGCCGCGGTCGCGTCGGCGGCGCGCCATCCGCCCAGCCAGTCGGGATCGGCGGCGGGCGTGTGCGCGGCGGCCGCGCTCAGCGTCTGCGCCGCGTCGGCGGCCAGGACGACGTGCAGCGACGCAGCCGGATCCTGCTGCCACGCGGCGTGCGGATCGAAGCCGAGCTGCGCGACGTCGCCGTCCAGCCCGTCGAGCCAGGCGCGCAGCGGCTTGGAGGTCGGCAGGTCCCCGCAGCGCACGACGAGGTCCGGTCGCCGCGCTGCCGCGAAGGCGTCGCTGCGCAGCAGCGCGTCGTAATGGGCGATCGCCGCGCCACCGCGGCGCGCCCCGCTGAGCGGGTCGGCCAGCAGCGGCCAGCCGAGCCGCTCGCAGGCGGCGGCGACCTGCTGCAGGCCCGGCTCGGCGCGGCCCGCCACCACGACGGGGCGGTGCGCGTCGCGGGCCACGACCGCGAGCGCGCGCCCGGCCGCCGCCGCGTCCGCGCCCGGCGTCGAGCGCAGCACCCACGGCCGCCCACCGGCGCGCCCGGGCTGCGGATCGTCGCCGAGGTCGGCGGGCGCCACGAGCGGCTCGCGCAGCGCGAAGTTCAGGTGCACCGGCCCCGGACGACCGTCGAGCGCCGTCCAGAACGCGCGGCAGGCCAGCGCGCGCATCCAGCGGACGCGCGACGGTGCCGCGTCGTGCGTGCCCACCTCGAAGAACCACTTCGCCGCCGTGCCGTAGAGCTCGATCTGATCGATCGTCTGGCCGGCGCCGACCTCGCGCAGCTCGGCCGGACGATCGGCGGTCAGCACGACGAGCGGGATGCGCGCCTGGTAGGCCTCGATGACCCCCGGCGCGAGGTTCGCCGCGGCGGTGCCCGACGTGCAGGCGAGCGCGACGGGACGCCCGCTGAGCTTGGCCGCGCCGACCGCGAAGAAGCCAGCGCAGCGCTCGTCGATGTGCGAGAAGCAGCGCAGCCGCGGCTCGCGCACGAGCGCCAGCACGAGCGGCGAGGAGCGTGAGCCGGGCGACGTACAGGCCTCGCGCAGGCCGCAGCGCGCGAGCTCGTCGGTGAACGCGCGCAGCAGCAGGTGGGTGTCGGGGCGGGCGGGCATGATGGCGGGGTGCCCGAGCCGCTCCTCCTCCTGCACGGCTTCACGCAGACCGGTCGCGGCTGGGACGAGGTGGTGCGCCACCTCGACGGCGAACGCTACCGCGCGCTCGCTCCCGACATCCGGGGCCACGGGGCGGCGGCGACGCGCCGGCCGATCGACTTCGACGCGTGCGTGCGCGACGCCGTCGGCCTCATGCCCGGACCGGGCGCGCTGGCGGGCTACTCGCAGGGCGGGCGGCTGGCGCTGCACGTCGCGCTGGCGCATCCCGAGCTCGTCACGCGGCTCGTGCTCGTCTCCGCCACGGCGGGGATCGAGGACGCGGCCGAGCGGGCGCGGCGCCGCGCCGCGGACGCAGACCTGGCCGCGTGGATGGAGGCCGACGGGCGGCGCATGACCGAGGTGGCCGACCGCTGGGGCGCGCAGCCGCTGTTCGCGACGCAGTCGCCCGCGGTCGCGGCCATGGCCCGCGCCGACCGGCTCGGCAACGAGCCTGCCCACCTCGCGGCCGCGCTGCGCGGGATCGGGACGGGCGCGATGGCGCCGCTGTGGGACCGCCTCGGCGAGCTCGCCATGCCGGTGCTGGTGTTGGCGGGCGAGCGCGACGAGAAGTACGTGGGGCTCGGCCGCCGGCTCGCGGCGGCGGTCCCGGCCGGGCGGCTGGAGATCGTTCCCGACGCCGGCCACGCGCTCGCGCTGGAGGCGCCGGAAGCGGTCGCGGCGGCGATCGAACCTCGCGCCGAACCCCCAACCCGGGGCGCCACGATCTGGTGAGG
The DNA here is from genome assembly GCA_030681525.1 of Solirubrobacteraceae bacterium. GTDB lineage: Bacteria > Actinomycetota > Thermoleophilia > Solirubrobacterales > Solirubrobacteraceae > CADCVQ01. The sequence goes on from JAUXSD010000184.1 coordinate 14,783, forward strand.
GCCCACTAGGCTGCGGGAGTGGAGGAAGGCCGCACAGGGGCTGACGAGCGCCGCCTTGCCGAGCTGCGCGGGCAGCTGCTGGCCGTGCGCGCGGACCGCGATCGCATCGATGCGGTGCGTCAGGAGCTCTTCACGCAGCTCAAGCGCAGCGTGGAGATCCAGCGCCGCGCGCGCGAAAAGCACAACGAGCGCTTCGCCGCGGCCGAGGCCCGGATCGCGGAGCTGGGGCGCGAGCTGGCGCGCACCCAGCGACAGATCAGCGAGCTCGACGCCTTCGAGGCGGTCGACGTGCGCCAGGCGCGCGAGGAGCGCCAACGGCTCGATCGCGAGCTCGAGGCCGTGCGTGCCGAACGCGACCGCGAGCGCGACCAGGCAGCGGCGCTGGCCCGGCGCCTCGACGAGGAGACGGCGGCGCGGGCCCAGGAGATCAAGCTCGCCGCGGCGCTCGAGGAGCGCTTGGGGCGAGCGCGCACCGATGCCGAGCGGGCGAGCGAGGACCTGCGCGCGCGGCTGGCGGCGGCGGAGCGCGCGGCTGAGCAGATCGCCGGCGACAACGCCGAGCTCGAGGCGCTGCGGCGGCGCGCGGCCCAGGCCGAGGCGGCGCTGCAGGTCGCGCGGCAGGAGCTCGAGCAACGCGGCGGGGAGATCGAGCGCGCCGCGGCGCAGGCGCGCGAGGAGGCCGAGGCCCGGCTCGCGACCGCCGAGCAGGCGACGGCCGAGCAGGCGCGCGAGCTGGCGGCGGCACGCGAGGAGGCCGCGCGCGCGTTCGACGAGCTGCGCCGGCGCGCGGGCGAGCAGATCGCGACCGAGCGCGCCGAGCGCGAGCGGCTGCAGGCGGAGCTGGCGGCGCGCACGAGCGAGCTGAGCGACGAGCTCGAGCGCGCGCGGCGCCGGACCGGCGAGGTCGAGCGCGCGCTGGTGGCGGTCTCGCGCGAGTCCGACACGCGCGTCGCGAAGCTCGAGCAGGCGGCGCTGCAGGCGCGCGAGGAGGCGCAGGCGACGGTGCAGGCGGCCGAGGCGGCCGCGATCGCCGCCGGCGAGCAGGCGCAGGCCGAGCTGGCCGAGCGCAGCGCGGCGTTCGCGGGCGAGCTGGAACAGGCGCGGCGCCGCGAGCAGGAGGCGGAGCGGGCGCTCGCGGCCGCGCGCGAGGCGACCGAGAACCGCGAGGCGCAGCTGCGCGTCGCGCTCGAGCAGGCGCAGGCGCGCGTGACCGAGGTCGAGCTCGCGAGCGAACAGTCCGGCCAGGCGGCCGACGCGCGCATGACCGAGCTGCAGGCCGCCGCGGCGCAGGCGCAGGAACGCCACGAGGCGCGTGCGGCGCAGCTCGAGGCGGCCGCCAGAGCGGCACAGGAGAAGCTCGAGGCGCGCGTGACGCAGGCGCAGACCGCGGCCGAGGAGGCGCGCGGGGCGGCAGCGCAGCGCGTCGGCGAGCTGGAGGCGGCGGAGCGCGAGCGCGCCGACCTCGAAGCTCGGTTTGCGGCCCACTCGGCCGAGCTCGAAGCGCAGGCGCAGCAGGAGCGCGAGGCGGCCGACGCGCGCGCCGCGGAGCTCGAGCTCGCCGCGGTCGAGGCGCGCGAGGAGGCCGGCCGCGAGGTCGCCGAGGCGCTCGAGCAGGCCCGGCGCGACGTCGCGGCAACGCGCGAGGAGCTCGAGGCGCACCGCGCCGACCGCCAGCGCCGCGACGCCGAGACCGCGGCGCGGATGGCGGCGCTCGAGGAGGAGCTCGAGTTGGCCCGGGGACAGGGAGCGCAGACCGATGCCGAGCTCGCCGAGGCCCGCGCCCGGGCGGCCGCGCGGGCCGCGGAGCTCGAGGCCGCGGTCGTGCAGGAGCGCGACGCGGCGCAGACGCGGATCGCCGAGCTCGAGGGCGCGGTCGAACAGGAACGTGGCGCCGCGCAGGCGCGGATCGCCGAGCTCGAGGCCGCCGTCGAACAGGAACGTGACGCGGCGCAGGCGCGCGCCGCCGAGCTGGCAGCGGCGACGGCGCAGGAACGCGAGCAGGCGGCACGCACGCTCGCCGAGGCGCGCGAGCAGGCCGCGCGCGACCTCGCCGGCTCGGCCGCCGCGCTCGACGACGAGCGGGCCGAGCGCGAGCGCGCCGAAGCCGAGGCGGCCGCCGCGACGGCCGCGCTGCGCGAGGAGCTCGCCCAGGCCGGCCGGCGCGCCGACGACGTGGAGCGCGAGCTTGCGGCGACGGTGCAGGCGGCGCAGGCGCGCGCCGAGGAGCTCGAGCGGGCCGCCGTCGAGGCGCGCGAGGCGGCCGAGCGCGCCGTGGCCGAGGCGCGCGACGAGGCGTCGCGCCGGGTCGCCGAGCTCGAGGAGCAGGCCGCGCAGGCGCTGCTCACCGCGCGCGAGCAGGCCGGCCGCGAGCTCGACGAGACGCGCCGCCGCGCCGCCGAGGAGCTCGAGGCCGTGCACGCCGAGCGCGAGCGCGGCGAGGGGGAGATCGCCGAGCGCCTCGGCGAGCTCCGCAAGGAGCTCACGCAGGCCAAGCGCAGCGCGCGCGCCGTCGAGCAGAAGGCCGACGCCGCCGCCGCGACCGCCGCGGCGCGGATCCAGGAGCTCGAGGCCGCCGCCGAGCGGGCGCGCGAGGAGGCGCAGGCGCGCGCCGTGCAGGTCGAGGAGCAGGCCGCGCAGGCGCGCGAGCAGTCGCAGACCCGGATCGCCGAGCTCGAGTTGGCCGCCGAGGCCTCGGCGGCACACGTCGCCGAGCTCGCCGCGGCGGGCGAGCGATCCACGGCCCGGATCGCCGAGCTGGAGGCGGCGGCGGCGTCGGAACGCGAGGAGTCGGCCGGGCGGGTGGCCGAGGTCGAGGCGGCGGCGGCGCAGGCACGCGAGGAGTCGGCGGCACGGGTGGCCGAGCTCGAGACCGCGCTCGTGGCGGCCGGTGTGGCGGCCGACGAGCGGGCGGCGAAGCTCGAGGCGGCGGCGGCCAGGGCCGCCGAGAAGGCCGATGCGCGCGTCGCGAAGCTCGAGGCCGCCGCCGTCGCGGCGCGCGAGAAGGCCGACGCGCGGGTGGCGAAGCTCGAGGCACGGGCAACCGCCACGCGCGACGAGCTGCAGGGTCGGGTGGGGGAGCTGGAAGCGGCGGCAGCGACGGCGCGCGACGAGCTCGCGGAGCTGGCGTCGCAGGCCGCACAGGCCCGTGAGGCGGCGACCGCGCGAGAGGCAGAGCTGGAGCTGGCCGCCGAGCAGGCGCGCGCGGACGCCGCGCGCGCGATCGCCGAGGTCCGCGACGAGGCCGCGGCGCACGAGGCTCAGCTCGTGCTGAGCGCGGAGCGAGCGAACGACGAGTCGGTGCAGCGTCTCGCCGAGCTGGAGCATGCCGTCGAGGCTTCGCGCGAGGAGGCCGACCGCGTCCTCGCCGAGCAGCGAGAGCAGGCGCAGGGCGAGTTGACGGCAGCCCGGGCGCAGGCGGCGGCGGAGCTGGCCGAGGTGCGCGACGAGGCCGAGCGCGAGCGCGCGGCGCTGCACGACGAGGTCGAACGTGAGCGCGCCGAGGCGCGCGCGCAGGCGCAGCGCGAGATCGCCGCCGTCCGCGAGGAGGCCGAGGGGGCCCTGGCCGAGGCTCGGGCGCAGGCCGCCGACGCGCTGGCCGCGCAACGCGAGGAGAGCGAGCGGGCGCTGGCTGCGCAGGCCGACGAGAGCGAGCGGGCGCTGGCCGCGCATCGCGAGGAGAGCGAGGGGGCGCTGGCCGCGCAGGCCGAGGAGGCCGAGCGGGCGCTCGCCGCTCAGCGCGACGAGGCCGAGCGGGCGGCGGCGGAGCTGCGCGCGCAGGCCGCGCGCGAGATGACCGAGGTCCGGGCGGCCGCCGACGCCGAGATCGACGGCGTCCGCCGCGGCCTGACCGAGGAGCTCGAATCCGACCGCGCCCGGCACGCGGCCGCGCAGACCGCGGCCGAGGCGCGGATCGCCGAGCTCACCGCCTCGCTCGAGCAGACCCGGCGGCTCGCCACGCGAGCGTCGCGCGGGCTGGTCACCGCGCGCCAGGGCTTCGCCGCCCGCGAGAAGGCCGCCGCGGCAGAAGCCGCCGAGGCCCGCGAGGAGGCCGAGCGTGCGCTGGCCGCCGCCCGCGCGAAGGCCGAGGCCGATGTCGCGCGGGTCCGCGAGGAGGCCGAGAACGAGCACCTGGCCGCCCGCGAGGAGCTCGAGCGCCGGCTCGCCACCGCCGGCGAGGAGGCCGGCCGCGAGCGCGAGGCGGCCGCCGCACAGCTCGCCACCGCCACCGCCGAGCTGACCGAAACCCGCGCCGAGCTCGAACGCGTCGCGGCCGAGCTGGCCCGGTACACCGAGCTCTACGCCATCGAGCAGGAGGAGCGCGCCCGGGAGGCCGAGGACGCGGAGGTCCGCGCCCGGCGCACGGGGGACGAGCTCGCCGCCACCCGCGCCGAGATGGCCGAGCGCACGTCGGAGCTCGAGCGCGCGCTGACTGCGGTCAACGCCGAGCTCGTCGCCACGACCGCGAAGTTCGAGGAGGCGCGCAAGGAGATCCGTCCCCGGGCGGCCCGCAAGATCGCCGAGCTGCAGGCCGAGCTGGACGCCGAGCGACAGCACCGCGGCGACCTCGAACAGCGCCTCGCCGAGCAGGTCGAGAGCGCTCGCGCCCTGCACGAGGCGACGCTCGCCGAGCACGAGATCGTGCTCGCGCGCCACGAGGTCGCGGCCGGAGAGCGCGACGCGATGCTGGCCGACCGCTCGGTGGAGCTCGCCGACGCCCTGCGCCGGCTCGCCGACGTCGAGGAGGACCTGCGGAGCACCGCGATCCGCCTGGAGCGGACCGAGCAGATTCGTGTCGAGCTCGAGTACGAGATCGCCGGGCTGCGCGAGCAGGAGCGCACGGCCGGCGAGAGCGAGGCCGAGCGCGTCGCCGCCACCCGGCGCCGGCTGACCGCGCTCGACGAGCGGCTCACCGGAGCGATCGGCATGGTCCCCGCGATCGACCTGTCGGAGCCCCGGCGGAAGGCCGTGACGGCCACGGACGTCGCGGCGCCGCCGCGCAAGCCGAAGTCCGGCAACGGCCGTGCCCGCCGCCCCGGTGAGATCCCTCCGGCGCCGCGGCCACGCGACCCGTGACGCGCCGGGCAAGGCCTGCCGCCGCGTCCACATCGGAGGGTAGACTCGCGGTGGCCCCCGGTATGACCTCTCCAAGGGAAGAATCCGACGACCGAGGCGCAGGGCAGCGATGACCCTGCTCGACGAGGCGCCCGAGCACCGTTGGCGGCGCACGGTCGACCGCCGCAACCGCCCCGCCAAGCTCAAGGTCGACCGGCTGCTGCGGGACTTCGGCTACGCCGAGCTCGATCCCGATGTCGGTGACGCGATCGAGGCGCGGCTGGCGGGCGTGGCCCTGGCGGTCGCGCCGTCGCTGCGCAACGCCGTCGCCGGCGAGGTCGTCACGATCTACGCCAACGACAGCCCGGCCTCTCCGGAGGGGCGCGCCACGGCGGACGCCCCCGCCGTCGCGCCGCCGCCGGCCGAGGCGCCGGCCGCCGCCTCCGACGTCGCGCAGATGGTCACCTACCTCAAGCAGCAGGTCCTCGACGCCCGCGGCGAGGCGGAGCGCCTGCGGACCGAGCTGGACCGGCGCATCGCCGCGCGGATGGACTCCGAGCGCGAGAGCGAGCGGATCATCGCCGAGCAGGCGGCGGCGCTCGAGCACCAGAGCCGTCAGCTCGCCGAGCTCAGCGCGGCGCTGGACAGCACGCGCCAGGCCCTCGCCGACACCCGCGACGAGATCCGGCGGGCCGTCGGCGAGCTGCAGGCGCTGCCCGAGCCGGAGCCGGCGGGCAATGCGCCGGCGCCCTACGCCGAGACGGGCTTCGCGCCGCCCGATCCGGATGTCGCCGCGGACGAGGACACCGGCGACGAGGGCGGCCTCAGCGGCGAGCAGTGGGGGGACGGTCGCGAGGAGGCCGAGGCGGCCGGGTCGCCGACCGAGGACGCGCCCGCCGACGAGGAGGGCCCCGCGGCCCGGGACGTGCCCGAGTCCGCGGCGACTGCCCCGGCTGCCGACGCGGGGATCGACCTCGACGAGCCCGACACCCCCGTCGAGGCGCCGGTGCCCGCCGCGCAGGACCCGGCGCTCGAGCTCGACGATCCCGACCTCGAGGTGGAGGCGTCGCGGCCGCGCGCGGCACCCGAGCCCGACTTCGACCTCGACGTGCCGCTCCAGGCCGCTCCGGAGCGCGCCCCCGCGGTGGAGGATCCGGTGTTCGATCTCGACGAGGCGCCGCTGGGCAGCGGCGACGAGTTCGACCTCGGCGAGCGCGAGGCGTCCGTGCCGGCCAGGCCCGAACCGGCTGACGATCTCGATGCGCCGCTGCCGCCGTCGAACGAGTGGCTGCCCGTCGATCTACGTTCGCCGGGCGACGAGGACGCATCGGTCCCCGCCGAGGAGGTCGCGGCCCCCGCGGGCGAGGCCGCAACCGGCGAGGAAGGCGCGGCCGACTTCGACGACTTCCTCTACGACGCCGACGAGCTCTACGTCCCCGACACGCCGGACGCGGGGGGAGTCGACTCGCCGCTCGAGTCCGAGATCGAGGCGCAGTGGCCCGACGACCCCGAGACGGCGCTGCCCCCGCCGCCGCCGGCGCCGCCGTCGCCGTGGGCCGAAGAGCCCGACCCGCAGCCCTCGGAGACCGGCGAGCGCGCGACCCTGGGCAAGGTCCTGCGCGGCCGCGGCGGTCGCGGCCGCGGTCGCTGGGAGGGCACCTGCTCGATCTGCGGTCGGCTGCCGCAGGTCACTCGCCGCAAGGACCTCCAGGCCGCGGGCTGGGATCTCGACGACGACGCGGCGGCCTGCCCGCAGTGTCGCGGCGTGGGCTAGCCCGCCCGCGTGTTCAGGCGGATCGCAGCGGCGCTGCTCGTGCTCGGGGTGCTCGGCGTCGGTCTGCTCGCGGTGCTCGGCGTCCTCGACGCGTCGTCGGTCTCCGGCAGCGACGCGCCCCCGGCCTCCCGCGACGCGGCGCCGGCGGTGTCCGGAAGCCAGGCGCCCGCCGTCCCGCGCGACCCGGCTCCGGCCGCTGCCAGGAGCGCCGCGGATCGCACGCTGACGGTGCGCCAGGCCGTCGGCCAGCACATGATCTTCGCCTACGACGGGTTGGCGCCGCCGGCGGCGCTGCGTCGCCGGATCGCGCGCGGTGAGGCCGCGGGGGTCATCCTCTTCGCGCGCAACGTGCGCTCCGCCCGGCAGGTACGCGCCGCGATGCGCGGCCTGCAGGCGATCCCCCGGCCGCGCGGGCTGCGCGCCCCGCTGATCGTCATGGTCGATCAGGAGGGCGGACCGGTCCGGCGCATCCCCGGCGCGCCCGCCCGCGCCGCCGCGAGCGTGACCTCGGCCGCCCAGGCGCGCGCCGACGGCCGCGCCGCGGCCCGCACGCTGCGCGGCGCCGGCGCGAACATGAACCTCGCCCCGGTGGCCGACGTCGCGCGACCGGGCGCCGCGCTGCAGCGTGAGCGCCGCACGTACGGGCGCTCGTCGATCGACGTCGGCCGGCGCGCCGGCGCGTTCGCCCGCGGTCTGCGCGAGGGCGGCGTGCGGGCGACCGCCAAGCACTTCCCGGGCTTCGGGGCGGCAACGATCAACACCGACAACGCCGCGCAGCGGATCGACACGTCGCTCGACACGCTGCGCACGGTGGACGCGGCCCCGTTCCGGCGACTCATCGACGCGCGCGTCGACGCGGTCATGGTGTCGACCGCCGTGTACCCCGCGCTCGACGAGCTTCCCGCCGCCTTCTCACGCCGGTGGGTCGAGGGCGAGCTGCGCGAGCGACTGGGCTTTCGCGGCGTCAGCATCACCGACGACCTCGGCACGCCCGCGGTCGACGCCTACGGCTCCAACCGCCGCCGCGCCGTGCTGGCCGTCGAGGCCGGGATCGACCTGCCGCTGTTCTCGTCGAGCTACGGCGCCGGCGCGCAGGCCGCGGAGGGGCTGCTCGCGGCGGCCGCCGACGGGCGCCTCGACGCCGGCCTGCTGCGTGAGCAGGCGCGGCGGGTGCTCGCGCTACGGGCTCGAATACCGCGCTAGGTTGACGTCCAGCCACGCGGCGGCGGCCGCCCACGCGCGGCTGGACGGGTCGATCGGGTCGCGATGCCCGCCCGGCGCCTCGGTGAGCGTCACGACGCCACCGGCCGCGCGCGCGGCCGCGGCGTACTCGCGCGAGCGCTGCACCGCGACCGTCTCGTCGTCGACGCCGTGGACCAGCCCGACCGGCACCTCGAGCGGAATGCGGCGCATCGGATCGGCCTGCGCCCAGCGACCCGGGACCGCGGCCGGGCCGCCGCCGAGCAGCTCGCGGGCGGGCGCCCCGG
>JAUXSD010000186.1 GCA_030681525.1 Solirubrobacteraceae bacterium
AGCACGACGTCCTCGTCCGTGCTCGCGGTCGGCGCGGGGCCGCCGGCGATGATGTCGGCGATCCGCTCCGTGGCGCGGTGGCCGCGGGCACGGCGCAGCACGGCGGCGATCTGGCGAGCGTCTTCTCGGCCTGGGCCTTGCGGATCAGGCGCTTGAGCTTCGTCGTGTCGTGTGGGTGCAGCGAGCGGGCGCGGTGAAAGCGAATGCCGGGGCGGTTGCGGTGGCTGACGCCCCGAATCGTCACGTCGACGTTGCGGTCGTCCCAGCGCACGAGTCCTGCGAGGGCACAGCAGGCCCAGCGGCTGAGAAAGGCGTCGTCGCCGCCGGCCAGAACGGCCGCCATGAACGTGGCGCACAGCGTCTCCCCCGGATGACCCACCGCGTAGACCCCGACATGAACGCGATGCAGCTGCCCGTTGTGCACGCGCCGCGCCGCGGCAGCATCGTCGAGCCCGCACGCCACCAGCTGGTCGAAGCGGATGCGGCCGTGCTGCTTCGCAGCGCGGCGGGCGACCAGGACGTCCGGCGGTGTGGCGGATCGTCCTCGCGGAGCGAGGCTCATTCGCCGCACCGTGCTCGAGGCCGACGTGCGCACATGGGCGCAGCCTGCCGGGCGGCGTGTTACATCGCCAGACCGGATCGCGACGGTTCTCCGGCGAAACTGTGCCGGGTCTCCGCGTCCGGCGACGGTGTGGCGAATCGACCTCGCATGGCGAGGCTCATTCGCCGCACCGTGGGCTCGGGGGCGGCGCGCGCTGGGGCCGGCGTGGGCGGAGCGCCGGCCGCGGCCGCTACTCGCCCGCCCGCTCCGCCTCCCACGCCTTCACGACGCGCTTGGCCGCGAACACGCGCCAGGCCTCCTCGAGCAGCTCGGCGAGCTCGTCTCGGTCGACGGCCTCCAGGCGGACGAGGATGTACGGCCAGCCGTCGTAGTGCGGGGTCGAGAAGAAGACGTCTGGCTGGCCCTGCAGCAGCGCCTCGCGCTCGCCCATGTCGATGACCCGCAGCACGAGCGCGTCGGGATTCGTGCGCAGGCGGCACATCCCCTTGCCGCGCACCTTCAGCGCGGGCGTGCGAAACGACGTCGCGACCTCCACGCCGGGCAGGCGCGTCCCGATCTCGACCACGTCGTCCCAGCTCGGCATGGCCGAGAACCGTACCGCCGCCCGCCGGGCCGCCTACCCGACCGTGCGAAGCGCCTTGGGCAACGTGTTGAGGACCTCGTACCCGCCGTCGGTGACGGCGACGAGATCCTCGATCCGCACGCCGATCGCGCCCGGCACGTAGATCCCCGGCTCGACCGTGACGACGTTGCCCGCCGCGATCTGGTCCTCGCCGGTCTTGCCCAGGCGCGGGCCCTCGTGGACCTCCATGCCGACGCCGTGGCCGAGGCCGTGGCCGAAGTGCTCGGCGTGCCCGGCGTCGTCGATGATCGCGCGTGCGACCGCGTCGATCTCCCGGCCGGTCGGGCCCGCGCGCACGGCCTCCAGGGCCGCCTCCTGGGCGACGAGCACCGTCTCGTAGACCGCCTCGTCGCGCGGGTCGAGCGGGCCCGTCGCGACCGTGCGCGTGCAGTCCGACGCGTAGCCGTCGAGTTGCGCGCCCCAGTCGATGACCACGAGCGTGTCCGGCGGGATCGGCACGTCGCGCGGGACCGCGTGCGGGCGGGCGCCGTGCTCGGCGGCGGCCACGATCGGCGCAAAGGACACGCCCGCGGCGCCGCGGCGGCGCATCGCGATCTCGAGGTCCAGCGCGACATCGCGCTCCGTGCGGCCGACGATGCCCGCGCCGACGACCTCCTCGAACGCCGCATCGGCCAGCACCGCCGCCGCGCGGATGAGCTCGATCTCGGCCTCGTCCTTGACCGCGCGCAGCGCCTCGACGATCCCGCCGGCGGCGACGAGCTGCACCTCCCGCTCCCCCACGAGCTTGCGCAGCTGCTCGTGCTGGCGGACCGTGAGGTGCGCGTCGTCGAAGCCGAGCTTGAGCGGCGCCGCGGGCAGGCCGTCGACGGCGCGCTTGAGCAGGTCGGTGGCGATCTCGCGCTCCCACTCGGGATCGAGCTGCTCGGCCGACTGCGTGAGGTAGCGAAAGTCGGTGATGAAGCGCAACGCGTGCTCGCCGATCACGACGGCCGCGTTGGACCCGTCGAAGCCCGTCAGCCAGCGCACGTTGACGAGGTTCGTGACCAGCAGCGCGTCGAGCTCGCGCTCGGCCAGGCGCGCGAGCACTGCCGCGCGGCGCGCGGCGCTCACAGCCCGAGCTCCCGCTTGAGGATGACCAGCGCGTCGCGGTAGCCGTCGACGCCCTTGCCGGCGATCGTCGCGACGCAGGCGTCGCTCAGGACCGAGACGTGGCGCCACTCCTCGCGCGCGCTCACGTCGGACAGGTGGACCTCGACGGCGGGGACGCCGGCGAACTGCAGCGCGTCGCCGATCGCCCGCGAGTAGTGCGACCAGGCGCCGGCGTTGATGATCGCGGCGTCGGCAAGGTTGACGACGCGGTGCAGCTCCTCGACGAACTCACCCTCGTGGTTGGTCTGAAAGAAGCGCGCGTCGACGGCGAGCTCGACGGCGAACGCGTCGATCGCCTGCTCGAGCTGCAGGAACGACATCCCGCCGTAGTGCGCGGGATCGCGCCGCCCGAGCTGGTCGAGGTTGACGCCGTGCATCACGTGGATGCGGTTGTTGTGACCGATGGACATGTGCGGTCACTCTGGCACGGCGCCGCTTCGGACGGTGCGACGCCGGCCGGATCGGGTGGCGCGGGTCAGCCGGCGCGGGCCGCCCGCAGCTCGGCGCGCAACGTCTGCTTCGCCGCCTTGACCGTCGCGTGGTAGGTCCGGTGGGCGGTCTTGTACGTCTGGCGGGCGGCGCGCCTGGCGGCGCGGCGCTCGGCGCGGGCGGCGCGCAGCGCGGCGGCGCGCAGGTCGGCGG
>JAUXSD010000192.1 GCA_030681525.1 Solirubrobacteraceae bacterium
GGCACCTGGGTCTCGTCGCAGTTGAAGTCCGGCGACGGCTTGTAGGGGTTCGAGCCGTCCGGCGCTCGGCGTTCGAGCGAGCCGGGGCAGCGGTTGTCGCGGCCCGGATGCGTCCCCGCGGCGAGGATGAGGTTGCGCAGCTCGGCGGGAATCGGCAGCGCGTTGAGCGCCGGGCCCAGCGTGAAGCCGTTGAGCTGCAGGCCGGCGCGCGAGAAGCTGCCCATCGCGTCGTACATGCCGGTGGCGGAGAAGTCGTCAAACCAGCCGACGAGCTCGGGCGCGTAGGGGCGCAGGAAGGCGATCTGCTTCGTCATGCCCTCGAAGGCCTTGATCGTCGTGGGGAACGCGCCCGGCCGCTGCGCGCCGTTGCGCTCGGCGGTCTGGTTGGCGATCCGGTCCAGCGCCGGCTGGCGGCGCAGCAACTCGACGAGGTCGTTGTCGGCGCCGGGCCGGCGCACCGTCTGCGACAGCTCGCGCACGGCGGGCCGCGCGTCGCGCGCGAACGGGCGCAGCTCGGCGAGGAACGGGCGCAGCTTCGTCCGCACGACGGGCTTGGCGTCGTCGACCAGCGGATCGAGGTCGTCGAGCGCCGAGCGCAGGTTGACGAACGTCGTGTTGGCTTTGCGCATGACGTTCGGCAGCAGCCCGACGGACTCGCCCAGCGCCTCGCCGTTGGAGGTCAGCGCGGTGGTCGTGCGGGCCAGGTTGCGGGTCAGGTCGGCGAGGACGTCGTCGCGCGCCGAGACATCGGTGACCAGGCGCGCGGTCTCCACGATGAAGCGCTCGAAGTCGGGCGTGCTGCGATCCAGCTCGGCGAACAGGCGCGCCGAGCTCGACAGCGCCGGGTTGAGGTAGCGCAGCGCCTCGTTGGCCTCCTCCTCGTTGCCGGCCTGGAAGTCGCGCAGGAACTCGACGCTCTTCTGCACCCCGCGGCGGGCCTCGGGGTCGAACGTGTCGAAGATCTGGTCGAGGTCGACGGCGGCCTGCGTGTTCTCGGTCGCCAGCCTCCCGCCGTCGGGGATGTCGGCGCCTTCGGCGCCGCCGAGCTGCAGGTCGACGTAGCGATTGGCGACGCCCGACAGCGAGGCCTGGCGGATGATCGCGCGCGTGCCGCGGCGCAGCGGCGCAAAGCCGTCGCCGTCGATGTTCAGCGTGACCCGGGCCTTGCCGTCGTCGGTCAGGCTGATGTCGTCGACGGAGCCGATCGTGTTGCCGCTGACCTTCACCGCGTTGCCCTCGACGAGCTGGCTGGCGCTCACGAAGTCCGCTTTTACGGTGTATGAGCTCCCGGCGGTGAGGACGAGGACGAGCACGACGGCCAGCGTCAACGCAAGCGCAGCTATCGCGCCGAGGACCGGCCCTCTCCCATCCCTAGGAAACACTGGCGTTCATCCTGCCACCAACGGCGCCCGGGGGCGACCGGTTCTCCGTCGCGTCACAGGACCAACGTGGCCCCGTGGTGGCGCAGCCAGCGGCGCTGCTCTTCGTAGTCCGGGCAATGTTGGCGCACCAGCGCCCAGAAGCGCGGAGAGTGATCCATGACCCGCAGATGGCACGCCTCGTGCCAGACGACGTAGTCGAGCACCGCCGCGGGCGCGAGCAGCAGGCGCCAGTTGAAGCTCATCGCGCCCGACGTGGAGCACGAGCCCCAGCGCGTGCGCTGGCCGCGGATCGACAGCCGCGTGTAGCTCGTGCCGAGCGCGGCCGTGGCCGCGTCGAGGCGCGGCGCGATCTCCTGCGCGGCGGCGCGCCGGTACCAGCGCTCGATGGCCTGCTGCGCCTGCTCGGCGTCGGCGGGCACGAGCAGCGCGTCCTGCTTGCGGTGCGCGCGCGTGCGGCCGGCCTGCGGCGTGAGCGTGAGCTGCGCTCCGAGGTAGGGCAGCGTCGGGCCCCGGGCGGCGAGCGTCTCGCGCAGCGCGAGGGCGACGCCGAGGCGGCGCTCGATCCACGGGCGCAGCTCCTCGATCGCGGCCGGGGCGGCGCTCGCCGGGCTGCGCCGCGGCAGGACGACCTCGACGGCGCCCTGCGCGTCGACGCTCACGCGCACCCGTCGCGCGCGGTCGGAGCGTCGGATGCGATAGGCGAGATGCTCGGTCATGGCCACGCTTGCGGATTCGTGCTCGGCCGCCCCGCCCCTGCGGAGGGACGGACGATGCGGTGACCATAATGGCGGTCGTGGAGGCCAGATCGATCGTTCGACTCCCGCCCGGCGTGCGGCTGCCCTTCGAGGTCTACGTCAACGGCGTCCGTCAGCAGCCGGGCATCGACTACGAGGTGCTCGACGACACGCTGCGCTTCGAGGCCGAGCTGAGGAAGGAGGGCAAGCTGGGCTTCTGGCGCTGGTTTCTCGGGGCGTGGGGGGTCGGCACCTATCGCCAGAACGACTCCGTCGACGTCTCCTACGAGCGTGACGGCCGCCCGATGCTGCTCGAGGGGCTCGAGATCGAACCGGCCGGCTGAATGAGCGCGCCGCGATCCGGCCGCGGGAGCGGGGGCCGCGTCAGCCCGCTGCTGCTTGCGCTCACCGTGGGGCTCGTGCTGGCGGACTCGTCGGTCGTCACGCTGGCGCTGCCGGCGATCCTGCGCGAGTTCGACTCGACGGTCAACGCCGTCGCGTGGGTGCTGATCGCGTTCAACCTCGCGCTCGCGCTCGTCGCGCTGTACGGGGCGCGGCTCGCGCGCGGGCGGGCCCAGCGCGCGTTTCTCGTCTCGGTGCCGCTGTTCATCGTCGCGTGCATCGCGTGCGCGCTGGCGCCGTCGCTGGGCTTCCTGGTCGGCGCGCGGGCGGCGCAGGGCCTGATCGGGGCGGTCGTCGTGGCGGCCGCGCTCGAGCTGCTCGTGCTGTCGACGGGCCGCGACCGAGCGATCCTGCTGTGGGCCGCGGCCGGGGTGCTCGGCGCCGCGGTCGGCCCGGCGCTCGGCGGCTTTCTGACCGAGTGGCTGTCGTGGGAGGCGATGTTCGCCCTGCAGGCGCCGGTGGCGGTGCTCGGGCTGCTCGGCGCGCGCGGGGCGCCGGCCTCCGCGGCCGCGCCGACGGGTGCGGCGGCCGTCGCTGTCGGCGCCTCGCGGCCGGCGCTGGCGCCGCTCATCGCGCTGACGCTTGCGGCAGCGGCGTTGTCGGCCGCGCTGTTTCTGCTCGTGATCCTGCTCATCGAGGGCTGGCGTCACTCGCCCGCCGAGGCGGCCCTGACGGTGACCGTCATGCCGATCGCGGCGCTCGTCGCCGGGCAGTGGGCGCGCGCGCGCCACGGCCTCGTGCCGGCGATCGCGGGTTCGGTGCTCGTCGCGGGAGGTCTCGCCGCGCTCGGCCTGATGCCGGGCGCGCATGCGTACTGGTCGCTCGCGCCGCAGCTGGCGATCGGCCTCGGCCTCGGCCTCGCGCTGGCGACGCTCATCGGCGCGAGCATCGGCGACGCCGGCGCCGGAGACGAGCGCACGGCGCCCGCGGCGGTCGCCGGGCCGGCGGCCTGGACGGTCGCCGCCCGCCACGCGGGCATCTGCATCGGCCTGCTGCTGCTGACGCCGGTCTTCACCGCCGACCTCGAGAGGGTGCGCCCGCCGGCCGAGCGCGCCGGCCTGTCGCACGTGCTCGACGCGCCGCTGCCGCTGGCGGCCAAGATCGACCTCGCGCAGGCGCTCGAGATCGAGGTCGGGCAGGCCGCCGCGCAGGAGCTGCCCGACCTCGACGCGGCGTTCGCGGCGGTCGAGGTGTCCGCCGCCGACCGACCGGTCGTCGACGACCTGCACGAGGAGCTCAACGAGGAGCTCGACCGCGGCGCGACGGAGGCCTTCAGCCGGTCGTTCCTGTTCGCCGCGCTGCTGGCGTTGCTGGCCGCCGGGGCGGCGTTCGCGGGCACGCGCTCGTCCGGCGCCGGCGCCCACGGCTCACCGTCGTCGAACGGCAGCGTCGGGGCCCGGCTGGCGGTCGCGGTGCCGGGGGCGATCGCCGCGGGCGCGCTGCTCGTCGCGGTCCACCTGGCGCTCGGTGGGGGCGGCTTCGGCCCGCGCGAGGTCGCCGACCCGTGCGCGCCGCGCGAGCGTCCGGCCGGTGTCGAGCGCACCCAGCTCGCGGCGCTCGCGACGCTCGACGGCGCGGCCTGCAAGCTCGCGATGCCGCGCGAGGTTCTGCTGCGCGAGCTGCTCGGCGGCGAGCGACCCGCCGGCGTGTCGGAGGACGAGCTCGTCGACGCCTTCGGCGCCGGGATCGACCGCGCTCGCGACGAGCGCCACCTCAACGCGGTCCAGGCCGCCGCGCTGCGCGTGGGCCTGAAGACCGGCGGCCTGCTGGGAATCATCGGGCTGCTGCTGCCGGAGGAGTAGGCGCGGGGCGTCGGAGCACGGATC
>JAUXSD010000197.1 GCA_030681525.1 Solirubrobacteraceae bacterium
CGAATCCGTATGCTGCCATGAGGCCCCATTCACTTCCAAGGTCATTGATATTGGCAGCGGCGATAGCTACATCCGTACGGTATTCGTGATAATTCGCTGCAAGATTGATACCGGCCAGCTTGGTGCCTGCTGTTATATAAACGTCCTTCAATCCTTGAGTTGGTGTCGTCAGGAACATGTCAGCCCAGCCGTTGAAAGCATGCAGCGTGGCCAGCGGGGTTTTGAACTGTGTATTGGCAGCACCGGTATCGGAACCCAGCACTTCATAACCCAGCTTGAATACCGCTATATTTGTAACGTCCACGCCGCCTTCCAGCAGGGTGTAGCTGGTTTTATAGTTGGTCGCATTGCCGTGAGCGCTGCGCTGTTCCGCAAATTCCGCTGTGTATAGCAGCTTGTTGCTGCCCATCGCCGTACTTCCGTTCAAACGGAGGCCATAGGTGTCGGACGAATTGGCTGTGAATGCAGTAGCAATGTCATAGTCCAGCAAGTAAGCATAGCCGACCACTTCGGCGAAACTCCAACCTTTGTAATTTGCATTAAGGATGGTGGATTGCATTCTGTGATTGCCGCCAAACGCGCCGCTATCCGGTGCGGCAGCGCTGTCGCTAAATATGCGGTTAGCGTTGGTGATGTAACCCGCCGTGATCGTGGTGCTGGGCAGCGACTTGTTGACCAGCGTAAAGGCGTCAAATGTTTGCTCGTTTTGGCGCCAGCCCACGTTGCCGACAAAGCGCGCATTATCCAAGATGATGCGTTGGCGGCCAAACTTCACGGTCGTATTGGCCATGCCGCTGTAGCTCAGGTAAGCTTGGTTAATTTCAGTGGCTTCCGGGTCTGCTATGACAGCATAGTTATTGACAGCAGCAACGCCGGTTTGCCCGGTTGCCTTGCTGTCATATTTCTTGTTGCCCAAGTCCTTTACCGATTCCGCTTCGACCATTGCGCCGAAGCCGTTGAAGGTGGCTGTTTCGTAGCCGAGGCGCAGACGTACAGTGTGTGCGGTTGCGGTATTTTTTGTGGCGGCACCATTGCTCACATCTTCGTAGCGGTATTGCAGATTGGCCGAAGCCTTGCCGCCGGTCAAAGCGTCGGTCAGCGTATCCGCTGCCAAAGCGCTTTGTGCGAACAGAAGTGCCGACAGGGCGGCGATGCTCGATATAGGGTGTTTCTTGAGTAACATGGTTTTCTCCATTTAATGTTATAAAAATAATACTTTGCTGCTTATTGCTATATCTTGAAACTGATGGCGATATCGACCGAATCCAAAAAACTCTCAATATTCGGGAGTTCCATGACGAATTGTCCTTATTAGGAAAGTGGAATGCAAACTAAGCTTTAAATTATGTTGTTTTTTTGCAACACAATTCTGTTAGCCGGATGCAATATGAAATTTGCGGTGCCCGCTATTGCAGATACGAGGCGCCCATATTAAGGTGTCTGGAAATTGAAAGATCGCATTTAAACAAGAAATGACCCTCACCCAACGTCTCACGC
>JAUXSD010000209.1 GCA_030681525.1 Solirubrobacteraceae bacterium
GGGCCGTCGACTGACCCCCGGCCCCTACCGGTTGACGGTGCGCGCCACGGATTCCGGCAACCGCCGGTCCAAGGCGATCAACGTGACGTTCCGGGTGGTGCGCTGATCGGCATGGCCGTACCCGCGCGGCAGGCGCCGCGCGGGTACCGGCTTCCGGCCGACCCGGCTCGGATAGGGTCGAAACGATGAAGAGAGCATCGGTCGCACAGCCCGTCGGACGGTACGCGCCACGCGCGCTGCTGCTGCTCGCGATCCTCGTCGCGGTCCTCTCCGCGACGCTGCTGCCGGGCGGCGCCGCGGCGGACCAGGCGTCGCAGCCGGGGTCGCCGGACGCGGGCCGCATCGCGACCGGCAACTTCCACAGCTGCGCCGTGGTGTCGGATGCGGTGCGCTGCTGGGGCTACGGCGGTGACGGGGCGCTGGGGTACGCAAACAAGACGAGCATCGGCGACGACGAGGCCCCCGACAGCGTGGGGCCGGTCTTCCTCGGTGCGGGCCGGACCGCCCGAGCCGTCGCCGCCGGCAACGTCCACACCTGCGCCCTGCTCGACAACGGCAGCGTGCGCTGCTGGGGCTTCGGGGGCAACGGCCGCCTGGGCTACGGCAACACGGACAGCATCGGCGACGACGAGACGCCCGGCTCGCTTCCGGCCGCGGTCAGCCTCGGCGCCGGACGGACCGCGAAGGCGATCACCGCCGGCAGCGGCCACACGTGCGCGATCCTCGAGGACGACAGCCTGCGCTGCTGGGGATTCAACCTCGACGGCCGGCTCGGCCTCGGCCACGTCGACAGCATCGGCGACGACGAGACGCCCGGACAGTCCGGCGCGGTCAACCTCGGTCCCGGCCGCACGGCCCGAGCGGTCGCCGCCGGCGGGTCGCACACGTGCGCGCTGCTCGACGACGGAGCGGTGCGCTGCTGGGGCTTCGGCGGAAACGGACGGCTCGGCTACGGGAAGATCGCCGACGTCGGGCGCACAGCCGACGCGACGCCCGACACCGTCGGCCCGGTCAACCTCGGCGAACCCGCGACGGCGATCACCGCGGGCTTCGGCCACACCTGCGCGATCCTCGCCAGCGGCGCCGTGCGCTGTTGGGGCTTCTCCGGCGACGGGCGGCTCGGCTACGGCATTCCCGCGGACATCGGCGACGACGAGCAGCCCGCCATGGTCACGCCCGTCAACCTCGGTGCGGGCCGCACCGCGAAGGCGATCCACGCCGGCTTCGAGCACACGTGCGCGGTGCTCGACGACGGCAGCGTCCGCTGCTGGGGCTTCGGCGGCTTCGGTCATCTGGGCTACGGCAACACCGCGGCGATAGGCGACAACGAGTCGCCGGGCGCGGTGGCCCCGGTCAACCTCGGCCGCGCCGCCACCGCGATCAGCGGCGGACAGCACCACACGTGCGCGCTCCTGGACGACGGCAGCGTGCGGTGCTGGGGACGCGCCTCCAACGGTCGAATCGGCTACTGCAACGAGACCACGATCGGCGACAACGAGGTCCCGGCGACGGCCGGGCCGGTTCCGCTGGGCCAGCCCGGCATCGCGCGGCCGGCGACCTGTCCGGCGATCACTTCGCCTCCGCCTCCGCCGCCGCCCCCGCCGCCGCCCCCGCCGGCCGAGGTCGTCGTCCAGCCTCCGCCGCCGCCCCCGGCGGCGCCGGTGACCGATCGCCTCACGGCCGCGCTCGAGGCCGAGCGAGCGCGCGCCGCGCTCATGCGCACCTGCCTGCGGTCGGCCACGCAGCGGCGCAGCGCCGACCGCCGCCGGGCGCGCCTGCTCGTGGGCGCCAGGCGGACGCTTCAGCTGCGGCAGGCCGTCGCGCGCTACACCCGGGCTCGCAGTGCGTGCGTGCGCCGTCACGGGCGCCTGCCCGGCCGGGTGAGCGAGCTGCGCGCCAGGCGCACCGGTGCCGGCAAGGTCCAGCTGTCCTTCCACGTGACGGGCACGGACCGCGGCAGGGCGCCGGCCGCGCGCAACTACCTCGTCAAGCAGTCGACCCGGCCGATCCGCACCGCGCTGGACTTCAAGCGCGCCGCTGCCCTGTGCCGCGGGAAGTGCCCGTTCCCGGAGCTCACGAGCATCCACGCCACCGTCTCGCTCGACGTGACCAACCTCGTGCGCAACCGCCTCTACTACTACGCGGTCGCTGCGCGCGACAACGTCTCGTCGCGTATCGGACCGCGGTCGCGGACGATCTCCATCCGCGCGCGCTGAGCGCGACCGAGCGCACCGCGCGGCGCTGTTGTCGCGTCACCGCAGCACGCGGTAGGGTCAGCCATCGTCGTCGACGTGCTCATCGGGGTTGCGATCGTGGGTGCCCTGCTCGTCGGCGCCCGTCTGGGGACGGTGCGCGCGCTGCCGCTGGCCGGCTTCGCTGTCGGCGCTCTGATCGGCACGAGGCTCCCGCTGCTGATCGGCGTCGAGCTCGAATCGTCCTCCGCGCTGGTCGCCGCGCTACCGGCCGCCCTGCTGCTCGGGGCACTGATCGCCGCGCTCGCCGAGGCGCGCGCGCCGCGCCTGCCCCGAGCGCTGCGCCGTCGCGGCGCGATCGATGGCGCCGGCGGTGCGGTGATGGCCGCGGCCGCGGCGGTCGTGGTCGTGTGGATGCTCGCGCCGTCCGTCGCGGAGGTGCCGGCCGTGCGCGAGCACGTCATCGAGTCCGACGTGATCGGCCGGCTGAACGCCGCGGTCACGCCCGCCGGGCCGGCTCTCACCGAGGCGCTGCCGCCGATCGACAACCTTCCGCGCTACGCCGGCCGCGGGCCGGATGTCGCACCGGGGGATCCGGCGCTGCTCTTCGATCCCGACGTCGTCGCGGCGGAGCGCAGCGTCGCCAGGATCCTCGTCGCCAAGTGCGACGGCCTCGGCTCAGGGACCGGGTGGGTCGCCGCCGCCGGCATCGTCGCGACGAACGCGCACGTCGTGGCGGGCGGGCAGAGGATCATCGTCCAGCCGCGCGGCAGCCGCCGGCAGGCCGTCGGTGTGCCGATCTGGTTCGACGGGGAGCACGACATCGCGCTGCTGCGGGTCACCGCGCTGCGCGGACTGCGCGCGCTGCCGATGGTGCGCGAGCCGCGCGCCGGGACGGCCGGCGCGTCCCTGGGCTTTCCGCTCGGCCGCTGGGCGATCCGGCGCGCACGGCTGGGCCCCACGACCGATCGGATCGTCGCTCGCCTGGGCGGCCGGCCGTCGCCGGGCGTGTCGGATCTCATCACCGGACGCCTCGTGACGACGATCCGCGGCCGGTTGCAGCCGGGGAACTCCGGAGGTCCGGTGGTCGACGGCCAGGGACGGGTGCTGACGACCGCGTTCGCGGGCGGGGCGGTTTCGAGCTCGCTCGGCGTGCCCAACCGCTTCGTCCGCGCCGGCCTGCGGCGGGCGGGGCCGCGGGTGAGCCTCGGCCGCTGCCGATGACGCGGGGCGGCGGCCGCCTCGGAGGCGGGACGCCGCCTATGCCGTCGCGGCGCGCGCTCCGCGGCGGCGCGACCTGAGCACGAGCCCCAGCAGGATCAGGCCCGCCAGCACGGCGGCAAAGCCGCCGTAGCGCAGTGCGGTCTCGGCGGCGTCCGGCAGGCGGTACGGATCGCTGACGGAGATCACGCCCTGCGCGAGATCCTGCTTCTGGGTGGCCGGCGTTCCGGCACGCGTGTCGGTCCAGACGCCGAGGGCCGCGCGGTCGCTGGAGATGAGCGCCAGACGGCTGCCGAGATCGGGCAGACCCTCCTTGCGGCCGAAGCCGATCGTCGAGTCGAACGCCTGGCTGGAGAGGCGCAGAGCCGAGGTGAACGACTCGCCGTGGTCGAACGAGGATTGCAGCGACACGTGGTTCATCACGTTCTCCGCGTCTGCGCGGCGGTCGTAGTACAGGACGTCGAGCCGCCCGTCGGGCGCCACGGCGAGCCTGGGCAGGTACTGCGCGGTGCCGTCGCGGCGGCGGGTGTCGTTGACCCGCCTGGGCCCGTTCCACTTCGAGGCGCCCGGCTCGAGCGTCCACAGGTTCACGTCCGGGTCGCCGAGGCGATCGTCCTGGAAGGCGGCATAGAGGCGTCCGTCGTCGTCGATCGCCACCGACGGGGCGGGCGGCAGGAACACGAGGAAGCGGCCGATCGGCGCGATCTGCGTGTCGACGACCGACTCCTGCCAGCCGCCGAGCCCGTCGCGCGAACGCGCCATCACGAGCGAGAAGCGCCCGTCGTAGGCGGGACCGCCCTGGCCCCGGTGCACGCCTTCGTAGTCGAGCCGGTCCTCTCCGAGATCTTGGTAGAGGACGTACAGCGAGCCGTCGCGGCCGACCACCGGCGCCGGGGTCACGACGCGCTCGCGGGCACTGCCGCTCACGGGCGCGGGATCGGTCCAGGTCGCGCCGGCGTCATCCGAGCGGGCGGCGACGATCGGGCTGTTGGTTCCGCTGATGCGCAGCACGCCGACCTCGTCGGCCTGCAGCCACGTCAGGAAGATGCGCTTGGCGTTGCCCGGGTCGGTCGCCAGGCGCACCTGGAAGGTCAGCTCGCCGTGCACCTTCAGCGGCGTCGACAGCGTCTGCCCGCCGTCGGTGGACTTGGAGAGCCAGAGCGCGTTCGGGACGTTGCCCGGGCCGGCGAGGGTGACGAACGAGAGGTAGAGCGTCCCGTCCGCGGAGAACGCGACGTCGGGTGCGAAGCACTTCTGGGCGCCCGCAGGCGCCGGGATCGGCGTCTGGCGCCAAGTGGCGCCGGCGTCCGCGGACACGTGCAGGCCGCAGGAGAACTCGGGAGTGTCGATCCGGCTGGAGACCGCGAGGTTCGCGGGGCGGACCGGGTTGCGGACCAGGGTCGGCGAGTTGTGCGCGCTGAGGTCGTCGGGGCTGCGCGCCGACACGTTGACCGGCGCATCGCGGCCGACGAGGCGCACGGTCGGCTCCTCGTCGAACGAGCCGGACAGGATCACCGCGGCGACGCCGCCGAGGATGAGCCAGAGTGCCAGCAGCGCCAAAAGCAACGAGCCCCGCCGCCGGGGGCGGACGGGGCTCGTCTCACTTGCTGGCGGCTGGGTGGAGGCGTGCTCCACCAAACCGTCGGTTGCCATCTAACGCTGGCTGGACGCTCCGGCCGTGCCGGTCGCGCGGCGACGCCGTCCGGCCGTCGCAAGCGCTCCGCCGGTCAGACCGACGAGACCGAGGCCGAGGATGGCCATACCGGCGATGACTCCGCCGCTGAGTCCGCCGCTCTGTCCGCCGACTGCGGCGGCCGAGGCCAGCGAGGGCTTCGCACCGGCCGAGGCCACGCCGCTCCACAGGTCACCTGTGGCGCTGCGCGTCGAGGCTGCGGGTCCGGCGTTCGCCGGGGCAGCGGCCTTCGTGGGCGACTGCGCCGAGCTCTTGCTCGTCGCCGTCGTGGCCGACTGGCTCGCCTGCGGGGCGGTCGAGCTGCGGAACACGGCGGTGTTGCCCGCGCGGGTCACGCCGGCGGTGGAGCCGTTGGCGCGGGCCGTCACGGAGTTGCGATTCGCCGCCGAGGACGGCGTCCGCGTGGCGGCCGGCGTCCGCGGTGCCTGAGCGGTCGAACGCTGCGGACGCGCCGCCGGGGTCGACTGCGCGACTGCGCCGCTGGTGGTGGCCGATGCCGAGCGTGCCGGAGCAGCCTGCTGTGCCGGCGCCGCCTGGGCGGGTGCCGTTGCCTGTGCAGGCGCCGGCGTCGCGGCAGCCGGCCCCGCGCTGGGCGCGGCCGGTGTCGGTGACGCTGAAGGCGCCGTTGCGGGCGCTGCCGTCGACGCCGGCGGCGCCGTTGGCGTCGCAGGTGTGCCGTAGCCCGATGGCGTACAAGCCATCGCTACGCCTGCGAGCACGACAGGGACGCTCAACCCCGCGAGCGCCGCTGCTGTCGTGCGGGTCCGTCGAACCATGCTGACCGCCTCCTCCTTAAAGCCCGTGAAACCTACGTATGGGGCCGAACGTACCACTATCTGTCAAACACATCAAGTGCCCCGACACTGGTCGCTCGTAGGGTGTCTTGCGGGCCTCCAGCGCGTAGGGTGCCCGGCGTGACGCTCAAGGCCGCTTTGCGCGTATCCGCCGCGATGTTCGCGCTGCTCTGCGCGACGGCGCCGCCGGCGCAGGCCGCGGCGCAGGCGCCGGGGCCCGACGTCCTGCGGCTGCCGTTTCCGCAGTACGACGGCGGCCTGACGCCGTACACGTTCGAGCTCGGACATCCCCTGCTGATGCTCGTCTACGACAGCCTCATGTGGCGTGACGCCGAGGGCGTGGCGCAGCCGTGGCTGGCGCGTTCGGTGCAGCGCAGCCGGGGCGGCCGGCGGCTCACGGTCCGGTTGCGCTCGGATGCACGCTGGCACGACGGGCGCCGCGTGACCGCGGCGGACGTGGCGTTCACGTTCAACCTGCTCCGGCGGCGTTCGCAGCCGAGGTTCACGCCACAACTCGTCGATGTCGAGCGCGTCACCGCCACCGGCCCGCTGACGGCGACGTTCGACCTGCTGCGCCCGGCGGCGGGGTT
The DNA here is from genome assembly GCA_030681525.1 of Solirubrobacteraceae bacterium. Classification (GTDB taxonomy): domain Bacteria; phylum Actinomycetota; class Thermoleophilia; order Solirubrobacterales; family Solirubrobacteraceae; genus CADCVQ01. The sequence goes on from JAUXSD010000209.1 coordinate 6,491, forward strand.
CGAGGACCAGCCGCTGGCCGACGTGCCGATCATGCCCAGCCACCTGTGGCGCGATCTGCCGGCCGGCCGGCGCGCGCCCGCCGGCCTCGCGGTCGGCAGCGGCCCGTATCGCCTCGCCAGCGCCCGCCGGGCCGGGGGCTACGTCCTGCGCGCGAACACGGCCTACTTCCGCGGGTCGCCGCAGGTACGCGAGCTGCGGGTGCCGATCATCGACGATGCCGAGGAGACGTTCGAGGCCTTGCGCGAGCGCCGCGTCGACATGGTTCCGCTGAGCCTTCCGCGCGGGGTGGCCGGCGGGCTCGGCGGTTCGCTCGGGATCGCCGTGGCGCGCGGCCCCGCGTACGCGGGGACGGCGCTGGTCCTCAACACGCGCCGAGCGCCGTTCGCCGACGCTGCGGCCCGCCGCGCGGTCGCCGCATCGCTGGACCTGCGGCGCATCACGCGCAATGTCGCCCCGGCCGTTCCCGCGCTGGGGGGCTTCGTGCACCCGGCCTCGCGCTGGGCGGCCGGCGCCCCGGTGCACCGGGTGGACGTGCCCGCCGCCCGGGCCGCGGTGGCGGACCTCGGGCTGGCGCCGCTGCGCGTGCTCGCCCCCGACAGCGACCCGGTGCGCGCGGAGGCCGGCCGGCAGGTCGTGCTCGCGCTGCAGCGTGCGGGCGCTTCGGCGACGCTCGTCGAGGTGTCACCCCGCGCGCTGAGCAGAGCGCTCGGCGAGACCGGCGGACGGCCGGACTTCGACGCGGCGATCACCAGCATCCCGCCGCTCGTCTCCCACGACCCCGACTACCTGCGCAACATGTTCGGCTCCGATCCCCGCACCGCCCCGCTCAACGTCAGCGGGTACCGCAGCGCGGAGTTCGACGCGGTGGCGCGGCGGGTCGCGACTGCGACCGATCGAGAGGTGCGCGCCCGCGCGATCCTGGCCGAGGCGCGGCTGCTCGCGCGGGCGGCGCCGTCGATCCCGCTGTTCTTCTCCAACGGCGCGTTCGCCTATCGCAGCCAGATCTACAACGGCTGGACCTACATCAAGGGCACGGGCATCTTCGACAAGCGCTCGTTCCTGCCCGGCGAGACGCCGGCGCGCGGCGCGTCGCGCGGGGGCGCCGATCCGCCGCCGGTCGCCGAGGACGGCGACTCGGGCCTGGCGCTGGACATCGTCTCGATCATCTCCCTGCTGGCGCTCGGCGGCGTCGCGGTGCTGGCCGTCCTCGCGCTGCGCCAGCGCCGCCGGCCGCGCTGACACGGCCCGGGCCTACCGCTCCGGCCGCGGGCGACGGCGGGCATCGCGGACGACGCGTCTGACGGTGTCGACCGGCACGGCGAACGCGATCCCGCTGCCGCGCCCCTGCGTCATCACGCCGATGACGCGCCCGGCGCCGTCGAGCAGCGGGCCGCCGGAGTTGCCGGGGTTGATCGCCGCGTCGGTCTGCACGACGTCGCGGATCCGCGTGCCGTCGGGCGCCGTGATGCGCCGGCCGAGCGCCGAGACGACGCCGACGCTCAGCGAGCGCTCGAGGCCGAACGGGTTGCCGATCGCCAGCGCCGGGTCGCCGACGCCGACGCTGTCCGAGTCGCCCAGCGGCAGCGGGGCCAGCCGCGGCGCACGGGACCGGTCGACCCGCACGACCGCCAGATCGGTCGAGGCGTCGCGGCGCACGACCGTCGCCCGGGCGCGCTTCTCGCCGGGGCCGAACTGCACGGTGGTGGTGCCGCGCCCGGCGACGATGTGCTGGTTGGTCACGACGTGCCCGGCGCGGTCGACGACGAACCCCGTGCCCGTGGCGACACCGTCATCGCGCGTGGGGGCACCGGTGCGGGGGCGGACGCCCGGCGGGCGGTGGTCGATGAGGACGACGCCGAGCCGGGCCCGGCGGTAGACGTCGCCGACGGAGGGCGTGGCCGGCGTGGTCGTGGTGGAAGCAGCGGCCGGCGGGCCGTCGGGGCCGTCCTCGAACGCACCGGCCGCGAGGAAGAGGGCGGACACCGCACCCGCCGCCAGCAGCGCGCCGATGATGCCCGCTCGCAGCGAAGCCCTGTCCGCGCCACCCATCCGGGACATTCAACGCGCCGCGCCTCGCGTCCGCGCCGATCCGCGCTGGGCGCCGCGAGGACCGCCGCCGCCGTCGCGCGCCCCCGCTGCGTCCGCGCCGGCACGTCAGCCCGGCGTCGTCGCGCCCCAGTCCTCCGGCTCGACGTCGGCGATCGGCTGCGAGAAGTGCCAGTGGTGGCCCTCCGGGTCGGCGGCGCCGAAGCGCCGCTCGCCGTAGGCCTGGTCGGTGGGCTCCTGCGTGATCTGCGCGCCGGCGGCGCGGGCGCGCTCGCAGAGGCCGTCGACGTCGTCGAGCTCGCTGACGCCGACGAGCACCGTCGGCCCGCCGAGCCTGCCCGGGTTGCGGTAGTCCGGGCCGGGGTCGCCGAGGTAGACGACGTCGTCGCCGAGGCGCATCTCGGCGTGGTTGACGTAGCCCTCGTCGCCGGTGTAGCGCAGCACCTCCTCGAAGCCGAACGCCTTCGCGAGGAACTCGAGCGCGGCGCCCACGTCCTCGTAGAGCAGGTAGGGGGTGATGGTCATGGGGCCTCTCCTCGGATGATGCGGTCGAGCTGGTCCAGGCGTCCTTCGAGCGTGAGCGGCGGCTGGCCGGCCGCCGTCGGGGCGTCCGCGGCGCCGCCGTCGTCGTCCCCGTCGAGGGCGAGGACGAAGGCGACCACGAGCAGCAGCACGATCGCGGTGACGATGACCGGCACGGCCGTTGCGCGCACGTCGCGCCGAGCCGGCCGGGCGGCGGGCGCCGGCGCCGGCAGCTGCTCGCGGGTCTCGGTGGGCGCCGGGCCGGCGTCGTCCGGCGCCGCCCGCGCCGGCTCGTTCACCGCGGGCGCGATCGCGGCGAGGGCCTCACTCGCGCTGCCCGGCCGCCGCGCCGGATCCGGGTCGGCGAGCCGTTCGACGAGCCGGCGCAGGTGCCCGGCGAGCCCCTCGCCGGCGAGCTCGCGGAGGAGGACGCCGAGCGCGAAGAGGTCGCTGCGCACCGTCGGCGGCGCGCCCTCGACGAGCTCCGGCGCCAGGTAGCGGATCGTCCCGACGAGGTGGCCGGTCTGCGTCAGGCGCGTCGCGTCCTCGGGATGGGCGATGCCGAAGTCCGTCAGGCGCGCGCGGCCGTCGCTGCCGAGCAGGACGTTGGCCGGCTTGATGTCGCGATGCAGGATGCCCGCCCGGTGGACGCACGCCAGCGCCGAGAGCAGGTCGCGGGCCACCGCGCGGACCTCCTCGGCGTCGACCGCGCCGCGCACGATGCGGTCGGCCAGCGTGCCGCCCTCGACGAGCTCCATGACGAGAAACGGCCGCTCGGCGGACGCGGCGTAGTCGTACACGCCGACAAGGTTGGGATGCGACAGCCCGGCGGCGGTGCGCGCCTCGCGGGTGAAGCGCTCGAGGTAGGCGGGGTCGGCGGCGAGCGTGTCGGCGATGAGCTTGATCGCCACCGTGCGCCCGAGGCGCAGGTCGGTCGCGCGCCAGACGATCGCCATCCCGCCGCTGCCGAGGATTTGCTCGAGCCGGTAGCGGCCGCCGAGCAGCTCGCCGCCGGGCACCGCAGCGGCGCCGTCCGGGGTCATCCGTCGTCCTCCGCGGCCTCGCCCGCGGCGGATGGTCCGGCGGGCGCGAGGGTCTGGCGCGCGCGCAGCTGCGTCACGGCGCTGTACTTCAGCAGCCGCTGGGCGGTCTCGTCGCCGACCCGGCCCGCCGCGCGCAGCTCGCGGACGCGCGCCCGCAGCGCCTCGAGCGCCGCGTGCGTGGCCGGCAGGTCGCCCGCCCGCGCGGCGACCCGCGTGCGGTCGACGAAGCGGTGCAGCTCGGCGCGGTCGATCGGCGCGAGCTGGCGGTCGGACTCGCCGCAGCCCGCGAGCACGACGGCACCGGCGATCGCGAGAGCCGTGCCGCGCATGACCTGCATGATGCCCCCCGCAGGGGCTCGCCAAGCCGGCGTGGCCTGCTTCCGGCCCAACGGCGATGGGTACCTTGCCCCGGATGCCGACCCTGACCGAGCCGTATCCCTGGGAGCGCCGCCTCGGCGCGACCCCCCTCGCCGACGACGCCGTCGAGTTTCGCGTCTGGGCGCTGGGCGCCGAGTACGTCGGCGTCCGCGTCGGCGACGACGAGCACGCGCTGACCCACGTCGGCGGGGGCGTCCACGAGGGTCGCGTCGACGCCCACGGCGGCGAGGACTACGTCTATCTCCTCGCGCGCGACGGCGAGGTCCACGAGCTGCCCGATCCCGCGTCGCGCCACCAGCCGGCCGGTCTGCGCGGCCCCTCGCGGATCGTCGACGCGAAGGCCTTCGCCTGGACGGACGCCGACTTCGCGGCGCGGCCGCTGAGCGAGCACGTCATCTACGAGCTGCATGTCGGGACGTTCACCGGCGAGGGCACGTTCGATGCCGCGATCGACTTCCTGCCCGGGCTCGCCGAGCTCGGCATCACCGCGATCGAGCTCATGCCGATCGCCGAGTTCCCGGGTAACCACGGATGGGGCTACGACGGCGTCTACCTCGGCGCCGCGCATTCCAGCTACGGCGGGCCGCTGGCCTTCCAGCGCCTCGTCGACGCCGCCCACGCGTGCGGGCTGAGCGTGATCCTCGACGTCGTCTACAACCACGTCGGCGCGTCGGGCAACCAGGCGCTCGCGGCGTTCGGCCCGTACTTCACCGATCGCTACTCGACGTTCTGGGGCAACGCGATCAACTACGACGACGCGCACTGCGATCCGGTCCGCGAGTGGGTGCTGCAGTCCGCCGAGGGCTGGATGCGCGACTTCCACGTCGACGGGCTGCGCCTCGACGCGATCCACGCGATCTTCGACACCGGCGCGGTGCCGATCCTGGCCGAGCTCGCCGACCGCGTCCGCGCCGCCCGTCCCGGGGCGCTGGTCATCGCGGAGTCGGGGATGAACGACCCGAAGGTCGTGCGCCCGCGCGAGCAGGGCGGTTTCGGCCACGACGCGCAGTGGGCCGACGACTTCCACCACGCGCTGCGCGTCCTGCTGACCGGCGACCGCAGCGGCTACTACGAGGAGTTCGGCGCGGTCGCCGACCTCGCGAAGGCGTTCGCGCGGCCGTTCGTCCACGACGGGCAGTACTCGACGTTTCGCAAGCGCCGCTTCGGCGCGCCCGCCCACGACCGCCCGCCGCACGAGTTCGTCGTCTTCTCCTCCAACCACGACCAGGTCGGCAACCGCGCCTTCGGCGACCGCCTGCCGCCGCCCACCCGGCGGCTGGGCGCGTTCGTCACGCTGCTGTCGCCGTTCGTGCCGATGCTGTTCATGGGCGAGGAGTACGGCGAGCCCGCGCCGTTTCAGTTCTTCTCCGACCACATCGACGAGGAGATCGCCACTGCCACGCGCGACGGGCGCCGCCGTGAGTTCGCCGCGTTCGCGGAGTTCGCCGGCGAGGCGGTGCCCGACCCGCAGGATCCCGCCACGTTCGAGCGCTCCAAGCTCACGCGCGAGCGCGACGAGGCGCTCGCGGACCTGTTCGCAAGACTGTTGGCCGTGCGCCACCAACTGCCCCCCGAGGAGACCATGACCCGATTCGACGAGGACGCACGCTGGCTGGCGGTCGACCGCGGCCCCTACCGCCTGGCCTGCAACTTCGCCGCCGAGGCGCAGGCGGTGCCGCTCGGCGCCGGCCATGCCGAGGTCGTGCTCGCGACAGACGACGGCGCGCAGATCGGCGGCGGGCAGATCACGCTGCCGGCGCTCTCCGGGGCGCTCGTCAGATGAGGCATCCCGGCGCCGTCGCCATCAAGAAGGCCAGCGACCTCGAGGTCTGGCCCGGCCGCCCGTTCCCGCTCGGGCCGACCTGGAACGGCCGCGGCACGAACTTCTCGATCTTCAGCGAGAACGCCGAGCGCGTCGAGCTGTGCCTGTTCGACGAGGACGACAACGAGACGCGGATCGACCTCGTCGAGCAGACCGCGCACAACTGGCACTGCTACCTGCCCGACGTGCGGCCCGGTCAGCGCTACGGCTACCGCGTCTACGGCCCGTACGACCCGGAGTGCGGCAAGCGCTTCAACCCCACGAAGCTGCTCATCGATCCCTACGCCAAGGCGATCGAGGGCGAGGTCCAGTGGCACAAGGCCAGCACGCTGCCCTACATCCCCGACGAATCCGAGACCGCCGACCTCGAGGCCGACGACGAGGACGACGCCGAGGCGATCCCGAAGTGCCTCGTGGTCGATCCCGGCTTCGACTGGGAGGGCGACCGCCTGCTGCAGACGCCGTGGAACCAGACGGTCATCTACGAGGCCCACGTCAAGGGCTTCACGATGCTGCACCCCGACGTGCGCGAGGACCTGCGCGGAACCTACGGCGGCCTGGCCTCCGAGCCGGCGATCCAGTACCTCAAGGACCTCGGCGTCACCGCGATCGAGCTGCTGCCGGTGCACCACAACGCCGACGAGCACTTCCTCGTCGAGAAGGGCCTGTCGAACTACTGGGGCTACAGCTCGATCGGCTTCCTGGCCCCGCACGCCGACTACGCCGCCACCGGCTCGACCGGCGAGCAGGTGCGCGAGTTCAAGGGCATGGTCAAGGCGATGCACCGGGCCGGCATCGAGGTGATCCTCGACGTCGTCTACAACCACACCGCCGAGGGCAACCACCTCGGACCGATGCTCTCCTTCAAGGGCATCGACAACGAGAGCTATTACCGGCTCATGCCCGACGACCCGCGCTTCTACATGGACTTCACGGGCACGGGCAACTCGCTGAACCCGGTCCATCCGAGCGTGCTGCGGCTCATCATGGACTCGCTGCGCTACTGGGTCATCGAGTGCCACGTCGACGGCTTTCGCTTCGACCTGGCCAGGGCGCTGGCCCGCGAGCTCTCCGACGTCGACCGCCTCAGCGCGTTCTTCGACACGATCCACCAGGACCCGGTCCTCTCGCAGGTCAAGCTCAGCGCCGAGCCGTGGGACGTCGGCCCCGGCGGCTACCAGGTCGGCAACTTCCCGGTCCTGTGGACGGAGTGGAACGGCATCTACCGCGACACGATCCGCGACTTCTGGCGCGGCGAGACGAGCGTGTCGGAGTTCGCCAGCCGCCTCACGGGGTCCAGCGACCTGTATGCCCAGGACGGCCGCGCGCCGTCGGCGTCGATCAACTTCATCACCGCCCACGACGGCTTCACGCTCGCCGACCTCGTGTCCTACGACCACAAGCACAACGCGGCGAACCTCGAGGACAGCCGCGACGGCACCGACGACAACCGCTCCTGGAACCACGGCGTCGAGGGCCCCACCGACGACGAGGAGGTCCTCGCCGTGCGCAGGCGCCAGCAGAAGAACCTGCTGATCACCGTGCTGTGCTCCCAGGGCGTGCCCATGCTCCTCG
>JAUXSD010000211.1 GCA_030681525.1 Solirubrobacteraceae bacterium
CACCGCGGCGATGACCGCGAGCAGCACGTCCTCGTCGAGCGTTCCCGCGAGGTAGCCGCCCGCGACGGCGCCCGCGATCGACGGCGGCGCCATCCACCAGAACAGCCGCCAGTGCATGCGCCCGGCGCGGATGTGCGCGGCGGCGGCCGCGGCGGCCGCCGCGCCGCTGATGAGGAGGTTCGCGCCGCCGGCGGCCGCGACGTTGGGGCTGACGAGCAGCGTCGCGGGCAGGCGGATGTTGCCGAGCACGAGCCCGACGAGGCCGCCCGCGAGGGCCACGAGGAAACACCAGACCGCAAATGCCGCGAGCTCCAAGGCCCGCGCGACGATACTTGCGCGATGAGCGACCAGCTGTTCGATCTCGGTGACGAGGAGCCCGCCCGCACGACGACGCCGGTGCCGCGCGCCGACGCGCCGCTGGCGGTGCGCATGCGCCCGCGCACGCTCGACGAGCTCGTCGGCCAGGAGCACCTGCTCGGCACGCCCGAGGAGCCGACCGCGCTGCGCCGCGCGATCGCCGACGGCCGCCCACACTCGATGGTCCTGCACGGCCCGCCCGGCAGCGGCAAGACGACGCTCGCGCGGATCGTCGCCGGCTCGGCGAAGGCGGCCTTCGAGGAGCTCAGCGCCGTCCAGGCCGGCCGCGCCGAGGTCCGGGCGGTCATCGAGCGCGCGTCGCACCGGCGCAAGGCCGGGCAGGGCGGCACGGTCTTCTTCCTCGACGAGATCCACCGCTTCAACAAGGCCCAGCAGGACGCGCTGCTGCCGGCCGTCGAGGAGGGGCTGGTCACGCTCATCGGGGCGACGACCGAGAACCCGTACTTCGAGGTCAACTCGGCGCTGCTGAGCCGCACGCAGGTCTACGAGCTGCACGAGCTGACGCCGGACGAGATCGAGACGCTGCTACGCCGCGCCCTGCAGCGGGGCGAGTGCGGGGCCGCGGTGCCCGACGACGCGCTGGGGTTCCTCGCCGCGCGCGCGGGCGGCGACGCGCGCACGGCGCTGGCCGCGCTCGAGCTGGCCTGCGCGACGGCGGCCAGCGCGGGCGAGGCGAGCGTCACGCTGGAGGGCGCGCAGGAGGCGCTGCAGCGCAAGGCGATCCGCTTCGACCGCGCGGGCGACCAGCACTACGACTACATCTCGGCCTGGATCAAGGCCACCCGCGCCTCGGACCCGGACGCCGCCCTGTACTACCTCGCGGTGATGCTCGAGGGCGGCGAGGACGCCCGCTTCCTCGTGCGCCGGATGGTGATCTTCGCCTCCGAGGACATCGGCAACGCCGACCCGCAGGCGCTCGTCGTGGCCACCGCGGCGGCGGCCGCGGTCGAGCATGTCGGCATGCCCGAGGCCGTCCACGCGCTCTCGCAGGCGACGATCTACCTGGCGCTCGCGCCGAAGTCCAAGGCCGCGACGATCTCGATCGGCAAGGCGATCCGCCACGTCCGCGAGCACGGCGCCGCCGCGCCGCCGCCGCAGATCCGCTCGCACCCGGTCGACTACGACAGCCCGCACAACCATCCCGGCCACCTCTCGCCGCAGGAGGTCGCGCCCGACGAGGTCGTCGGCGCGCGCTTCTACGAGCCCGACGAGATGGAGGCCGACCTGCTGGCGCGAAACGAGGACATCCGGCGGCGGAGAGGACGCGCGTGAGCCGGTCGCGCGCGAACCTCGGCGTCGCCGCCCCCGGCATCCGGATGGACTCGTTCAGCCCGATCGACGGCGCCCGTCTGGGCAGCGTCGCCGCGACGGCGCCCGCCGATGTCGCCGCCGCCGTGAGCGGCGCGGCCGAGGTGCAGCAGCTGTGGGCGCAGCTGCGGGCGGCCGACCGCGCGCGCTACCTCGCGCGCGCCGCGCAGGCGGTCATCGACGAGTGGGACGACCTGCTGCGGATCCTCGTCGCCGAGCAGGGCCGGCCGGTCGCCGAGGCGCAGACCATGGAGCTGCTGCCGGCGGTCGAGACGCTGCTGTGGCTCGCCGAGCACGGGCCGCGCATCCTGGGCCCCGAGCGCGTCGGCCTGTCGCGCTCGCTGCAGATCGCCAAGCGCGCGCGGCTGACGTTCGAGCCGCTCGGCGTCGTCGCGGTGCTCACGCCGGGCGCCGAGCCGTTCGCGACGCCGCTGGGCGACGTGGCGATCGCGCTGATGGGCGGCAACGGCGTGGTCCTGCACCCGTCGCCGCTCGCCGCGCTGGCCGGGGAGCGGATCGCGCGCGCGTTCGCGCGGGCCGGGCTGCCCGAGGGCCTGCTGCAGGTCGTCCACGGCGACCCGCCGACGGCGCGGGCGCTCGTGTCGGCGCCGGACATCGCGCACGTGCGCTTCACGGGCTCCTCGCAGGCCGGGCGCGACGTCGGCGAGGCCTGCGCCCAGGGGCTCAAGCGCGCGACGATCGAGGTCGGCGGCAAGGACCCGATGCTCGTCCTCGCCGACGCGAACATCCCGCGCGCCGTGGGCGGCGCGATCTATGGCGCATTCGCCAACGCCGGCCAGTCGGGCGGCAGCCTGGCGCGCGCCTACGTGCTGCGCGAGCGCCACGACCGCTTCCTGGCCGGCGTCGTCGCGCGGGCTCGCGCGCTGCGCGTCGGCCACCCCGCCGGGCCGGCCACCGAGATCGGGCCGCTGCTGGCGCGCGACCGCCTCGAGCGGCTCGTCGCGTTCATCGACGAGGCCGTCGCGGGCGGGGCGACCCTGCACTGCGGCGGGCCGGTCGACGTCGACGGGCACAGCGGCGCGTTCTTCGCCCCGGCCGTGCTGACCGGAGTGCCGGCCGACGCGCGGCTCCTGCACGAGGACGCGCCCGGCCCGTGGATCGCCGTGCAGGCCGTCGACAGCGAGCAGGAGGCGATCGCGCTGTGCAACGCGGGCGTCGGCGGCGGGCTCGGCGCCTCGGTATGGACGGCCGACCAGTACAAGGGCGCGCGGATCGCGCGCGAGATCCGCGCCGGGATGGTGTGGATGAACGACCACGTCGTCTCGCGCACCGAGCCGCAGCTGCCCTGGGGCGCGGTGCACGGCGCCGGCATCGGGCGGGCTCGTGGCGACGGGGCGCTGCGCGCGATGGTGGAGCCCAAGCTCGTCACCTGGGACCCGCCGGGCGGGCGGATCGCCTGGTGGCAGCCCTACGACAGGTCGCTCGTCGACGCCTGGCGGGCGCTCGCCCGGCTGCGCTCCGCGCGCGACTCCGACCGCCAGCTGGGCTGGCGCACCGGCATCCGGCCGCTGGCGCGCGTGGCGGGTCGCACGCTGCGATCGGTGCGCCGGCGATGACGGTCCGCGAGCTGGGCCCCGGCGAGACCGCCTCGGCGTTCGGGGCGATGCGGGCGCTGCGGCCCCGCCTCGCGGAGGAGGGCGAGTTCGTGCGGCGCGTGGACGAGCTGCAGCGCCCGCAGGGCTATCGCCTCGCCGGGGTCGTCGAGGACGACGGGGCGGTGAGCGCCGTGGCCGGCTTTCGCGTGCTGGAGATGCTCGCCTACGGCCGCATCCTCTACATCGACGACCTCTCGACGCTGCCGGCGGCGCGGCGGCGCGGGCACGGGCGCGCGCTGCTGCGGTGGTGCGCCGACGAGGCCGTGCGCGCAGGGTGCGTCGCGCTGCAGCTGGACTCGAACGTCGGGCCGGAGCGTCAGGAGGCGCACCGGCTGTACTTCAACACCGGCATGCGGATCAGCTCCTACCACTTCGCGCGCGAGCTGTAGGTCGTCGCCGGAGCGGGCGCGGCGGGCGACGCCACGCCGTCTCAGCTCGGGTTGCGCCAGCTGACGCGCCGCTTGGCGGTGACGCAGCGGACCGACTCGAACGTCACGGACACGGTGCACGTCCAGCGGCGGCCGCGGAAGCTGTGGCGACAGGTGCGCTCGTTGAGAAAGCACTTGACGTCGAGGGTGCGCTGCGCGAGGGCGCGCGCGCTCGCGCAGGGCAGGTTCTTGCTGCGCAGGTCGAGCACGCCGTTGGCGGGAACGCCGGCGCACCGCCGAAACACGTCGGCGCCCGAGGCGGACGTCGCCGGGACCAGAACCGCGAGGACGACCATCACCGACAGCAGGCGCGCGCGCATAATCGGCGGGCATCGTAGCCAGCGTGCCGGCCGGCCACAACCGCCCGCAAAGCGAAGGGCTGCCCCGCGGCCGCTCGGGTCTCGCGGGTGGGCGGCTCAGGCCGCGACGAGCCCGGCGACCGTGTCCGGAACGCCCTCGAACGCTCCGATCGAGTCCAGCTCACCCGTGTCGGAGACGCTCGGGCCGAAGCCGTAGGGGGTCCGGCCGGCGGCGCCGATCGTCGTCGGGCCGCTGGCGAGGCCGCGCTCGTCGACCGCGTAGGTGCTGATGCTGTCGGTCCCCCGCTCGGTCACGGCCAGCGTGGCGCCGTCGGCGCTGCGGAGGTCCGTCGAGGGCCGCCGGCGTGACGTCCCGCTCGCATCCCGAAGGGACGTCGGACCACCCCTTGGGGGGCTACTGACCGGCGCGGCACGACGCGAGGGTGGTCCTGTCCATCCGATCAGCCCACCGCTCGGCGGGCGACAGAAAGAAGGCAGACATGCGCACAGGCATGAACCATCTCGCGATCCACCGTCGGCTCGGCGTCCTGCTCACCGTGGGCGCGCTCGCGGCCGGCGCCGCCGTCCATGCTGCTCCCGCCTCAGCCCAGGAGCGGCCCTCCGGGGCCCCGAACGAGGCCGGCGCGGAGCTGCCGCCCATCACCTGCGGGGGCTGCTCGCTGCCGGCGGTCGACAACGACTACGACGACGACGGGCTGTCCAACCACGCCGAGAGGGGAACCGGCTACCGGCCCCCGGCGGGCGGCGCGGGAACGCTCTACGCCACCGATCCGCGGGACCCGGACACCGACAGCGACGGACTGCTCGACGGCTTCGAGGTCCGCGCACGCTACGACTACGCGCGCTACGGGACCCGCCTGCGCGACCGCACCAGCCCGACGGTGTGGGACACCGACGGGGACGGGTACTCCGACGGCCTCGAGGTCAAGTACGTCAAGACCAACCCGGTCAAGCACGACAGCGACGGCGACGGCCTCTCGGACGGCGCCGAGGGCAGGACCCACCGCACCAACCCGAACAAGAAGGACACCGACGGCGATTGCATGTCCGACGGCGCCGAGGTGCGCGCGGGCACCAACCCGACGAAGCGCTCGACGGTGAGGCCCCTCGGCTGCGGCGGGCCGAAGAAGCTCGTGCCACGCGCCCCCCGCGTGCCGCAGCCCGTCCCTCCGCCGGCCTAGCGGTCGTGACGCGCCGGGTGCGGTATCCGCACTCGGCGCGTCACGATCGGCCCGACGCTCAGGCCGCGAGGATGAACGACAGGAAGAAGCCCGCCGCGCACGCGAACGCGTTGTACGGACGGCCGCGCTCGAAGGCCTCCGGCATGAGCGTGTCGGCGAGCGACGCCAGCACCGCGCCGCCGGCGAAGCCGAGCGCGACCGCGAGGACCTCGTCGCTCATCGGCTCGGCGAGGGCGCGCCCGGCGACGACCGCGATCGCCAGCAGCGCGGCGCAGACGACCCACGTGCCGACGACGGAGCGCATGTGCTGGCCGCCCGCCCGCATCGCGACGGCGCCGACGAGCGACTCGGGCAGGTTGGAGAAGAAGATCGCGACGAGGAGCGCCAGCGACGCGTCGTCGACGAGCGAGACGCCGAGCGCGAGGTTCTCCGGCACGCCGTCGAGCGTGACGGCGGCCAGCAGCGCGAAGCCGACCGTGCGCTGCGCTCCGCTCGTCGCCTGCGCCGCCGCCTTCCCGGCGACCTCGCGCTGCTCTGGCCCGGCCTGGCCGGTGACGCGCCGGTCCAGCCAGGTGTCGGCGGCGACGAACGCGGCGGCGCCCGCCAGCAGCGCCAGCCCCGAGCGCGCGGCGCCGCCCAGGTGGTAGGCCTCCTCGAAGAGCTCGAACGCCAGCGCGGAGATGAGCGCCCCGCTGGCGAAGGCCAGCAGCACGCCGGTGACCTCGCGCGGGGGGTCCCACAACGAGCCGACGATCGCGCCGATGACGAGCGCGCTGGAGGCCGCCAGGCCGAAGAGGATCGCCGTCAGCACGTTGCGCTTGTGCCCTGACGGCCGGATCGGTGAACCCTGCCGCGCCACGGGCAGGTCCGAGCGGCTTCGCAGGATCCCCATCCCCTCCTGACACGACGGCCAAGGGCGCTGCCTAGGATCGCGCCGGATGACGCGCATCGCAGTCGTCGCCGGCGCGCTGCTGGGCGTGCTGAGCCGGGTCGAGGAGACGACCGACGGGCTGTCGCTCGGCGTGAGCGCGAACGCGACGTGGCTCGGCGTGGCGTTCGCCGCCGGCGTGCTGCAGCGCCAGGCGCCGCCGCTGCGCGGTGCGGCCGCCGGCGCGCTGGCCCTCGCCACGGCGAACCTCGCCTACTACGCGTGGATCGCCGCGACCGAGCCCGGCGTCGCGCTGGCGAGCGTGGCGGGCTCGCCGCTATCCTGGCTCGCGCTCGGGATCGGCGGCGGCGCGGTGTTCGGCGCGGCGGGCCGGGTGTGGACCCAGGCCGTCGGGATCACGCGCGTGCTGGCCGGCCTGCCGCTGGCCGGGGTCTGCATCGCGGAGGGCATCCCGGCCGTGCTCGGCGGGCCGGCGACCGATGGCGTGGCGCTCGTGGTGGGCGCGGCGCTCCCCGTGGCGTCCGGCCGCGGCACCCGCGAGCGCGCGCTCGGCGCGGCGCTCTCAGCGGGCGTGATCGCGGTCGCCCTCAGCGGCCGGCTCGAGTCGCTGATGCCGTGAGCGTCGGCGTCCCCGCTGCCGGCGTCACGGCGCCGATGCGGACCGCCGCGCTACACCCGCGCGCCGGACACGAAGCGCAGCCGCTCGGGCGCCAGCGGCACGAGCACGCGCTTGGCGTACTCCGCGCCGCCGCGCAGCATGAGCGCGCGCAGCGGATCCCACGACAGGCCGAACTGGCGGCGCAGCCGCGCCGGCAGCAGCCCGACCGTGACGAAGTTCACGACCTCGAGGATCGGCCGCTTCGTCAGCCCGACCGGCGGGCGCATGACGATCTGCAGGGCGAGCTCGCGCGCCGCCGAGGTGACGAAGAGGTCGTCGCCCTCGAGCATCCCGCGCATGTACGCGTCGAAGGCGCGGATGTCGGCCGGCATCTCGTCGTCCCTGAGCCCGAACAGGCCGCCGATGACGCGGTAGTCCTGCCAGTAGGCCTCGCGCCCGGCCCGCGACAGCGACTCGACGTACGTGTCGTAGAAGACCAGCGCGGAGTCCACGAGCGTCGCCAGCACCCAGAGCAGCAGCGCGGGGTCGTCGGCGGCGAACGGCGTCCCGGCGGGAAAGCGGCCGGCCGGACGCTCGAGCTCGCCGCGGACCTTGCCGTGCATCGAGCGCACGCGGCGCGTGGCGCGGTCGGCGTCGGCGCGCGCGCCGAAGCCGATCGTGTTCATCACGTCGGCCGTCCGGCGCAGCCGCTCGTAGGGCTCGTCGAGCGCGCCGCTGTGCGCGAAGAACCCCTCGAACGCGACCGGGTGGGCGGCCTGCATGAGCAGCGCGCGCGGGCCGGACAGCGCCACCGCGAACTCGCGGTGCACGCGGCGCAGCATCGAGGTGTCGTCGAAGTACGAGTCCATGATTAACGCTCCGGAAACCGTAGGGGCCATCCCCTGCCATTACGGCGCATTACCCTTGGACGGATGCCAGCACAGGCCTATGCCGGGAAGAACTGCGTCTGCCAGTTGCGCAAGGGCATCTGCGACCAGTCCTGCGTCCAGGGGATGCTCGACACCCCGTTCTACATCGCCTGCCTGAAACTCACGGGGCGGCGCTGCGTCGTGGTCGGCGGCGGCGAGATCGGCCTCGAGAAGACCGAGGGCCTGCTCGCCTGCGACGCCGACGTCACGCTCATCTCGCCCGATGCGGTCGGCGCGCTGCGCTCGCTCGCCGCCGAGGGCTCGATCGCCTGGGAGCAGCGCGAGTACGGCGGGCGCGAGGACCTCGAGGGCGTCTTCATGGTCATCGCCTGCACCGACGACACCGACATCAACATCCGCGTGTTCGACGACGCCGAGCGGCGCGCGATGCTCGTGAACATCGTCGACGTGCCGCCGCTGTGCAACTTCATCCTGCCCGCGATCGTGCGCACCGGCCCGCTGGCGATCGCGATCTCCACGGCCGGGGCGTCGCCCGCGCTGGCCAAGCGCATGAAGGCCGAGGTGTCCGAGCTCTTCGGCGAGGAGTACGCGCGCCTGGCGATCATGCTCAACGACGCGCGCGGCTGGGCGAAGGGGACGCTGCCGACCTACCAGGACCGCAAGGCGTTCTTCGAGTCGATCGTCAACGGCGATCCCGACCCGATCGCGCTGCTGCGGGCCGGCGACGAGGCCGCCGTGCTCGACCTCATCGCGGCCGCCCAGCGCACGCACGCTCCGGCCTAGCCCCGGGCCGCTGAGCCCGCGGGCGGCGATCACGGCGGTCTTCGCCGCCAACGGCGCGGCGTTCGCGAGCTTTGCATCGCGCCTGCCCGCCTTCCAGCGCGAGCACGACCTGTCCGACGCCGGCCTCGGGATCGTGCTGCTCATCGGCTCGCTCGCGCTCATGGCGGCGCAGCCGCTGGCCGGCGCGCTCGCCGTGCGGATCGGCAGCCGGCCGCTCGTGCTCGCGGGCGGCCTCGTCTACACCGCGGGCCTGCCGCTCGTCGGGCTCGCGCCGACGCTCGCCCTCTTCGTCGCCGCGTTCGTCACGATCGCGATCGGCTCGAGCGTCATGGACGTGAGCATGAACGCGCAGGGGGTCGCGCTCGACCAGCGGACCGAGCGCCCGATCTTCGCCTCGTTTCACGCGGCGTTCTCGTTCGGCGCGATGGCCGGCGCGGGCGCGGGCGGGCTCGCCGCCGGAGTGGGTCTCGAACCGGCCGCGCACCTGCCGATCGCGGGCCTGCT
Source organism: Solirubrobacteraceae bacterium (assembly GCA_030681525.1). Taxonomy (GTDB): domain Bacteria; phylum Actinomycetota; class Thermoleophilia; order Solirubrobacterales; family Solirubrobacteraceae; genus CADCVQ01. The sequence goes on from JAUXSD010000211.1 coordinate 8,896, forward strand.
GCTCGCCCTCGTCGTTCTCGCCGCACGACCCGGCCTGCTGCCGGCGACGACCGACGCGCGCTCGGACGGGCCGCTCTTCGCGCGCCCCTCGCGCGCGCTCGCGAGCCTCGGGCTGCTCGCGTTCTGCGCGCTGCTTGCCGAGGGCGCGGTGAGCGACTGGAGCGCGATCCTGCTCGATCGCGAGACCGACGCCGGGCCCTCGCTGGCGGCGCTCGGGCTGGCCGCCTTCTCGCTGACGATGGGCTTCGGGCGCCTGGCGGCGGACCCGCTGGCGGGGCGCTTCGGCCGGGTCGCGGTCGTCCGCGGCGGCGGGCTGCTCGCGGCGGCCGGCCTCACGCTGGCGCTGTTGAGCACCGGCGCCGTCATCGGCATCGCCGGCTTCGCGCTCATGGGCGCCGGCCTGGCGGGCCTGTTCCCGCTCGCGCTGAGCGCGGCGGGCGAGACCGACGGCCCCGCGGCGCCCGCCCTCGCCGCCGTCGCCACGAGCGGCTACGGCGCGTTCATCGCGGGGCCCGCGCTCATCGGGCTGCTCTCGGAGGCGACGAGCCTGCCGCTCGCGCTGTCGCTCGTCGTGGTCCTGTGCCTGGCCGCCGCGGCGCTCGCGCCGGCCGCCCGCTGAGTAGCGTCCCGCCCGTGGCCGACACCGACCTCGCGATCGAGCTGCGCGGCGCGGGCCGTCGCTACGGCGAGCGCGCGGCCCTGCGCGACGTCACGCTCGAGCTCGAGGCCGGTCGCACGCTCGTCGTCTTCGGCCCCAACGGCGCGGGCAAGACGACGCTGCTGCGGATGCTCGCCACGCTGCTGCGCCCGCACGCCGGCGAGGTGCGTGTGCTCGGCCGCCCGCTGCCCGACGACGGCTACGCCGTGCGCGGGCGGATCGGCTTCCTCGGCCACGAGGCGATGCTCTACCGGGAGCTGAGCGGGCGCGAGAACCTGCGCTTCTACGCGCGCCTGTACGGGGTGGCGCCCGCCCGCGTCGAGGAGGTGCTCGCGGCCGTCGGCATGAGCGCCCGCGCCGACGACCCGGTGGCGGAGCTCTCGCGCGGGATGGTCCAGCGCCTGGCGATCGCGCGTGCGGTGCTGCACGAGCCGGCGCTGCTGCTGCTCGACGAGCCGCTGGCCAACCTCGACCCGGCCGCGGCGGCACAGGTAGCGCCGCTCATCGGGGCCGGCAGCCACGCCACGCGCGTCGTCACCAGCCACGACCCGGCCGGTGGGCTGCGCGGCGCCGACCTGGCGCTGGGGCTGAAGGCCGCGCGCGTCACGTTCCTCGCCCCGGCCGGCGAGATCCGCGCCGCGCAGATCGCCGAGCTGTACTCGTGAAATCGACGGTCGCCGCGCTGCTGGCCAAGGAGCTCACGCTGGAGTGGCGCACGCGCGAGTCGGTGCCGGCGATGGTGCTGTTCAGCATCGCGACGTACGTCGTCTTCCATTTCGGGCTGGACCGCGACCGCGTCGCCGGCGACCTCGCCGCCGGCGTGCTCGTCGTGACGCTGCTGTTCGCGGCGATCCTCGGCGTCAACCGGCTGTTCGTCGCCGAGCACGAGCAGGGCGGCTTCGACGGCTTCCTGCTGGCGCCCGTCGACCGCACGGCGATGCTCGTGGCCAAGGCCGTCGCGCTGTTCGTGTTCCTCTGCGTCGTCGAGCTCGTAGCGATCCCGGCGTTCGCGCTGCTGCTGCTCGGCCCGCCGCTGACGCAGGCGCTGGGCCCGCTCGTGCTCGTGCTGCTGCTCGCCAACGCCGGCATCGCGGTGATCGGCACGCTCGTCGCGGGCCTGGCGATCCAGACCCGCGCGCGCGACCTCATCGTCCCGCTGCTCGCGCTGCCGCTGCTCGTGCCGGTCGTGCTCGCCACCGCGCGCAGCGCGACGCCGCTGCTGCAGGACGGCGGCGCCGGGCCGCTGCCGGGTAACTGGATGGCAATACTGGCCATCTATGATCTGCTCTTCGCGCTGATCGCCTTCGCGGTCTTCGACTTCCTGCTGGAGGACTGAGCAATCGTCTACGGAAAGGGCCTGCGCGCCCTCTCACTGGCCACCCCCCTCGTGCTGACGGGCGCGTTCGCCATGGTCTTCTTCTACGCGCCGCTGGACGCCGACCAGGGCTTCGTGCAGAAGATCTTCTACGTCCACGTGCCGATGGCGATCGTCGCGCTGATCGGCTTCATGGCCGGCGGGATCTGCGCCGTCATGTACCTGCGCACCCGCGAGACGAAGTGGGACATGCGCTCCTACGTCTCGATCCACCTGTCGGTCATCCTCGCCGTCGGCGTGCTCGTCACGGGCTCGATCTGGGCGCGCGCCTCGTGGGGCCAGTGGTGGGTCTGGGACGAGCCGATGCTCGTCTCGTTTCTCATCGTCTTTCTGCTGTACGCCACGTACTGGCCGCTGCGCTTCTCGCTGGAGGACAAGGAGAAGCAGGCGCGCTACGCCTCGGTCTTCGCGATCGTCGCCGGCGCCTTCGTGCCGCTGAACTTCGCCGCCGTGCGGATGGCCGAGGCCTACATCCACCCGGCGACGGGCGCGACGGTCGCCGGCGGGCTGCCGCCGAAGATGGGCCTGACCTTCGCCGTCGCGATGCTCGGCATGGGACTGCTGTTCCTCACGCTCGTCAAGTACGAGATGGCCTCCAAGCACGCGACGTTCCGCCTGCGCGCGCTGCGCCGCCGGCTCGCCGGTGACGACGACGACCTCATGCTCCCCGGCCGCAGCGCCGCGCCCCAGCTCTGATGCTGCCCGCCCTGCCACTCGACGAGGCCGGCAAGTACGTCGCGGGCGCCTACCTGGTGTTCCTCGCGCTCATCCTCGTCTACGTCGCGATCATGGCCGCCAAGCTGAGCCGGATCGAGCGTGAGGTCGTCGACCTCGCCGAGCTCGTCGAGCGCAAGGACGCCGCCGAGGCCGCCGCTCCCGCCGCCGCCGCACCGCCGGCCGCGCCGCGCGCGGCGAAGCAGGAGCCGGTGCGATGACGGCCGAGCTCATCACGCTGGGGATCTCGCACAAGACCGCCTCCGTCCAGCTGCGCGAGCGCCTGGCGTTCACGCAGGCCGCGGTCACCGACTTCCTGCACGACGTCGCCGCGCACCCCGAGGTGCACGAGGCCGTCGTCATCTCGACCTGCAACCGCACGGAGCTGACGCTCGTCGTCGGCGACCCCGTCGCCGCCGAGAGCGCGGTCCTCGGGATGCTCGCCCAGCGCGCGCAGGTGCGCCCGACCGAGCTGGCCGAGCGGATGTACTCGCCGCGCAACTGCGACGCCGCGCGCCAGCTCTTCCGCGTCACCGCGGGCCTGGAGTCGATGATCGTCGGCGAGGCCGAGATCCAGGGACAGGTCAAGCGCGCCTACGAGGTCGCGCTCGCCGCGGGCACGACCGGGCCGCTGACCAACCGCCTTTTCACCGCCGCGCTGCAGACCGGCAAGCGCGTGCGCTCGGAGACCTCGATCGGCCTGGGTCGCGCGTCGATGTCGTCGGTCGCCGTCGAGCTGGCGCACGCGATCATGGGCGACCGGCCCGAGCCGCGCGTCGTCATCATCGGCGCCGGCGAGACGAGCGAGCTGACGGCCCGGGCGTTCGCCGCGCACGGCGTCTGCACGATCTTCGTGGCCAACCGCCACGCCGACCGGGCCCGCTCGCTGGCCAACCGCTTCGGCGGCCGGGTCGTCGCGCTCGACGACCTGCCCGCGCAGCTCGAGGACGCCGACGTCGTCGTCGCGTCCACCGCCTCGCCGCATCCGATCGTCGGCCAGGAGGAGCTCGAGCTCGTCATGCGCGTGCGGCGCGGCCGGCCGCTGCTGCTCATCGACCTCGCCGTGCCGCGCGACATCGACCCCGCCTGCGCCGACCTCGACGGCGTGACGCTGTTCGACATGGACGGCCTGCAGGCGCGCGTCGCGCACACGATCTCCGTCCGCGAGGCCGAGGCGCTGCGCGCCGAGTCGATCGTCGAGGACGAGATCAAGCGCTTCGCGGCGTGGCTGGGCACACTCGCCGTGCAGCCGACGATCCGCGCCCTGCGCGAGTACGGCGACGCGATCGTCGAGCAGGTGCTCGACGAGAACAGGGCGCGCTGGGAGCTCGCCTCCGAGCGCGACGTCGCGCGCGCCGAGGCGATCGCGCGCTCGGTGATGAACCGCCTGCTGCACGAGCCGACGCTGCGCCTGCGCACGATGACCGAGGGGCGCTCGCACGGGCGCCTGCAGATCATGCGCGAGCTGTTCGGACTCGAGGGCGCGCCGGAGGGCGACGAGCAGATCGCCGATGGGGCGGAGCCGGGCGCCACCGGGGACAACGTGCGCCCGCTGCCCCGTCGCGCTTCCTCGTAGTGCGCGTCGGGACGCGCGGCAGCGCGCTGGCGCTGGCGCAGGCGCGAACCGTCGCGCGGCTGCTCGGTTCCGACGTCGAGCTCGTGACGGTGACGACGAGCGGGGACCGCGGCTCGGCCGCGGGGCGGCCGGTGCACGACAAGGAGCGCTGGGTCAAGGAGCTCGAGGTCGCCCTGCTGGCGGGCGAGATCGACCTCGCGATCCACAGCGCCAAGGACGTGCCCAGCGTGCTGCCCGAGGGGCTCGAGCTGGTCGGCGCGCCCGCGCGCGGCAACCCCTTCGACGCGCTGGTCGGCGCCGATGCGCTCGCGTCGCTGGCCGGCGGGGCCCGCGTCGGCACGGCATCCCTGCGCCGGGCGGCACAGCTGCTCGCGCTGCGCGAGGATCTCGCGGTGAGCGCGCTGCGCGGCAACGTCGACACCCGCCTGCGGCGCCTCGCCGAGGGCGAGGCCGACGCGCTCGTGCTCGCCGCCGCCGGCCTCGAGCGCCTCGGCCGCGGCGAGGAGATCGGCTGCCTGCTCGACGAGCTCGTCCCCGCACCGGGCCAGGGGACGCTCGTGCTCGAGGCGCGCGCGGGCGATGCGGCCGCCGCCGACGCGGTGCGCGCGATCACCGACGCCGCGACGTGGGACGCGCTGCTCGCCGAGCGGGCCTGCGTGGCGGCCCTGGATGCGAGCTGCAACACGCCGCTCGGCGTGCATGCCCGCATCTGCGCCGACGGCACGATCGTCATGCGGACGTTCGCCGGCCTGCCCGACGGCTCGTCCTGGCTGCGCGACGAGACCCCGCCCTGCGCGACGCCGGAGGCGGCGGGCGCGCTGGCCGCCGAGCGGCTGCTGGCCGCCGGCGGCGCGGAGCTGCTCGCGCGCGCCGAGGCGGTCGCCGCGCCGTGACCGTCTTTCTCGTGGGCGCGGGCCCGGGCGACGCGGGCCTCATGACGGCGCGCTCGCTGGAGCTCATCGCGAGCGCCGACGTGATCCTCTACGACCGCCTCATCCCCGACGGCGCCCTGGACGGCGCGCGCGACGACGCGGAGCTCATCGACGTCGGCAAGGTCGGCGGCGGGGCGCAGGTGCCCCAAGAGGCGACGAACGGGCTGCTGCTCGAGCACGGCGCCGCGGGGCGCGCGGTCGTGCGGCTGAAGGGCGGCGACCCGTTCGTCTTCGGTCGCGGGGGCGAGGAGGCGCAGCTGCTGCGCGCGGCCGGGATCGACGTCGAGGTCGTCCCCGGCGTCACCGCCGGCGTCGCGGCGCCGGCCTACGCCGGGATCCCGGTCACGCAGCGCGGGATGGCCGCGGCGGTCGCGTTCGTGACCGGCCACGAGGATCCGGACAAGGACGACTCGCAGGTCGACTGGCCCGCGCTCGCCGCGTTCCCCGGGACGCTCGTCTTCTACATGGGCGTGCGCAAGCTCGGCCGGATCGCCGAGCGGCTCGTCGCGGGCGGGCGCCCGCCGAGCGAGCCGGTGGCGATCGTCGAGCGCGGCACCTTCGCCGATCAGCGCACGGTGAGCGGCACGCTGGCCGACATCGCCGCGCGCGCAGCGGCGGCGGGCGTGCGCGCTCCCGCCATCACCGTCGTCGGGGCGGTCGCGGCGCTGCACGAGGAGCTGGCCTGGTTCGCCGCCGGTCCGCTGCTCGGGCTCAGCGTCGCGGTCACGCGCGCTCGCGCCCAGGCCAGCGCGCTGGCCGCCCGGCTCGTCGCGCTCGGCGCGCACGTCGTGGAGGCGCCGGCGATCCGCATCGAGCCGCTGGAGGCCGCGCTGCCGGCTGATCTGGCGGCGTACGACCTGCTGTGCGTGACGAGCCCCAACGGCGCGCGGCGGCTGCTCGAGGTCGCCCGCGACGCGCGGGACCTGGCGGGGCCGGCGATCGCCGCGATCGGGCCGGGGACGGCCGACGCGCTGCGTGCCGGCGGGATCGAGCCCGACGTCGTCCCGCCGCGGGCCGTCGCGGAGTCGCTCGTCGAGGCGCTCGCCGAACGGCCCGTCCGGCGCGTGCTCATCGCCCGCGCCGAGCGGGCGCGCGACGTGCTGCCCGACGCGCTGCGCGCGCGCGGCGCCGAGGTCGAGATCCTCGCGCTGTACCGGACCGTGGCCGAGCCGCTCTCACCCGCGGCGCTGGAGTCGGCGCTCGGCGCGGACTACGTCACGTTCACGTCGGCGTCGGCGGTGCGCTTCTTCCTCGAGGCGGCGGGCCAGCCGTCCGAGGGACAACGGGTCGTGTCGATCGGCCCGATCACGAGCCGGGCGCTGCGCGAGCGCGGCCTCACGGTCGACGTCGAGGCCGCCGAGCACACGCCCGACGGGCTGATCGCGGCGCTGCTGGAGGACGCCGCCCGCGGCTGACCGGCGGCTCGCGGGTCAGCCCGCGGTGTCGATGTCGCCCTCGGGGAAGCCCGGCAGCTCGCGCTCGGGCTCCTCGTCGTCGGGCGGCACCCCGAGCGGGGCGCCCTCGGCCTCACCGTCCTCCGGCAGGCCGGTCGGCGCCTCGGGCTCCTCCGCCTCGCCGCTCACACCGCCACCCCGGCGTCCTGCAGCCAGGCGGTGACGTCCTCGGGCGCGTTCTCGCCGAATTCGGCGCGCGCCGCGAGGCGCAGCAGGTTCGCGTCGTCGTCGGGCGGACCATCGCGCCGGAACGCGAGGTAGGTGGCCACGGCGGCGGCCATCTGGACGCTCGCGCCGGGCAGCGAGCCCTGCACGCGCTCGGCGACCTCGAAGAACTCGCGGTCGCGCCCCTCGAGCGCCGTGACCGGCTCGTCGCGATCCTCGTAGGCGAGCAGGAAGTCGCTGACGAGGTCGTCGGCGCCATCGGGGTCGCAGAGCGACGTCGCGCGACGGACGACCTCGGCGACGGATGGTGTCTCGGCAGGGTTTCCGGGCCGCATCCACTTCGGGTACCCGGTCGCCCAGCCATACACTCGACCGGCGCATGGCCCTTGTAAACATTGAGCGTGCGCCTGCAGCAGCGTTGGTCGTGACGTTCCTCAGCGACTACGGCCTCGACGACGACTTCGTCGGCGTCTGCCACGGGGTGGTCGCGCGGATCGCGCGGGGCGTGCGGGTCATCGACGTCACCCACGGCATCGAGCGCCACGACGTTCGCGCCGGCGCGCTCGCATTGCGCCGCGCGCTCGAGTACCTGCCGGCCGGCGTGCACCTGGCCGTCGTCGACCCCGGCGTCGGCTCGCCGCGCCGCGCCGTGGCGCTGCGCTGCGCCGCCGGCGAGCACCTGCTCGTGGGGCCCGACAACGGGCTGCTGTGGCTCGCCGCCGAGGGCTGCGGCGGCGTCGCCGAGGCGGCGGACATCGGCGCCTCGCCGCTGCGGCTGCAGCCGGTCTCGGCGTCCTTCCACGGCCGCGACATCTTCGCGCCGGTGGCCGCCCACCTCGCGACCGGCACGCCGCTCGGGCATACCGGAGAGCCGCTCGACCCCGCGACGCTCGTCCGGCTCGAGCTGCCCCGCGCCCGGCCGACCGGCGACGGGGTCGTCGCCCACGTGCTGCACGCCGACCGCTACGGCAACGTCGCGCTGGACGCGCAGCGTGAGGATCTCGCGGCGGCCGGCCTGCGCGTCGGCGAGACGATCACGGTGCACCGCCGGCGGGCGCGCTACGCCACGACGTTCGCCGACGTCCTGCCCGGCGAGCTGCTGCTGTACGAGGACGGCTACCGCGTCCTCTCGCTCGCCGTCAACCGCGGCTCGGCGCTCGCCGCGCTCGGGCTGGCGCGCGACGACGAGATCCTCATCGCGCCCGGCGCGCCGTGAGCGGGCCGCTCGGCCGGCCGCGGCTGCACCACCGCGTGACCGACTCGACGAGCCTCGTCGCGCGCACGCTGGCCGCGGCGGGCGCGCCGCACGGGACGCTCGTCACGGCGGGCGAGCAGCGCGCCGGGCGCGGCCGCCAGGGCCGCACCTGGAGCGCGCCGCCGGGGCGCGCGCTGCTCATGTCGCTCGTCCTGCGCGAGTGGCCGCCGCTCGTGCCGGTCGTCGGCGCGCTGGCCGTGGCCGACGTCGCGGCCCGCGTGGCGGGTGCGCAGGCCGTCGCGATCAAGTGGCCCAACGACGTGCTGCTCGGCGGGCGCAAGCTGGCCGGGGTGCTCGGCGAGGGCCGCACCCACGAGGGCTGGGCGGTGCTCGGCATCGGCCTCAACGTGGCGGTCCGCGTCGCGGACCTGCCGCCCGAGCTGCACGACCGCGCGGCGACGCTCGGCCTCGATCCCGCCGCGATCGAGCCGACGCTGGAGGCGCTGCTGCGCGCGCTCGAGCAGCGCCTCGCCCAGCCGACGGGCGAGGTGCTCGACGCGCTGCGCGCACGCGACGCGCTGCGCGGCCGGCGCGTGCGCTGGGCGAAGGGCGAGGGCGTCGGTTGCGGGATCGACGACGCCGGCCGGCTGCTCGTCGACACGGGCGACGGCGACCCAATCGCGCTCGAGGCCGGCGAGGTGCACCTCTTGCCGGGCACATAGCCCGGCAGCAACCTCGCTGCACCCGGGGCAGACCCGACATGCCAGGCCCGCGGCGGCCGATCTCTACGCTCTACGGATGGCCCGCCGACCGCTCGCCCTCGGGGCGCTCGCCCTGCTCAGCGCCGCTGTCGCGCTGGCGGTGTGGCTCATCGCGCTCGGGATCCCGCGCGGCCGCGCGCTCGACGCCAGCGCGATGCTGACGTTCGGCGGCGTCGCGGCACCGCCGCTGCAGCCGTCGATCATGGGCGTCGCGCATCTCGCCGATCCCCTGCCGTTCGTGATCGGAGGGATCGCGCTCGTGGTCGTCGCGCTGCTGCGCCGGCGGTGGTTGATGGCGGCTCTCGTTCCGGTGATCCTCCTCGGCGCGAACGTCACGACGCAGCTCCTCAAGCCGGCGCTGGCCGACGTGCGGCTCATCGAGCTCTACGGCGTCGGCACGGTGTATCCGGGCTCGTGGCCGAGTGGGCACGCCACCGCGTCGATGTCGCTCGCGCTGTGCCTCGTGCTCGTCGTCGGGCCACGGCTGCGGGCGCCCGCCGCGCTGCTCGGCGCCGGGTACGCGATCGCGGTCGGCTACGCGCTCGTGGCGCTCGGCTGGCACCTTCCGAGCGACGTGCTCGGCGGCTACCTCGTCGCCGCGACGTTCACGCTGCTGGGCGCGGCCGCGCTCGCGGCGCTCGAGGCGCGCCGGCCCGCGCACGCCCCTGCCGGGCCGTCCACGGTCCCGCTGCCGGCGCTCGCGGCCGGCGCCGGTGCGCTGCTCGCGCTGGCCGGCGCCGTCGCGCTGATCGGGGCGCCCGGCATGACGCTGAACGCGCTCGAGCACCCGACGGCGCTGGCCGCCGGGGCCGGGATCGCCGCCCTCGGCTTGACGCTGACGGCCGGCCTCGCGCTCGTGCTGCGCCGCTGAGCGCGCTCGGCCTCAGGCGGCCGACTCGACGTCGCCGCCGAGCGGATCCGCCCCGGCCGGGGCGTCGTCCGACGCGATCGGCTTCTTCTTCACCGACGCCCGCCGCGGGGCGGCCTTCGGCTTCGGCTTGGCCTTGGCGGGCGCGCGGCGCCGCGCGGGCTTCATCGGCGCCGCCGACTCGTCGCCGGGCGCAGCCGCGGCGGCGGCGGCGGGCTTCTTGGCGGGCGGTCGCTTGCGAACCGGCTTCGGCTTCGGCGTCTGCGCAGCGTCGTCGTCGGGCCCGGCCGCGGGCGTGGCCGTCTCGGCCTTCGGGCCGCGCGCGGCGGCGAGGGCGGCCGCCGCATCGGCGATCGCGGACACCGCCTGGGCATCGTCGACCGGTCGCTCGGCAGGACGCGGGCGGGTGCCCGCCCGGGCGGAGGGCGGCGCGCTCTCCTGCGCCGCGGCCTGCGGCCCGCGCTGCGCGTCGTCGTCGGACGGGCCGCCGTTGGCGCCGGCCGCGTCGTCGGCCGGGGACCCGTCGTTGGCGCTCTGGACGCGATCGGGATCGGCGTTGCGCGCGCGGCCGTTGCGCGAGCGACGCGAGCGGCGCCGGGAGGAGCCCGACCGCCCGTCGCTCCCGCCGCCGTCCGAGCGCGACTGCACCGACGCGGACTCGTCGGCCATCGCGTCCGCCCCGTTCTGCGCGACGGCGACGTTCGGCGCGACGCCATCGCCGCCGCTCTCGCCGGCGCCCTTCTTGCGCCGGCGGCGGTTGCCGCGCCGGCCGCGGGCCTTGGGGAAGTTGCGCAGCAGCTCGCGCGACAGCGCGCTGGGCTTGCGCGCCAGACGCGTGCGGGCGCCGCGCAGGATCTCCTCGCCCTCGGGCGAGTGCGCGATCGCGGCGGCCAGGATGGCGGCCGACAGGCGGCGGTCCTGCTTGCGGGCGGCGTGCACGAGCCGCCGGGCGTTGCGGGCGTGCGCGGCGCCGGAGGAGTTGACCAGCAGCCCGAGCAGGCGCTTGGTCTCGGGCCAGCGCTGGACGGCGTACTCCTCGTGGATCTCGCGCGTGTAGGAGGCCAGCCGCCAGATCCAGGCGTTGGCCTGGTCGCGGCGCCCGATGCGCTTCTCGGCCAGTGCCAGCAGCATGACCTTCGTGCCCTCGCGGCGCTCCTCGCGCGTCCAGGTGCCGATGACGTCGATCGCGGTGTCGAAGGCCTCGGCGTCGTGCAGCGCGGCGATCTCCTGCAGCGCGCGGATGCGCAGCTGCGGGTTCTTGTTGCGCTGCACGGCGGTCAGCAGGAAGGCGCGCTTGAACTCGCCGCCGCGGTCGAAGTGCAGCATCGCGCGGGCGCGGCGCCATCCGCTGGGCGCGACGCGCGCGCCGGCCAGGGCGGCCCACTGGATCTGCTCGCCGTAGGGCAGGTGCTCGACGGCGATGCGCCACAGCTCGCGCTCGAAGACGTCAATCCGGCGGTCCTCGTCGGCGGTTACCGGCAGCACGCGCCGCTCGACGCGCACGCGCCGGCCGCGGCCGCGGCGCACGGGACCGACGACGATCGCGCCGCCGCGGTAGACGTCGCGGTCCAGCAGCGAGTGCAGCGTGACGACGGGATCGTCGTTCTTCGTGTCCGGTGCGACGAAGTCGACGACGAGCCCCGCCTCCTTGCCCGGATGGCGGCGCGTGACGCGGCCGACGCGCTGCTGGTAGATGCGCTTGGAGGCGGTCGGCGCGAGGTGCATGCAGACCGTCGCGCGCGGTGAGTTCCAGCCCTCGGCGAGCAGCTGGGCGTTGACGAGCACGTCGATGTCGCCGCGCTCGTAGCTGGCGAGGATCTCGGCCAGCTCGCGCTTCTTGGTCTCGCCGGAGACGGCCATCGCCTTCATGCCCTGCTCGCGAAACGCCGCCGCGACGTTGTAGGCGTGGCGCACGCCGGCGGCGTACACGACGCCGGGCACGCCGTTGAAGCGCACCTTGTAGAGGTCGGCCACGGCGTAGTTGAAGGGTCCCTGGTCGAGCAGCTCGGCCAGCATCTCCTGGTCGAACTCGACGTCGACCTCGCCGCGGCGCAGCGGCACCTTGGCGATCGTGCGCACGCCGGGACCGGGCGGGATGCGCACGCAGCGCAGCGGCGAGATGACGCCGCGGCGGGCGGCCTGCGCGAGGTCGAAGCGCGAGGTCTGCGTCGGGAAGAGGTCGGTGACGTGGCGGGCGATGAGCGCGCCGGTCGCGGTCATGCCGATGAACACCGGGCCGGTCCACTCGCGGATCGCGGCGCTCGTCTTCTCGCCGAGCGCGGTGTGGGCCTCGTCGCAGATGACGATCGAGTAGGCCGAGGAGATGTTGCCGGCGTTGCGGACGAACCACTGGTAGGTCTCGACGGTGACCGGGCCGTTGGCGGCGTCCTGGCCCTTGAGCAGCGCCGGCGTCACGCGTTTGGAGTAGCCGCGCTGCTTGAGCTCGCCGTGAAACTGGTCGACGAGGTTGCGCCGGTGGGTGAGGATGAGGATGCCGCCGGTGCGCGAGGCGTCGACGAAGCCCATCGCCGCGACGGTCTTGCCGGCGCCCGTGGCGTGCTCGAACCAGAAGCGCTTGTGCGCGTTGGGATCGTCGGGGGCCTCTTCGAGCTGGTCCTCGTCGAGGTCGGCCTCCGCTGCGTCGTCGTCGTCGGGCTCGGGCTCCTCCTCGTCCTCGTCGTCGTCGTCGCCGATGTCGATCTCGATGTCGAGCGGGGACAGGTCCTCGGGCTCGTCGTCGTCCTCGTCGTCCTCGTCGTCGGGCTCGTCGTCGTCCGCGATGGCGGACGGCACGGCGAAGTCGCTGTCGTCGAGCTCGTCGTCGTCGACCGCCAGCACGGGGGCGGCGGCGGGGGCCGGCGCGGCGCCGCCGTTGCGCTGGGCCTCGGCGAGCAGCGCGGTCAGCGTGCCGGACAGCGCGTCGACCTGGTGAGGGTTCAGCGACGTCCCGTCGGCGAGCTTGGGCTCGTCGTCGGAGAGCACCCGCTCGAGGCCGAGCATGAGCGAGTAGCGCCGCCGCCACTCCGTCGACGGCACCTTGCGGCCGGCGTCGATCTCCAGCAGCGCAGCGTCGAGCGCGCGCCGCCGGGCGGTGCCGGGCGCGAGGGCGTCCGCGACCGACTCGCCCGCGTGGACGAACGACTCGCGCGTGAACTTCTCCGCGCGCTTGATGTCGGAGGACTTCGGAACGGAAGTGGCCACGACGGCCACTGGCGTGGGATCAGCCAAGATCGGCTTCCTGCTCGAAACGTGAGGTGGATCGCGCTCACAATCCGTCGCGATCCAGACAACCGAGACCGGCTCGGCGTGGCGGGTTGAGGCGTCTCCGGCGGAGACGGGCCCTCCACCCGCGTCACCGGTGAGGATAGCGAAAGCGCTGGACACGACATACCCCGAGATCGCCGTCTGCGACCCTTCTTCGCCGGATGCGCAAAGCGTTGCTCGTGCTCGGGACCCTGGCCCTCGTCGTGGCGGTCGTCGTCGGCCTGCGGCAGGCGGACGACAGCGACCCCGCCGCCGGGGCGTCCGCACGCCCGCTGACGCTCGCCGAGGTCTCGCGCCCGCTCCCGGCGAACGCGCCCGCGAAGCTCGCCGCGCTGCACGAGCGCGTCAACGAGCTCGTGCCCGGCGGCAAGCGGGCGCTCGAGGCACAGCTGCGCGCGCTGCGCGGTCATCCCGTCGTGGTGAACCTGTGGGCCTCGTGGTGCGGCCCGTGCCGCAACGAGCTGCCCTACCTTCAGCGCCAGGCGGTCAAGCGCGCCGGGAAGGTCGCCTTTCTCGGGGTGAACTCCAACGACAGCGACGAGGCCGCGCGCCAGCTCGCCGCGCGCTTTCCGATGCCCTACCCGTCGTTCGTCGACCCACGCCTCAACGTCGCCGGCGGCTACGGCGCCCGCGGGCTGCCGGTCACCGCGTTCTACGACGCGCGTGGCAAGCGCGTGCTCGTTCACCAGGGTGAAATCCGCTCAGAGGCCCAGCTCGCGAGGGAGATCGACCGCTACGCGCTGGGCCGCGGGTGACGCCCGCACCGGACGGCATGCCTGCGGGTAGTGACGGTGAAACCGCCGTGCACGAGATCCGCATCGACCCCCTGTCCGGCCTTCGCGCGATCGTCGCGGGTGGGGAGCCGCCGCCCGCCGGCGCGCCGCTGCTCGCGCCCGATCTCCCCGCGCCGGCCCCCGATGCGCAGCCCGCCCTCTACACGGCGCTCGCGGCCGGCGGCGCGCACGAGCTGATCGTCAACCATCCGCTGCCGGTCACCACGCTCGGCGAACTCGCGCCGGAGCAGGTGCAGGCGATCGTCGAGGTCTGGCGCGAGCGCATGCGCGCGCACGCCGGCGCCGCCTACGTGCACCTGTGCGTCGACGAGCCGGCCGCGGCGGGGGACGGACCGGCCGAGCCGTCGCAGGCGCAGCTCTACGCGCTGGACTTCGTGCCCGCGGTCGTCGCCCGCGAGCGCGAGCGCTTCAGCGCCCACGCCCAGCGCACGATGGGCTCCAACCTGCTCGAGGACCTCGTCCAGGAGGAGGTCCGCCGCCGCGAGCGGATCGTCGCGATCGACGACGAGGCGGTGCTGCTGTGCCCCTACGCGTCGAGCGCGCCGTACGCACTGATGCTCGCGCCGCGCCGCCGCCGCGAGCGCTTCGAGGACGACGGGCCCAGCGGGGCCGCGCTGCTGCACGACGCGCTGTCGCGCCTGGCGCGCCACTTCGGGGGCAGCCCGCCGCTGAGCCTGTGGGTGCGCACCGCCCCGCGCGACGCCGAGCGCTTCTGCTGGCGCATCGACATCGTGCCGCGGCTCGCGCCGGCGCCGGGACTCGAGCTCGGCGCGGGGCTGCACCGCAACGACGTCGCGCCCGAGCGCGCGGCCGGCGAGCTGCGCGCCGCCTGAGCCGTGCCCGCGCTCGCGCTGGCGATCGCCGCCTCGGTCGCCGTCGGCGTGTGGGCTCACCGCCGCTACGGCGAGGGCGCGCTGGCGCTCACGCGGCGGCTGCTGGACGCGATGCTCTACGTCGCGCTGCCGCTCATCATCTTCTTCGTCGTCGCGCGCGCCGACCTGACCGCCGGGGCCGGCGCCGGGATCCTGCTCGCCTACGTCGCGCTCACCGTGACCGGGCTCGCCGCGTGGGTGGCCGCCACGCGCGTGCTGCGCCTCCCCCCGCGCAGCGCGGCGATGGTCGTCATCGCGGCGATCATGGCCAACACGGGGTACTTCGGCACGCCGGTGGTCGCGACGCTGCTGGGCCACGACGAGCTCGGCGCGGCGGTCACGTTCGACGCGCTGGTCTCCAGCCCGGTCTTCTACGTCGCCGCCTTCCTCATCGCGGCGATCCTCACCACCCAGGGCCAGCCGCCGGGCGCGCGGCTGCGCACCTACGTGCTGCGCAACCCGCCGCTGATCGCCGTCGCCGCGGCAGTCGTCGCACCCGACGCGCTCGCGCCGGACGTGCTCGTCGACGCGGCGCGCGTCGCGGTGATCGTGATCGCGCCGGTCGGCTTCTTCGTCGTCGGCGTGCGCCTCGCCGCCGAGCGCGTCGGCTTCCCGCCGCCGCTCGGCGCGCCCGTCGCCGTCGTCGTCGGGCTGCGGATCGTCGTCGCGCCGCTCGTCCTGCTCGGCCTCGCGACGCTCGCCGGCGGCGTGCCCGACGCCTACCTGCTGCAGGCCGCGATGCCGGTCGGCGTCAACACGCTCACGGTGGCGCACGCCTACGACCTCGACGAGACGCTGGCCGCCGCGGCGCTCGCCTGGTCGACGGCGCTGACGCTCGTCGCGGCGCTCGTCGGGGCGGCCCTGACGTGAGGTGAGGGTGCCGACGGCTGACGGGGTGTGCGTGGCAGGATGGCTCGCATGGCACGAATCGGACTTCTGACAGGCGGCGGCGACTGCCCCGGCCTCAACCCCGTCATCCGCGGAATCGTCCGCAAGGGGATCGACCACTACGGGCACGAGATCTTCGGCTTCCGCAAGGGCTGGAAGGGCGTGCTCGACAACGACGCGATCGAGCTGACACGCGAGAACACGAGCGGCATCCTGCACAAGGGCGGCACGATCCTCGGCACCTCGCGCACGAACGTCTACAAGACCGACAACGGCGAGGAGCGCGTGCTGGCCTCGCTGAAGGAGCGCGGCATCGACGTGCTCATCCCGATCGGCGGCGACGACACCCTCGGCGTGGCGCGCAAGCTCTTCGAGGCGGGCTTTCCGACCGTCGGCGTGCCCAAGACGATCGACAACGACCTCAACGCGACCGACTTCACGTTCGGCTTTCAGACCGCGGTGCAGATCGCCACGGAGGCGATCGACCGCCTGCACTCGACGGCCGAGTCACACGACCGCGTGATCATCTGCGAGGTCATGGGCCGCGACGCGGGCTGGATCGCCTGCTACTCCGGCATGGCCGGCGGCGCCGACGTCATCCTCGTCCCGGAGCGCCCGTTCGACCTCGACGACGTCTGCGGCCACATCACCCACCGCCACGAGACGACCGGCCGGACGTTCTCGATCGTCGTGGTCGCCGAGGGCGCGACGCCGGCCGAAGGCGGCGAGGCCGCGACCGCGGCGGACACCGTGGACTCCTTCGGCCACGCGCGGCTGGGCGGGATCGCCAACCAGCTCGAGACGCAGATCGAGGAGAAGACCGGCTACGAGTGCCGCGCCACGGTGCTCGGCCACATCCAGCGCGGCGGCTCGCCGATCGCCTTCGACCGCATCCTGGGGACGCGCTTCGGCGTCGCCGCGGTCGATGCCGCCTCCAACGGCGACTTCGGGAAGATGGTGGCGCTGCACGGCACCGCGATCGAGCTCGTGGCCCTCGAGGACGCGCTGAGCGAGCCGAAGCTGCTCGACGACTCGCTGTTCGAGACCGCGCAGGTCTTCTTCGGGTAGTCGCCGCGCCGTGCGAGCGCTCGTGCAGCGGGTCTCGCGCGCGGAGGTCCGCGTCGACGGCGAGATCGTCGCGCGGATCGGCCCCGGGCTGCTCGTGCTGCTCGGGATCACGCACGACGACGACGCGGCGCGCGCCGACCGGCTCGCCGACAAGGTCCGCGCGCTGCGCGTCTTCGCCGACGCCGAGGGACGGATGAACGAGCCGCTCGGCGAGCGAGAGGTGCTGTGCGTCAGCCAGTTCACGCTCTACGGCGACGCCCGCAGGGGCAACCGGCCGTCGTACGTGGCCGCCGCGCCGGGGTCCGTCGCCGAGCCGCTGTACGAGCGCTTCCGCGCGCGGCTGGGCGCCCAGGGCGGGGTGTTCGGCGCCGCCATGGCCGTCGAGCTCGTCAACGACGGGCCGGTCACGCTCCTGCTCGAGGCCTGACCTAGACTGCCCGCCATGCCCGTCGAGCCCCGTTTCGTTCCGCGCTTCGTCGCCGAGCCTCCGCAGGAACCGCTGCCCTACGGTCGCTGGGCGGGAACGCTCGAGCGCCACTTCCTCGGCGCATGCGACGCGATCGACCTCGACGAGGACGAGGACATCGGCGATCCCGGCGAGATCGCGTTCTACCCCGACCGCACGTGGCACGGCCGGACGTTCGTCCCGGCGACGGCGCGCACGTCGAAGGGCTACGAGCTGTTCGGCTACGTCTCCTTCCGGCCCGCCACCGAGGACCGCGAGCCGACCGACTTCGACGCCGTCGCCGACTTCACCGAGGACACCGCCGACGCCAACCCCGGCTGGGAGCTCGACCTCTGCGACGAGGTCGTCGGCACCTGGCGCGGCGAGGGCGGCAAGACCGCGCACATGACGCTCGTCTGGGGTCGCCCGCTCGTCCCCGACGGCGCGATCGTCACCGCCGAGCTGGCCGACCTGACCGTCGACCAGTGCGAGCTGGTCATGGAGCGCTTCACGCTGCTGGCGCCCGACGCCTACCGCGGCGACACGCTCGACGCCAAGCTCTACGACGCCAAGGGCCAGGAGATCGCGCGCGAGTCGCTCTACGAGGACGACGGCGAGGGCGACGAGGCCGCCGACGAGGACGAGGACGCGTAACGCGGTGGAGCTCGAGCACGCGATCCGCACGCGGCGCACGCACAAGGCCTACGGGCCCGAGCCGCTGGACCGCACCACGCTCGACGAGCTCTTCGAGCTGGCCCGCTGGGCGCCGAACCACAAGCTGACGAACCCGTGGCGCTTCCGCGTGCTCGGGCCGGCCGCGCTGGAGCGCCTCAAGGCGGCCGCCGGCGACCCGATCGCCGCCGCCAAGCTCGACCGCGCGCCGACGCTCGTGCTCGTGTCCGCGACCCAGACCGGCGATCCCGTCATGGACGAGGAGGACGTGCTCGCCGCCGCGACCGCGGCCTACGTCGTGCTGCTCGCCGCGCACGGCCGCGGGCTCGCCGGCTACTGGCGCACGCCCGGCGTCGTCCGCACCCCGGCGGGGCGGGCCGCGCTCGGCGTCCCCGAGGACGAGCGCGTCCTCGGGCTGCTGCATCTGGGCCATCCGCGCCAGGAGCCGCGGGTGCCCGAACGAGCGCCGGTGCAGGACGTCGTCAGCTACCTGGAGTGATGTGACCCCGCGGGCTGCGTCAGCTGAACGTCTGTGTGCATCTCAAGCGCGGCCCGGGGCACAGGAGTACGCTGAACGCGCCAGATCGGGTAGAGGACACCAGTCGCCTCGGCACATCGCCGGGGCCTGTCGAGGAGGACTTCTAGGTATGCAAAGGACCCTGAGAGGCATGTTGTGCCTCACGTTCGCGTGCGCAGCCACACTGGGGCTCGCGGCGTGTGGTGGCGACGACGACGACGGCGGCACGTCGACCGGCGGTGCCGCGGCGACCGACGACGGCGCAGGCAAGACCGGCGGCACGATCTCCACCGCCTACACCTCGTTCCCCGATTACCTCGATCCTGCGCTGTCCTACACGCAGGAGGGCTGGCAGTCGATGTGGACCGTCTACACCCCCCTGCTGACCTACAAGCACGAAGAGGGCGCCGAGGGCGCGACCGTCGTGCCCGGTCTGGCCGAGGCGATGCCCGAGATCTCCGAGGACGGCAAGACCTACAAGCTCAAGCTGCGCTCCGGCCTGAAGTACTCCGACGGCAAGGCCGTCAAGGCCTCGGACTTCGAGCACACGATCAAGCGCGTACTGAACCTCGAGTCCGGCGGATCGTCCTTCTACCAGGTCATCGAGGGCGCCGAGAAGTACCTCAAGGACGGCAAGGCGCGCGCCGACATCTCGGGCATCGTCACCGACGACGCGACGGGCGACATCACGATCAACCTGACCGAGGCCGACGGACGCTTCCCGTACATCCTGGCGATGAACTTCGCCGGCATCGTGCCGAGCGACACGCCGTTCGAGAACCAGACGAAGAACCCTCCGGTCGGCGTCGGGCCGTACAAGTTCGAGAACGTGCGCATCAACCGCGGCTACGACCTCGTCAAGGTGGCCGACTTCAACGTGCCCGACCAGGCGGTCGGCAAGGCGGACACGCTCAGGGTCTCGATCATCAAGAACCGCCGCCGGCAGACGCAGGACACGATCCAGAACAAGATCGACTACATGAACGACCCGCCGGCGCCCGACCAGCTGCGTGACGTGCGTGCGGAGTACACGGACAAGCGCTACAAGGAGTTCGTCACGAACTCGACGTATTACTACTTCCTCAACAACGACATCGCTCCGTTCAACAAGCCCGAGGCGCGCCAGGCCGTCAACATCGCGGTCGACAAGCGCTCCCTGGCCCGCCTGTTCGGCGGCCTGCTCGAGCCCGGCTGCAACTTCCTGCCGCCCGGCATGAAGGGCTACGAGAAGATCGATCCCTGTCCGTGGGGCGATCCGACCGCGGCACCGGACATCGCGAAGGCCAAGCAGCTCGTCCAGGACTCCGGCACCGCGGGTCAGACCGTGACGGTGTTCGGCAACGACGAGCCGGAGTCCAAGTCGCTGGCGGAGTACCTGTCCGACGTCCTCAACGACATCGGCTACAAGGCGCGTCCGCGGATCATCGAGGGGTCGGTGTACTTCACGACGATCGGCAACCAGAAGACGAAGGCGCATGCCGGCTTCGCCAACTGGTTCCAGGACTTCCCGCACCCGGGCAACTTCATGTTCCTCGTGGACGGGGACTCGATCCAGGCGACGAACAACCAGAACTTCGGAAACGTCAACAACTCCGAGGTCAACCAGATCCTGGACGAGGCCAACAAGAACGCGGACATCGACGAGGTCGCCGATGACTACGCCCGCGCCGACCGGCTGATCGTCGAGGGCGCGCACGTCGTCCCGTACGGCCACCGCAAGCTCACGGTGTTCTACTCCGACCGGGTGGACTTCGAGAACTGCACCTCGTGGCACCCCGTGTACAACCTCGACTTCACGCAGCTCTGCCTGAAGTAGTGCGTGAAACCCGGCGATCGGTGACCGTGGCCAGCTGAGGCCTGACCGCGATGTCGATCGCCGACTCATCCGTCTCGTCAGATCTGTCCCCCGTCGTCGACGGGGGACAGATCGAGGCGGCGCCCGGCCCCGGGATCAGCCCCGGGGCGCTGGCGCTGCGCAGGCTGCGGCGCAATCGCGCGGCGCTGGCCTTCGGAGCGCTGTTCATCGTCCTCGTCGGCCTGGCGCTGGCCGCGCCCCTGTACGCGGACATCGCCGGCACCACGCCGGCCAAGAACCACCTGTCGGACACGATCGTCGTGGACGGCAAGCAGCAGCAGGTCGTCACGTTCGACGGCGTGCCGATCAACCCGACGTGGCAGAAGAAATTCTTCTTCGGCGCCGACACGAACGGTCGTGACGTCGCCGTGCGCCTGCTCTACGGGGCGCGCAACTCGCTGTTCATCGGCATCACCGCCGCGCTGATCACGACCTTTCTGGCCGTGCTGCTCGGGACGCTGGCGGGCTACTTCCGCGGGTGGGTGGACGCGGTCATCTCGCGCAGCCTCGACGTCCTGTGGGCGTTTCCCGTCCTGCTGCTGGGCGTCGCGCTCGGCGTCGCGCTCGCGCTCGGCGGCCTGAAGATCGGCCCGCTGGAGATCCAGGGCGACTCGAAATGGATCCCGACGCTCATCATCGGGGTCGTCGGCGTCGTCTACCTCGCGCGGCCGGTCCGCGGCCAGGTGCTGTCGCTGCGCGAGAAGGAGTTCGTCGAGGCCGCACGCGCGCAGGGCGCCGGGCCGATCCGGATCATGGTCGGCGAGCTGCTGCCGAACCTCGCCTCGACGCTGCTCGTCTTCTTTCCGCTGCTCGTGGCCAACTCGATCCTGCTCGAGGCGGCGCTGTCGTTCCTCGGCGCCGGTGTGCAGCCGCCCGAGCCGTCGTGGGGCACGATGCTCGCGGAGGGCATCACCCTGCTGGCGACCTCGCCGCACCTGACGATCGTGCCCGGCCTCATGCTCGTGCTCACGGTCCTGTCGCTGAACATCTTCGGCGACGGCGTGCGCGACGCGCTCGACCCCCGCGCCAAGGTCCGGCTGGAGCACAGCTAGTGGGCCGCTTCGTCATCCGCCGGATCGTCGGGATGGTGATCGTGATGTTCGCGGTCTCCGTGCTGACCTTCCTGATCTTCAACGTCATCCCCAACGGCGACCCCGCCGACCGGATGGCGGGCAAGAACTCCACGCCCGCGCAGATCGAGGCGATCAAGAAGGAGTGGGGCTTCGACCAGCCGGTCTACACGCAGTACCTGACGACGATGGAGAAGGTCGCCACCGGCGACCTCATCTCCTACGCCAACCAGACCAACGTCGTCGACGAGATCAAGCGCGGCATCCCGCGGACGTTCGCGCTGGCGATCGGCGCCGCGTTGCTGTGGTTTGCCATGGGCACCGCGCTGGGCCTCTACACGGCGATGCGCGCGGGGCGCTGGACGGACACGCTCGTCACCGTGCTCGCGCTCATCGGCGTCTCGATGCCGGTGTTCTGGCTCGGCGCGCTGGCGAGCTACTACCTGGGCTTCAAGGCGGGGCTGTTCCCCAACGGCGGCTACTCGGAGATCGGCGAGGCCGGGCTGTGGGAGTGGGTCAAGCACATGATCCTGCCCTGGACGGTGCTGGCGACGCTGTTCATCGGCGTCTACTCGCGCGTGCTGCGCTCCAACGTGCTGGACACGATCAACGACGACTACGTGCGCACGGCGCGGGCGAAGGGGCTGACCGAGCGGCGCGTGATGATCCACCACGTCCTGCGCAACTCGCTGATTCCGATCGTGACGCTGTGGGGCCTGGACTTCGGCGCGGTGCTCGGCGGCGGCGCGATCCTCACCGAGACCGTCTTCGACCTGCAGGGGGTCGGCCAGTACTTCGCGGAGTCGATCGGCCAGCTCGACGTCCCGCCGGTGCTGGCCGTGACGATGTTCGGCGCGTTCTTCATCGTGCTGCTCAACACGCTCGTCGACATCGTCTACGCCGCGCTGGACCCGCGGATCCGCCTGTCATGACGCCCCCGGCCAAGGAGCGCCTGCTCGACGTGCACAACCTCCACGTGTCCTTCGCGACCGAGGAGGGGATCGTGCAGGCGGTCGACGAGGTCTCCTTCCACCTGTGCGCCGGCGAGGTCCTGGCGGTCGTCGGCGAGTCGGGCTCGGGCAAGTCGGTCACCGCGATGACGCTCATGGGACTGACGCGCTCGCCCAACGCGCGCTTCGGCGGCACGGCGAAGCTGCGCGACCTCGATCTCGTCACGGCGAGCGCCGACGAGCTGCGCGCGGTCCGCGCCGAGGAGATCGCGATGATCTTCCAGGACCCGATGACCTCTCTGAACCCGGTGCACCGCATCGGCAAGCAGATCGTCGAGCAGATCCAGGCGCACCGCGACGTGTCCGACGCCGAGGCGCGCGACCTCGTCGTGGCCCAGCTCGAGCGGGTCGGCATCCCGCGGGCGCGGGAGCGCTTCGACTCCTACCCGCACGAGTTCTCCGGCGGCATGCGCCAGCGCGTGATGATCGCCATGGCGCTGTCGTGCGACCCCGCGGTGCTCATCGCCGACGAGCCGACGACCGCCCTCGACGTCACGATCCAGGCGCAGATCCTGCAGGTGCTGAAAGGTCTGCGGACGGAGGCGAACGCCGGCATCATCCTCGTGACCCACGACCTCGGCGTCGTTGCCGACATCGCCGACCGGATCGCCGTCATGTACGCGGGCCGGATCGTCGAGCAGGGCACCGTCGACGAGATCTTCTACAACCCCCAGCACCCGTACACGTGGGGGCTGCTGGGCTCGATCACGCGCGTCGACCGCCCGCGGCCGGACCGGCTGCCGTCGATCACCGGCCTGCCGCCGTCGCTCATCCATCCGCCGCAGGGCTGCCACTTCCGCCCGCGCTGCCCGCACGCGCACGACGCGTGCCTGGTCAAGCCCGAGCTGCGGGCCCGGGCGCCCGGCGCGACCGGCCACGAGGACCGCTGCGTCATGGAGCCCGAGAGCAAGGCCAAGCTGCGCCAGATGGGCGACCAGATCGGGCTCGAGGCCGGCGGGGTGACCGGATGACCGCCGCGACCGACACGACCGCGACCGGCGGCAACGGCGCCGGGGTCCCCGCCGCCGAGCCCAGCGTGCTGCTGGCCGCCGACCACCTCAAGCAGTACTTCCCGATCAAGAAGGGGCTGCTGTTCGATCGCGCGGTCGCGCACGTGCACGCCGTCGACGACGTGACCCTGCACCTGCGCGAGGGCGAGACGCTCGGCCTCGTCGGCGAGTCGGGCTGCGGCAAGACGACGCTGTCGCGCACGCTCATGCGCCTCCTGGACCCGACTGCCGGGACGATCACGTTTCGCGGCACCGACATCACGAAGGCCGGTCGGGCAAAGCTCAAGCCGGTCCGGCGCGAGATGCAGATGGTCTTCCAGGACCCGTTCGCGTCGCTGAACCCGCGCAAGCGGATCGGCCAGATCATCGGCGCGCCGCTGGCGCTGCACGGCGTCGACAAGGCGAAGATCGCCGCCCGCTCGGCGGAGCTGCTGGACCGCGTCGGCCTGCAGCGCGAGCACCTCAGCCGCTTTCCGCACGAGTTCTCGGGCGGCCAGCGCCAGCGCATCGGGATCGCCCGGGCGCTCGCGCTCGAGCCCAGGCTCATCGTGCTCGACGAGCCGGTCAGCGCGCTGGACGTGTCGATCCAGGCGCAGATCGTCAACCTGCTCGACGACCTGCAGGACGACTTCGGCCTGACCTACCTCTTCGTCGCCCACGACCTGTCGGTCGTGCGCCACGTCTCAGACCGGATCGCGGTGATGTACCTCGGCCGGATCATGGAGCTCTCGCCCGCCGAGGAGCTCTACGTCAAGCCGATCCACCCGTACACGCGGGCGCTGCTGTCGGCGATCCCGATCCCGGACCCGCGCGAGAACCGCGCCCGCGAGCGCGTCGTCATCAGCGGCGAGCCGCCATCGCCGGTCGACCCGCCGTCGGGCTGCGTGTTTCACACCCGCTGCCCGCGCGCGCAGGACGTCTGCCGCGCCGAGGTGCCGCGGCTGAGCGAGTACTCCGGCGGCCACCTCGCGGCCTGCCACTTCCCGCTCAACGTCTCGGCCGCCGAGGCCGCCGCGTCGCGGCACTCCGACGCCAGCCCGGCAGCCGCATCCGAGCGCGCGCCGGAGGTACCCTCCGCGGTGGCGTCCGGCGCCGCGCCCCAGTAGCTCAGTGGACAGAGCGACCGCCTCCTAAGCGGTAGGCCGCAGGTTCGACTCCTGCCTGGGGCATGCGCCGAAAGGGCCGCCGCCGGCGCGGACGTCCGCATCTCGGCGATCCGTCGGATCGTGAACATGATCGAGACGGACCGGCAGAAGATCCACGGCATGGGTCGGGGCGCAGCCACAGCGCACCGCGTACACGACCACGCCGCGAGATATGTGGTCATCCGCCCCGCCGCTACCGCTCGCTCTCTTGTGCTGACCGATCCTCCGGTCTACGCCGCCATCAGTCGCCTCGAGGAGGCCGGCATCCTCCGGGGGGTCACGGGGCGCCAGCGCGGCAAGATCTACGTCGACGATCGCTACCTCGCACTGCTCAACGAGGGCACCGAGCCGCAGTCGACTTGAGGTCGCCGATGCAAGCCGGTCGGAGTTGATCCATGGCTGCGCGCGCGAGGTCAGCCGCGCGCCCGCGCGGTCAGCACGCGCGACGGCTTGCTGACGGCCTTGATGTCCGTCGCCAGCCGCGCCGCTACGCCGATATGCCTCGGGCCACCGCGCAGCAGGACGGCGACCCGCGTGACCCGGTGGCGCGGACGGGCGATGCTGATCCGCTGCGTCGGGCCGGTGATCTGCCGCGTCACCCGCACGAGCGCCATGTTGTGCTTCAGCAGGCTGATGCGCGCCTCGCGGGGCTCGTCGGACTGCAGGTCCAGGCGCACGTGCACGCGCGAGCGCGTCACCCGCTCGACGGTGACCCGCAGCGACGCGGCCGGGTCGACCCCCGGCGTCGAGAAGTCCCACGACAGCGCGAAGGGGTGCGGCGTGACCGTGCCGTCCTCGGCCCGGCCGGCGACCGTGCCGCTGACGGCCGCGACGTAGGTCGTGCCGTAGCGCAGCGGGCGGCGCGGGATGAGCACGATCCCGCCCCGCAGCACGCGCTCGCGCGTCTGCACGATGACATCGACCGGGGGGCGCCCGGCGGCCGCCACCGTGGCGCTGTCGACGTCGACGCCGGCGATCGTCGCCCACGGGCCGTTGAACTGGACGGAGATGTTGAAGCCGGTCGGTGTGCGGCCGTCGTTGTTGGGGACGGCGTCGCAGGGGTTGGGGATCTCCCGGCAGTCGAAGCTCGGCGCGACGCCGCGCTGGCCTCGGACCGGATAGGTGTACGCCGTCAGCGCCGGCGTCCGCAGGGTGGCGTCGAGCGCCGTCGCCTGCATGCAGCTCAGGCCGAACTCGCTCCAGAACCCGCTGGCGGCGAGGCGCGGCTCCAGCAGCGCGAGGCGGTGGTAGGGCGCCGGCTCCCACGGTGCGACGCCGGCCGTCGGCGCCTCCTCGTAGGCGAGCACGCTCGCGCGCGCCGCGCGATCGCCGGACTCGCTGTAGCCCGGCAGCGACGGCTTCTCCCGGTGCCCGCGCTCGGTCGGGTTGAGCCGGTAGTAGGAGGCGTGGCTGCGGCACTGGCGGCTGAGCGACGCGTCGTGCGCGACCGGCGGCACGCCGACCATCGAGCGCCAGGCGTTCAGCTGGTCGATCGCCGCATCGGGCGACGGGGCCGACGCCGCGCGCGCCGGCGCGGCGCCGCCCAGCAGGCCGAGCAGCACGCATCCGAGCAGCACGCAGCGTCGCGCCCGCCAGCCCCCGTACACATCCATGGGCAGACGCTATAGGCACGCTACATCTAGCGGGGGAAAGTTTTCGTCGCGCACGGCGCGGGACGCCGTCAGCGCCGCCGCAACTCCCCCCGGCCGACGCGCTGCGCGAGATCGGCGCGAACACGGTGCGCGCCCACAGCGAGTCGGTCTCGAACCAGCGGGTTCTGACGCGCCGGGTACGGATATCGCACCTGGTGCGTCATCACCGTCCACGTTGCGGCCGCCGATCCTTCCGGTGCTACCTTCGCCCGCCCCCGAGCAGCCCGTTCAGCGCCCGGCTCATGAGCTCCGCGCGCTTGGCGTCGCTCTCGAGCTGCTCGAAGCCGAAGCCCAGCAGCAGCGTGTCGCGCGTCGCCGTGGCCGCGTAGAAGTTCAGCAGCCGCGGGCCGATGACCCAGTTGGCGCCGATGTCGGGGCTGCCGGCCGGCGGCGCAGCGGGCGTCCAGCTGCTCGTCGTGCCCTCGAAGCCGTCGGCGTCCGTGACGCCGTCGACGACGATCCGGGTGTCGTCGACGAACGCGCCGACGCCGCCGGTGAACGGATCGCTGACGTACGTCAGCACGATCTCGACCTCGCCGCCGTTGAAGGCCGACAGGTCATAGGCCACCTGCTGCCAGCCGTCCGTCGCCCCCGTGATCGAGTTCCACGTGCCGCTCGTGCCGGCATTCGCACAGCCCGGGCCGCTGAAGTAGTGGCGCAGGTTCGGGTGGATCGCCAGCAGGAAGCCGGGGTCGTCGCACTCGGCCGGCCGGTCGGTGGACGTCGCGCCGCCGATCTCGGCCAGGGTCGTCCAGTTGTCCTGGCCGACCGTGTGGGCCTCCACGATGAAGTGGTCGTAGTCCTCCTCGGAGCTCAGCGAGAGCCCGAACTGCAGCTGCGCGCTCGTCGCCGTCGTCAGGTCGACGGTCTTCGACAGGCGCATGTACGCGTTGTCGGCGTGCGACGCGTACGCGAAGCGCTCGCCCTCGACCGGCTCGAACGGCCGGTTGCCGCCGTCGTAGGCCGCGACGCCGCGACTGGCGAACTGCGGGAACTGCGCCACCGGCAGGACGTCGCTCGTCGGCTGGAAGTAGCCGGCCTCGTCGAGCGGGTTGTCGCCCTCCGCGACCGGGCCGCCGAACTGGCTCGCGAAGCCGCTGAGCGGGGTGTCGGTGCCGCGAACCCCCGTCGGACCCTCGATGCTCGTCCGGACGTACCCGCCGAGGTAGTACTGGCGGAAGTCGTCGGCCAGGATCAGGCAGTCCTCGAAGAACCCGGGCACGGACGAGACGACGCACTCGGCCGTCGGGTCGCCGTTGAGCCCGTAGTACAGGCCGCCGACGGCGTCGCTGATGCCGGGCCGGCCCTCGTACTGCGCGGTCTCGCCGGCATGGACGAGCTTGCCGCCCTCGTTGAGGAAGTCGCGCACCGCCAGCGTGAGGTACTGCTGTTCCTCGGCGACCGAGAGGTCGGGCAGGTTGCCGAACGGCGTCGAGGTCAGCACGTCCGCGGGATCCTGCGTGATCCGGTTGTCTCCGAGGTACCAGACGATCGCGTCGTAGTGGCTCAGGACGCCGAGGTCGTGCGGCACGCCCTGCGCGTCGACGTCCCAGACGTCGGCCCCGCGGCCGGACGCCTCGATCGCCGCCACGTGCTGGGCGACGTACTTCGGCGCGCTCGTGCCCGCCGGGTAGGTCGGGTTGACGCCGGTGTAGTCCTCGTTGGCGATCACGAGCACGTCGTCGCCCGTGTCGCTCTGCACGGTGTAGGTAAAGCGCTCGCTGCGCACGAAGCCCCTGCGCAGGTTCAGCCCGGTGAACCAGACCTCGACCTCGTCGCCCGGTCCGGCCCCGCGGACGGTGCCGCGCCGCTCGGCGTAGTAGTCGTCGTTCTCGTCGCCGTAGCGCTCACCGCCCTGCCACTCCGGCGCGCTCGAGATGCGCGTCCGGCCGCCGTTGACGCGGTACTGCATCGTCACGGCCTTGAGCGCCCGCTTGGCGATGACCGCCACCTTCTGCGGGTCGCCGTAGGAGACGTCGAAGCTGTCGATGCGGAAGTCCTCGGCGGTGCGGCCGACGACCGAAACGGGGTCGTCGGGGTCCTTGGCCGACTGCGCCACCGAGAGCGCGAACGGGATGTTCTTCTCGAACTCCGCCTGCACGAGCGCCTCGTCGTCGGGGAACTCAAAGCCGGTGAGGCCCGCGCAGTCCGCGAGGTCCCACTCGTCGTCGGGACGGGACTGCACGGCGGCCTCGCACGTCGACATCTCGGGCGTGAAGCCGAGCGTGCGGTACCGCGCGGTCATGTGCGTGTCGGTGTCGCCGTTGGTGGTGTACAGCTCGGCCGAGATGTCGGGGTCGTAGCCGGGCACGGCGGGGTTGGCGTCGTCGCCGGCCATCGCCTCGTAGATGACGTCGTCCGGCGTCGGCGTGGCCACCTGCCAGCCGGTGCCGTACAGCAGCAGCTCCGCCGCCGAGTGGTAGTTGACGAGGAACTCGAAGCCGACGCGCCGCGCGAGGGAGTCCAGGCCCTTCGTCTCGGGCTCGGAGTTCGGCGAGGGCCCGCGGTAGGTGTCGCTGGCGGGATCGGGCGAGGAGCCCTCGTTGTCGTAGCCCCACTTCGTCGCGAAGTTGCGGTTGAGGTCGACGCCGTCGCCGACGGTGATCTGGCCGTCGCCGTTGTTGTCGCGCAGGTTCTTGCGCCACAGGCGCTGGTCCTCCTGGAAGGTCCAGTCGTAGCCGTCGGGGTTGGCGACCGGCACGAACCACAGCTCGTTGGCGTCGACGAGCCGGCGGATCGTGCTGTCGGCGGCGTAGTTGTCGACGAAGTGGTGCATGAGGCGGCGGATCATCTCCGGCGTGATCCACTCGCGGGCGTGCTGCGCGCCGAGGTACAGCACGGCGGGCCGGCTGCCGTCGCGTGTCGTGCGCGCGTTCTTGGCGACCTTCAGCGCGATGATGTCCTGGCCCTGGACGGTCTTGCCGTAGGTGACGAGCTTCGTGATCTTCGGGTTCTGGCTCGCGACCTGCGTGAACTCCTCCCGCAGACCGCCCGCCCCGCTGTACGGGCGAAACACGTTCAGCCCCGCCTGGATCTGCGCCGTCGCGCGCTGGGCCGCGGTCTGGCCGCCGACCGTCTTCGGGGCGAGCTCGATGCCCTCGCGGCGCAGCGACCGGGCCTGGCGGCCGCTGAGGATCGTCTCGACGCGCAGGCGTGCGCCGTTGGCGGCGCCGGCGCGACCGACCTTCATCTCGTGGCGGTCGATGCCGAGCGCCGTGATCTCGTCGAGCTGGTCGGCGTCGACGACGCCCGTATAGACGTCGAACCGATCGCGCTGCGGGCTCGGCGCCTGCGGCGCGGCGTTGGCCGCGGCGCTGCCGACCAGCAGCGTCGCGAGCATCGAAACGGTCGCGAATGAGAACCTGGACACGGTTGGCGCCTCCCCTGGGGCATCGACCTGCTCTTGCCCGGGAGGCTTTCAGCTGTGTCAAGTGACACAAGGCCGGTTTTCGGTGCATCGCCGTGAGCGCTGGCGTACACGGGTTCACGTGCCCAGACCCGGCGCGATCGCAGCCTGCTCGGCTGCGAGACTCGCCCGCGGATGGTCCGCAAGCGCAAGCTCGTCACCCGGCTGCAGGTCCGGCTGCTCAACCCGCCGGTCCGCGCGCTGGCGGCCCACGGCCTGGCGCCGGGCGTGGTGCTGCTGGAGACCACCGGCCGCAGGAGCGGCGAGCCGCGCACTACGCCCGTCTCCAACGGCCTCGAGCCGGGCACCGACACGTTCTGGATCGTCGCCGAGATGGGTCGCCGGGCGGCCTACGTGCGCAACATCGAGGCCGACCCGCGCGTGCGGATCCGCCTGCGGCGCGGCTGGCGCACCGGCACGGCGCACGTCGTCGACGGCGACGACCCGCGCGCCCGCCTGCGCACGCTCTCGCGGCTCAACGCGGCGGGCGTGCGAGCGATGGGCACGGAGCTGCTCGTCGTCCGCGTCGACCTCGACGCGGTGACCGACACACGGCGCTAGCCGCGGTCGGGACGGTCCGGGTAGATGTCGTCGATCGTGACGAGCGCGGCGTAGGGCGCCCCGGCGGCGTCCGCGATCCGCTCGCCGCCGCCGGCCAGCCGGTCGAGCACGCTGACGACGCCGCAGATCTCGTGGCCGGCCTGCTGCAGCGCCTCGATCGCCGCTATCGTCGAGCCGCCGGTGCTGACGACGTCCTCGACGACGAGGCAGCGGTCCTGCGCGGAGAGCAGCGGCCCCTCGATGCGGCGCGACAGGCCGTGCGCCTTGGCCTCCTTGCGCACGAAGAAGCCCTTGACGTCGGCGCCGCCCGCGAGCGCCGCGCACGTCACGGCGTCGGCGCCCATCGTCATCCCGCCGACCGCGGTGGCGTCCCACGCGCGCGCACGCTCGGCGAGCAGCTCAGCGAGCGCCGCAAAGCCGTCCGGCAGCAGGATCGCGCGCTTGGCGTCGACGTAGTACTGCGCCTTCAGACCGCTCGTGAGCGTGACCTCGCCGAGTACTAGCGCGTGCTCGCGCAGCGCCTCGATCAAACGTCCATGGGCGTTCATCGCTCGCGTACCTTAGAGGTGTGCTCGAGCGTCCACTTCGTTACCTGGCCATCGCCCTCAGCCTGGTCATCGCGATCGGCTTCACGCTCTTCGCGCTGGAGGACATCGGCCGTGCCTCCGAGCAGTCCGAGCACCGCGTGGCCGGCTTCACCGCCGCGAACCCCTCGCCGGCCGGCGAGCGCGAGCGCGAGCGCCGTCACGGCCAGCCGCGCGAGGCCATCGACGACGTCAACGACATGCTGCTCTCGCCGTTCGCCGGCATCACCGCCAACGAGACCAGCCGCTGGGCGCGGCGCGGCGTTCCCGCCCTGCTCGGGCTGCTCGTCTACGGCTTCGGCCTCGGCTACCTCGCGCGCTGGATGACGGCGCGCGGCGGGCCGCACCCGCGCCCCGTGCGCCGCCGCACGGCGTAGTACGCCTCAGCCTGATCAGCGGTACACGTCGACGGGCGTGCCGATCTTGATCCAGTTGAACACCGTGCGCGCGTCCGGGATCGGCAGGCGGAAGCAGCCGTGGCTGGCCGGGTAGATCGGCACCGACGGGTAGCCGTGGGTCGCGTAGCCGCGGATGAAGTACGCCGAGTCGACCATCCCCTTGCCGTTCGTGCCGGGCGTCTTGAGGTAGACCCGGAACGAGCCGAGGATCGTCGGCGTGGCGGGCGCGCCCGAGGACGTGTGGTAGATCCGCACCGCCCGGCCCTTGTCGATGAGCGCGAGCACCTGCCGTGAGAGGTCGCCCTCGATGTGGCGGCCGTGCTGCGGGAAGCGGACCTTGAACGTGCCCTTGCCGCGGGCCAGCGCGCGCATGACCGCGACCGAGGCGTTCGTCGTGCGCGCCATGCCGGTCACCTTGCGAAAGGCGAGCACGGCGCGCGCCGTGCGCCCGTCGAAGGCGCCGGACCGGCCGGTGACGTAGCCCAAGCGCTTGAGACGACGCTGCAGCGCGCGGATCGAGGCGCGCCCGCTGCGCGGCGCCACGCGCCGCGGCAGCACGTCGATCGTCGTCGCGCGCGCGGCCAGCCCGCCCAGCTGCGGCGTCGGGTCGTGGAAGGCGCGGATGCTGAGCGGCCCGGGTGAGGCGGGCCGGTAGGAGAGCACGAAGGCGCCGGTTCCCGCGGGTCCCGGGCCGAGCGTGACGCGCCGCGCGCCGCGCTTGCGGCCGCGCTCGTAGAAGCGCACGATGACGGTCTGGCCGGCCGCGAACGCGGTCGTCGTCCCGCGCACCAGCACGCTGGAACCGGTCAGCGCGGTGGCGCGCGCCCCGCCGACGCGCTCCACCTTCAGCGTCAGCTGCGCCTCGACCGGCGGCGGCGGGCTCGTCGCGGGCGGCGTGACCGGCGACTGCGCGTGGGCGGCCGCCGGCGCGAGCGCCGTCAGCAGGAAGATCAGCAGGACGAGGGGGCGGCGCATCGCGGCCACTATGCCAGGCGCCGACGGCGGAGGGAACCGCTCACACCGGCTGGTGCGCGGCGGCGCTTGCCGGCGGCCCCTGGCGGCGCTGGCCGATCAGGCGCGCCAGCAGCCGCGCGCACAGCAGCGAGACGACCGTCGAGGCGACCATCATCGCGAGGATGACCCCGACGCCGTACTTCTGGTTGGCGCCGAGGGCGATCGAGTTGTTCAGCGCGTGCAGCGCGATCGGCGGATACAGCGAGCCGGTCCACTCGTACAGCAGGCACAGGCCGATGCCGAAGAACGCGAGCGGCACGAGGTAGCCGATCGGCGAGGAGCCGAGGTGGACGCCCCCGAAGACGGCGCCGCTGAGGATCGCGGCGAGCGCCGGACCGCGCCAGTTGCGCAGCGCGCCGTAGAAGAAGCCGCGGAAGAACAGCTCCTCGCCGAGCGGCGCGATCACCGTGACGAGCCCGATCACCACGAGCGCGTTGAACAGCGAGCCGTCGGCGCCGAGCTCGTCGGGCAGCGTCTGCTGCTCCTCGAGGTCGAGCGCGACCGCCCAGATCGCGCTGACGACGTAGAACCCGACCCAGATCGCGACGAGCAGGCGCACGCTGCGCCACAGGCGCGCCGGGCGCAGGCCGAAGTCCGCGGCGGTGGGCCGCCCGCCGAGCATCGCGAAGAAGTACGCCGCGCCCACGAGCGCGAGGTTCTGGACGACCGTCAGGCCGATGTTGACGCCGGGCGGCGGGTCCTGCGTCGACGCGCCGAAGGCGCTTGCGAAAACGAGCACGACCAGACCGAGCACGATCGTCGTGCCGTAGCCGGCGAGCAGGCCCGCGACCGACAGCCACGCCGGCCAGCGATCGCGACCGGACTGCTCGTGCGGCTCGAGCTGCGCCGCGGCGGCGTCCGGGTCCGGGTCCGGCGACGGCAAGGGCGCCGGCAGGTCGGGCTGGAACTGGGGCGGGACGTTGGACACCGTCGCCTCAGGTTACGCCGCGAGGGCGGCCAGCCCGTTCAGCGAGCCGAGCACGGCGACGTCACCGGGGACCCCCGCCGGGACGCCCTCGCGGGCGATCAGCACCGCCTCCAGGCCGGCCGCCCGCGCCCCCGCGACGTCGAGCTCGAGCGAGTCGCCGGCGTGCAGCGGCGCGCGGCCGGCGCCGCCCGGCGCGCCGGCCAGCGCGAGCGCGCGACGGAAGATCGCCGGATCGGGCTTGCGGACGCCGGCCTCGGCCGAGCTGATCGCCGCGTCGACGAGGACGCCGAGGCCGGTCGTGCGCAGCATGTCGTGCAGCGACACATCCCAGTCCGAGACGACGACGAGCCGGTGCCCGGCGGCGCGCAGGTCGGCCAGCGCATCCGGGACGTCGGGGTACGGCGTGAAGCGCAGCGCGCCGAGCAGCGCCTCGACCATCGCGTCCTCGCCGACGGCGCCCACGTCGGCGCCCGCGCGCTCCAGGCCGGCGCGCAGCACCGCGGCGCAGCGCGCCCGCAGCCGCGCCAGCGTGACGGCGTCGACCGCCGCGTCGAGGCCGGCGCGGTAGAAGGCGATCTCCTCGGCCAGCGCGGCCGCGGCCTGCGCCTCGGCCACGACCGCGCCGCGGTCGGCCAGGCCGGCGACCAGGCGCGGCACGGGATCGTCGAGCGCGACGAGCGTGCCCAGCGCGTCGAGCGTGATCACGCGGCCGCGGGCCAACGCCCTACGCCACCCAGTGCCAGGTCGCGAAGATCCCGGAGTACACGGCCAGCGCGACGGCGAAGGCGGCGAGCACGAGGCGCT
Organism: Solirubrobacteraceae bacterium; assembly: GCA_030681525.1. GTDB lineage: Bacteria > Actinomycetota > Thermoleophilia > Solirubrobacterales > Solirubrobacteraceae > CADCVQ01. Next base: position 42,551 of record JAUXSD010000211.1, read on the forward strand.
CACGCAGCGCGCGGCCGGTCATCCACAGGCTGAGCCAGATCGCGAGCGGAAAGAGCACGGCGACGAAGCGCGGCAGCGACATGAGCGGCTGCGGGGCGACCGGATAGGACAGCGGCAGCGCGAGCGCCGCGACGACGTACGCGCCGTACGCGGCCGGCAACCGCCGCAGCACGCCCGTCGTGGCCACGAGCGCCAGCACGAGCCACGCGAACAGCTCGATGTTGTGGCGCGCGCCGAGAAACGGGTCTCCCCCCCACGCGGTGAAGAGGATCGGCTCGCGCGAGCCCGAGAGCAACTGGCGGGCGCCCTGCCACGCCGCCACGAGCCCGTCCCAGGCGCCGACGAACGGCCCCGCGAACGAACGAAACCACACCTCCTGGGCGCGAAACGGCGCCAGCGCGTCGTGGCCGTCGAGGGCCAGCAGCGCGCAGTACAGCCCGAGACCGACGGGCACGAGCGCCAGCCAGAGGACGTCCGGGCGCAGCGGGCGGCGCGCGCGCAGGCTCGGCCGCCCGACGTCCCAGAGGTAGATCATCGCCAGCGGCACCAGCAGCAGCACGCCGGCGCTGCGGGTCGTCGCGGCGAGCAGGCCGAGCAGGCCGGCCCAGGCCCAGCGCTCGCGCCGCGCGGCGTACAGCGCGCCGATCGACACGCTGAGAAACAGCGACTCGCTGTAGACGGCGGAGAAGAAGAACGACATCGGAAAGAGCGCCGTGACGAGCACGGCGTTGCGGGCGACGGCGCGGTCGTGGTCGAGCGCGACGAGCCGGTGCAGGAGCACGAGCGCGGCGCCGAGCAGGGCCGTCGACAGCAGCGCGCCGCCGATCAGCCCGGACCCGAACGGCGCGCCGGCGATCCGCACGAGCAGCGGATAGAGCGGAAAGAACGCGGTGCGAGCGCCGTCGTCGTAGCCGTCCTGCGCGATCGCCAGAAACCAGACCGAGTCCCAGCGCCCGAGCGGCGCGGCGAGCACGTCGCCCGTGGCGCCGAACGGCACCGTCAGCCCGGCGGGATCGAAGTCGCCGGCGCGGTCGGACAGGCCGAAGATCAGGACGGCGGCGATCGCCGACGCCCACACGAGCAGGCGCGAGACCCACAGCGCCCGCCAGGCGTCGGCCAGCGCGGCGTCGGCGGCCACGGTCGCGCGGACCGACCGGGCGGAGCGCACGGACCGGTCGGGCACGACACGCGGCAGCATCCGGCCATCTTGGCAAGGGCCGTGCACCGGCAGGGACGGGGCGTGACGAGCCCGAAGACCCCGTCCACTAGAATCGACCCCCGCGCTGCCGCCTGCATCCTCGGCGCACGCGACCCACGATCCGATGTCCGCTCGCCGCGAACGCCAGCGTCGACGCCGCCGCAGAGGCGGGGCCGCGCGCGTCATCATCATCACGGTCTCCGTCCTGGTGGCCGCGACGATCATCGGCGCGCTCAGCGCCGTCGGCTACGTCGTCGGGATCGCCAACTCGGCCCCCGACCTGGACGCGCTCAAGCCGCAGGCGCCGGGGCGCTACTCGACGGTCTTCGCCTCCGACGGCAAGACCGAGCTCGGCAAGATCTCCAACGACATCCTCAGCGATCCGATCCGCAGCGATCAGATGCCGCAGGACGTCCGCGACGCGACGGTCGCGATCGAGGACCAGCGCTTCTATCGCCATCGCGGCGTCGACTTCGAGGGGATCGTCCGGGCCGCGTTCAAGAACGCCAACTCCGGCAAGACGATCCAGGGCGGGTCGACGCTGACGATGCAGCTCATCCGCACGCTCTACACGGGTGACCGCGATCGCTCCCTGAAGCGCAAGGTGCGCGAGGCCAAGCTGGCCGAGGAGCTCGAGAACGCGCACCCCGGCCGCGAGGGCAAGAAGTGGATCCTCACCAAGTACCTCAACTCCGTGCCCTACGGGACCAACGACGGCAAGGAGGCGATCGGCATCCAGGCCGCGGCGCGCGCCTACTTCAACAAGCGCGCCAGGGACCTCACGCTGTCGGAGTCCGCGCTGCTGGCCGGCCTGCCGCAGGCGCCCAGCGAGTACAACCCGTTCAAGTCGCCCGGCGCGGCGACGGCGCGCCGCAACGAGGTGCTGCGCAAGATGGCCGACCTCGGCTACATCTCCGACAGCGACGCCCAGGCCGCGATCGCCGAGCCGCTGGAGCTGCACCGCAACACGTTCTTCCGGCAGAAGCGCGAGAGCTTCTTCTTCGACTACGTCACCGACGAGCTGATCAAGAAGTACGGCCAGCGCGACGTGCGCGGCGGTGGCCTGCGCATCCGCACGACGATCGACCTCGGCCTGCAGCGCAAGGCGCGCGAGTCGATCGCCAAGAGCCTGAGCTTCGACGGCGCGCCATCGTCGGCGATCGTCAGCATCGACCCCCGCAACGGCTACATCCGCGCGATGGCCTCGTCGGCCAAGTACACCAACTCGCAGTTCAACCTCGCGGCCGACGGCAAGCGCCAGCCGGGCTCGGCGTTCAAGATCATGGCGCTGGCCGCCGCCGTGCGCGACGGCCTGAACCCCGCGTCGACGAGCTTTCAGTCCGCGCCGCTGCAGCTCGGGCCGCAGTACGGCAGCCCGCTGATCAACTGCTACGGCGGCAAGTGCTCGGGTGGCTCGAAGAACCTCATCTCGGGCACCCTGTCCTCCGACAACGGCGTCTACATCCGCCTCGCGCTGGCGCTCGGCCCGAAGAAGGTCGCCAAGGCGGCCAAGGACCTCGGCATCACGTCCAAGCTCGACGGCTACCCGTCCGAGACGCTGGGCGGCCTCGAGAAGTGCTGCTCGCCGCTGGAGATGGCCAACGCCTACGCGACGATCGTCAACGGCGGCTATCGCAACACCCCGAAGGCGATCACCGAGGTGCGCTTCCCCGGCGGCAAGACCGACGACCTCTCCAAGCCCGTCCGCAAGAAGGTCTTCGGTGCGGCGGCGATGTACGAGATCGTGAAGATCCTCGAGATGAACATCAGCCGGCCCGGCACGGGTGGTCGTGCGAAGACCGGCTGCCCCGTCGGCGGCAAGACCGGCACGACCGACAAGAACTCCGACGCCTGGTTCGTCGGCTTCTCGCCGCGCCTGGCGACGTCGACATGGGTCGGCTTCCCGCAGGGCCGCGTCCCGATGGGCCCGCTCTTCCACGGCGCCAACGTCGACGGCGGCACGTTCCCGGCCGAGATCTGGGGCCGGTACATGAAGGCCGCCGCCGGCAAGTTCTGCGGCAAGTTCAAGGCACCGAAGGAGAAGTTCGAGTCCAAGCGCTTCAAGGGACGCAACGGTCAGCAGCCCGGTCAGGGCGAGCGGGTGCCGATCGTCCCGGTGACGCAGGACCAGCTCGACGCGGCGCAGCGCGAGCTCAACGAGGCGCTCGCGCGCCAGCGCGCCAACCAGCGTCAGATCAAGCCGCGCCCCGGCACCCCGCAGACCGGCGGCAACGGCTACGACCCCGGCGCCTACGTTCCCAACCCGCCGCCGGCGCAGCCGGAGGTCGAGGATCCGGGCCCGGCGCCGTCGGGTGAGGGGCAGGCGACGCCGAACGACAACGGCGCGGCCGTGCCCCAGCCGTAGGTCCCGATCCCCGTCGTGGGTGCGCTACCGTAGCGGCGCGTATGGCCAAAGAGGAAAAAGTCGAGTTCGAGGGCGAGGTCGTCGAGGCTCTGCCCAACGCGATGTTCCGCGTGAAGCTCGACAACGATCACATGGTGCTCGGGCACGTGGCGGGCAAGATGCGCCGCTTCCGGATCCGCATCCTCCCGGGAGATCGGGTGCGCGTCGAGTTGTCGCCGTACGACCTCGACCGCGCACGCATCGTCTACCGCCACCGCTAGAGGGCTCGCGGACGCAGGAGTTCGACCTCATCGCCGCCCTGCGGGAGCGCTTCGCGCCTCCCCCGGAGCGCGTGCTCGTGGGGTCCGGGGACGACGCTGCCGTCGTGCGCGCACGCGCGCTGTCGGTCACCTCGGCCGACGCGATGGTCGACGGCGTGCACTTCCGCCTCGGCAAGACCGCCAGCGCCGCCGACGCCGGCCACCGCGCGCTGGCCGGCGCGCTGTCGGACCTCGCCGCGATGGGCGCCGACCCCGGCGAGGCCTACGTCGTGCTCGGCGTGCCGGCCGGCTTCGCACGATCCGACGCGCTCGCGCTCGGCGATGCGATGGCCGCGCTGGCCGAGCGCTGCGGCGTCGCGCTGATCGGCGGCGACGTCACCGCGGCGCCCGTGCTGACGCTCGCGATCACGGTCGTCGGCTGGGCCGACGAGCCGGCGCAGCTCGTGCGACGCTCGGGCGCGCGGCCGGGCGACCTCGTCGGCGTGACCGGTACGCTGGGCGCCTCGGGCGCGGGCCTGGAGATCGTCGAGGGCCGGGCGAGCGGGCCGGACGCGCTGGCCGAGCGCCACCGCCGCCCGCAGCCGCGCCTGAAGGAGGGTCGCGCGCTGGCTCGCGCCGGCGCGCACGCCATGATCGACCTGTCCGACGGCCTGGCTTCCGATGCCGGCCACGTCGCGCGCGCCAGCGGCGTCACGCTGGAGATTGACCTCGACGCGCTGCCGCTGGCCGCCGGCGTGGCCGATGTCGCGCGCCAGCTCGGCCGGCCGGGCTGGGAGCTCGGCGCCGCCGCGGGCGAGGACTACGAGCTGCTCGTGTGCGTCGCGCCCGCGGACCGCGCCGCCGCGCAGTCGGCCGCGCCGCTGACCTGGATCGGCACCGTCGGCGACGGCCCGCCCGAGGTCAGGCTGCTGGCGGACGGCATGGCGCAGACGACGCGCGGGTTCCAGCACCGCCTCTGACTGACCGCGTGACGCAGCATGGCCGCCGCGACGAGCGCGGGGTCGATGACGTAGTCCGCGCGCTGTACGCACAGCTTGAGTTCTTGCAATCGCATCCCAGCGGGGGTATCGAGCGCATCGGCGTCGTGCTTGAGAGGCGCGTCCATCGGCTCCGCAAGTGTTGCGCGCCGCGTGTGGAACGACCTGCGCGCTGTCGCGCTCAGTTGTCGTCGCTGCCGCCGAACTGCATCTCTGACGGTGAGAGCTTGTCCGGCGGCGGCGTGCGCGCCGGGTTTGGCGTGGTCATGGCGCGCCGAGTACGGATATCGGACCGGGCGCGTCACAACCGCCCGCGTGGGGCGGGGTGTGTCGGATAACTCGCGCGGGGCCGCGATGATCCGACTCACCCCCGCAGCGACGCGGGCCCTTGCCCGGCGGCCCGCAACCGCACAGACCCACACCCTCAGTGATGCCGTTCAGCGGCCCGCCACCGAATCAGACGCCGCGCGCGAAGCGCCCGCCACGCCGGCACGCCCGCCGCCAACCCGCTCGCCGAGACCAGCGATGGGCTTCCTGACCGCGTGACGGACGAGCGCACATCACGATGACCGACCCCGCCGGCTGCGCGCGCGCTCGTCAGAGCCGTGCGGCGCCGCGCGCCTGGGCGCCGACGAGGCGAGCGAACACGATGATCCGCTTCGCGGCGCTGTAGAGCGGGTGGCAGGCCGAGAGCACGAGGCGGTCGTAGCTCACGCGGCGGATCACCTCCAGCGCCGTGGGCTTGACGATCTGCGTCTTCTCGACCTCGTAGGTGAACGTGCCGTACGGCATCTCGAGGACGATGTCGTCGCCGCGCCGGATCTTGTCGACCTTGCGAAACGGCGCCCCGTAGGTCGTCCGGTGCCCGGCGATCGCGGTCGTGCCCGGCATGCCGGGGAACGGCACGTCGTCGTAGATCCCCGGGGCCTTGCGCAGCGAGTCGGGGTCGCTGCCATGGACGATGACCTTGTCGAGCTTGATCCGCTCGATCTTGATCCGGCCGGCCGCGTCGCCCGGGTCCAGATCGGCGCGCAGCCGGCGCGCGAGAAACGCCATCCGGCGCTTCTCGCTGGCGAGCTTGCGCAGCGCCGCCAGGTCCAGCGCGTCGGCCTGCGCCGTCTCGAGCTTGCGCAGGTCGTCGCCCAGCCCGTCCTGCACGACGCTGGCGTAGACCGCGGAGAGCGGCTCCTGCCAGACGAGCGTCAGCCCGGCGTCGGCGAGCATGAGCACGCCGGAGATGATCAGCACCGTCGAGAGGCTGCGCAACGCGCGCCGGGTCGACGTCATCGGCGCAGCGCCGACTCGGTGCCGCCCAGCGAACCGGGCCCGGCATAGCTGCGCGGACCGCGCACGGTGATCGGCACGTCGCCGGCGGCGGCCGGCGCCTCACCGGCGGCCGCGACGAGCAGCGCGCTCACGCCGCAGCCCGCGACAAGGCTCCAAAGCAGCAGGCTGACCGGCGAGATGTGGCCGCCGGCAGCCAGCAGCAGCAGCTCCCACGCGGCGTCGACGGCGCCGAGCCCCAGCGAGCGCGCGAGCGCGAGCCCGACGAGCGCGATCGGCAGCAGGCCCAGCGCGGCGAGCAGCAACCGCGCCGCGCGCGGAATGCGCAGGTCCGGTGCCAGCGCGAAGAGCCAGATGTGCAGGGCGGGGATGAGCAGGGCGGCGGCGTAGGGGTTGGAGATCCACATGACACACGCGACCGCGGCCGCGACGAGCACGATGATGACGCCTGCGGCCTGCTCGCTGCGCACCGCCTCGGCGGCGCGCAGCACGCGCAGCACCGCGGGTCGCAGCCACGCCCAGCCGAGCGCGAACACGAGGACGATCGCCAGCAGGCCGGCGGCGCGCGCGGGCAGCGCCTGCGGCGGGACCGGCGCGTCGGGCACCGGGCCGAGCAGACCGACGGCGGCGAGCGCGATCGCAAAGAGCGCCGTGAGCACGAACGGCAGCGCGTTGGCGAGCGTCCAGCGCAGGTGGACGCTGATGCGCGCGCGCTGGCGCTTGCGCAGCAGCGCGGCGAACGCGTCGACGGCGGTGATGAGCACCGTCAGCAGCAGCGCGCCGGTGAACAGCCGCACCGCCCAGAGCGGCACGATCTTGCGGCTCGTCAGCAGGTCGCGCTCGGAGACCTGCTCGACGATCGGTCGCGCCGCGGGGGCCGCGTCGAGCACGGTCACGGTGCGCAGCGCGGCGCGGCCGTAGGCCTGCAGCCGCGCGCGCGAGATCGGCGCGTCGGCGGTCGGCGGGCGGTCGCCGCCGATCGACAGCAGGACGGCGGGCAGGCCGCCGGCCAGCAGCGGCCCCTGCTCGCCGAACGTCACCGGCATCGCGTAGCGGGCGAACTGGCTCAGTGCGCGCGGCGCGCCGGCCCCCGATCCGGTCTCGACCTTCACCGCCTCCTGCACCGTCGCGCGCAGGCGCTGGGGCGTGGCGCCGAAGCCGTTGGACCAGGCGGTCACGAGCGGCGCGCGCACGTTGCGCGAGGCGAGGTCGCCGAGCACGAGCACGGCGCCGACCGGTCCGGTCAGCTCCTCGGTCAGGCGCGCCGCGCCGGCGGCGCCGCCGCTGCCGCCGCTCGTCGAGACGAGCGTGATCGTGCGCCGGGTCTGGCGCGGGGCGCCGAGGACGCGCGCGAGCTCGAGCAGCGCGGCGGTGCCCGACAGCTCGGCCTCGGCGCGGGTCCCCGCCGCGTCGCGGTGCGCGACGACGACGACGCGCTCGTCGATCGTGCCCGGACGCTCGGCGATGACCGTGCGCAGCGCGCGGCGCCCGTCGATCGTCTCGGCCTCGTGCGTCTCGGTGCGCGCGCGGAAGCCGGGGGCCCGGCCCATCTGCCGCGCGACCTCCGCGGCGAGGCGGTTGTCGTCGGCCGAGCCCGGCCGGCGGTCGGGGAAGCGCTCGGAGAGCCCGCGCACGGCGCCGCCGTCGCCGTACGCGCGATCAAACGCGCGCTTGCCCTGGAACGCGTCGGGCGCCAGCGCGGTGCGCAGCGGCTGCGGCCGGTTCTCCAGCGAGAACGCCAGCAGCACGAACGCGAACAGCACCGGGATGAGCGCGGCGCGGTAGATGCGCGGGTCGATCATCAGCGTTGTCACACTATTGGGGATGGTGGATCGTGCTCCTCGCATCCTTCTCGTCGACGACGAGCACGCAATCCAGACGCTGCTCTCCTATCCACTGCGCAAGGACGGCTACGACGTCGTGCAGGCGACCGACGGCCGGGCGGCGCTGGCCCGCTTCTCCGAAGGCACCTACGACCTCGTCGTGCTGGACCTCATGCTGCCCAAGCTCGACGGGCTGGAGGTGTGCCGCCGCATCCGCGCCCGCAGCACGGTGCCGATCATCATGCTGACGGCGCGCGCCGAGGAGATCGACAAGGTCGTCGGCCTGGAGATCGGCGCCGACGACTACATCACCAAGCCGTTCTCGATGCGCGAGTTCCGCAGCCGCGTGAAGGCCGCGCTGCGACGCGCCGAGATGCAGCCGCACGACCCGTCGGCAGCCGGTGACGGGCGCAACGGGCCGCTCGAGGTGGCCGGCCTGCGGATCGACTTCGACAAGCGCGCCGTCGCCGTGCGCGGCGAGGCGGTCCAGACGACGTTCGTCGAGTTCGAGATCCTCGCCGCGCTGGCGACCGCGCCGGGCCGCGTCTTCACCCGCGAGATGCTGCTGACGCGGATCTGGGGCGACGCCGCCTATCGCGACCCGCGCACGATCGACGTCCACATCCGACACCTGCGCGAGAAGCTCGAGCTCGACGCCAAGAAGCCCGAGTACCTGTTCACGGTGCGCGGCGTCGGCTACCGCTTCCGCGACGACGGCGAGCGGTGAGACCGGCGATGGGTCTCACCCGGCCGCGCTCGCTGCGCGCGCAGCTGACGATCCTGTCGGTCTCGGTCACGCTCGTCGCGCTGCTCGCGGTGCTGTTCTACGTCACGCCGCAGCTGGAGTCCTCGCTGCGCGACCAGAAGCTGCGCGCGCTGACCGAGACCGCGCGCGCCTTCACGCCGCAGATCGCCGACCTGCTGCGCCGGGACGGCAACGACAACGCGATCGACACCCGCGTCTCGAGCGTCAGCGACCGCACGAACGCGCGCGTGACGCTGCTGCTGGTCATCGACGGCACCGAGGGCCTCGAGCTGGCGATCTTCTCGGACTCCTACACCGACAACCGCATCACCGACCTCGACCTCGACGTCGCCGAGGTCGCGGCCCGGCGCGGGCGCGTGGCGCGCGGCCTGGGCGCGTCGCGCGCCGGCGAGGTCGGCCAGGTGGCGGTGCCGATCCGCGACGACGGGACGGTCAGCCGCGTCGCGCTGTTCTCGGCGCCGATGGCCGACGTGCAGGGCAACGTCACGCTCATCCGGCGCGAGATCCTCATCGCGGGCGGGATCGGGCTGCTGCTCGCGCTGCTCGGCGGCTTTCTCGTCTCGCGCTCGCTGGCGCGCCGCGTGCGGGCCCTCGAGCGCGGCGCCGGGCAGGTGGCCGGCGGCGACTTCACGGCGGTCTTCCCGACCGCCAAGAACGACGAGCTCGGCCAGCTCGCGCACGCGCTCGACGACATGCAGCATCAGCTCGCACGGCTGGAGAGCGCCCGCCGGAGCTTCATCGCGACGGCCTCGCACGAGCTGCGCACGCCGATCTTCTCGATCGGCGGCTTCCTCGAGCTCATGGAGGACGAAGACCTCGACGAGGAGACGCGCCGCCAGTTCGTCGCCACGGTGCGCGAGCAGGTCGCGCGCCTCGGCAAGCTCGCCACCGACCTGCTGGACCTCTCGCGCCTGGAGGCCGGCTCGCTCGAGCTGCGCCCGGAGCCGACCGACGTCGGCGCGCTCACGCGCGCGGTCAGCGCGGAGTTCGCGCCCGCGCTGGACAAGCACGATTCGACGCTCGCCGTCCGGCTGCGCGACGAGCGCATCGAGGCGGTCTGCGACCCTGAGCGGGTGGCCCAGGTCCTGCGCATCCTCATCGACAATGCGCTGACCCACACCCCTGTGGGTACAGGGGTCGTGGTGTCCGCCGTGCGCGACAACGGAGCGGTCCGGCTGGCCGTCAGCGACGACGGCCCCGGCATCAGCCATGCCGCCGCCGAGCGCGTCTTCGAGCCGTTCTTCACGTCGGACGACGCGCAGGGCTCGGGGCTCGGGCTGGCGATCGCGCGCGAGCTCGCCGAGCGGATGCAGGGCTCGCTGGAGGTCGACGCGGCGCCGGGCCACACGACGTTCTCGCTGGAGCTGCCGGCGTGAGGGCGTGGTGGCCGCTCGTGCTCGCCGCGCTCTTGACGCTCGTCGTCGCGGGCTGCGGCGGCGGAGACGACGACGAGGGCACGGCGCGAGAGGCCGACGGCGACGCCCCGGCCACGAGCGTCGATCGCACGACGACCGTCGAGGTCGTGCGCGGCGCGGGCGGCGACGACGCCTTCGATCCGGCCCGCATCTACGAGCGCGACGCACCCGGCGTCGTGACGGTGTTCAGCGTGCTGCCCGGGCAGACCGACCTGAGCGGCAGCGGCCAGTCGGGGCTCGGCTCGGGGTTCGTGGTCAACGAGCGCGGCGAGATCGCGACGAACGCCCACGTCGTGACCGAGGGTGAGGGACGCGCGATCCGCCGGGCCAAGGAGGTCTACGTCGCGTTCGCCGACGGAAACCAGGTTCCCGCGCGGATCGTCGGCTACGACGCCAACGCCGACGTCGCGCTGCTGAAGATCGACCCGGCCGGGCTGCGGCTGCGCCCGCTGCGCCTGGGCACCGCGCGCGACCTGCGCGTCGGCTCGCCGGTGGCCGCGATCGGCTCGCCGTTCGGCGAGCCGCAGTCGCTGTCGGTCGGCGTCGTGTCGGCCACCGATCGCTCGATCCGGTCGCTGACGGGCTTCGAGATCGCGGGCGCGATCCAGACCGACGCGGCGATCAACCGCGGCAACTCCGGCGGACCGCTCGTCAACGCGGCGGGCGAGGTGCTGGGGATCAACTCGCAGATCCAGACGACCTCGGGCGGCGGCGAGGGGGTCGGCTACGCGGTGCCCGCCGACATGGTGCGGCGCACACTCGACGCCCTGCGCGAGGATGGCGAGGTGCAGTACGCCTACCTCGGCGTCGCGACCACGCGGATCTACCCGCAGCTCGCGCGGCGCTTCCGGCTGCCGGTGACCGAGGGCGCGTGGATCCAGGAGGTCGTGCCGGACGGGCCGGCCGACGACGCAGGGCTGCGCGCCGGCACCGACGAGCGCCGCTTCCAGGCCCGCGACGTCACGGTCGGCGGCGACATCGTGACGGCCGTCAACGGCGACGAGCTCGAGAACGAGGCGGCGCTCAGCGTGGCGCTGCTGGACTTCCGGCCCGGTCAGGTCGTGACGCTGCGCGTGTACCGCGGCGGGACGGCGCGCAACGTGCGGGTGCGGCTCGGCTCGCGCCCGCAGCAGACGGGCCCGGCGGGGCGGCCGTGAGCGGCAACGGGTCGAGCGCCGCCGCGCCGCTGGTCCTGGTCTCCAACCGCGGGCCGGTGACGTTCGACGTCGACGGCTCGTTCACGCGCGGCACCGGCGGGCTGGTGACGGCGCTGACCGGCCTGGCCACGCACCGCGACGCGGTCTGGATCGCCTCGGCGATGACCGAGGGCGACGTGCGCAAGTCACGCGAGCGCGGTGGTCGCGCGTTCGTCGTCGACACGCCGGGCGGCGAGTTCCACGTCCGCCTCGTCGTCTCGGACCCCGAGGCCTACGACCGCTTCTACAACGTCGTCGCCAACCCGATGCTGTGGTTCATCCAGCACTACCTGTGGGACCTGTCCAACTCGCCGGACATCCGCGACAACGAGGTGCGCGCGTTCGACGAGGGCTACAAGGCCGTCAACGACGACCTCGCGCAGGCGGTCATCGAGCAGATCGAGGGCGACGAGAACCCGGTCGTGATGGTCCACGACTACCACCTCTACACGCTGCCGGCGATCGTCCGAGAGGCGCGCCCGGACGTCTTCCTGCATCACTTCATCCACATCCCGTGGACCCAGCCCGACGCCTGGCGCGTGCTGCCCAAGCGCGTGCGCGACGAGATCTACGACGGTGTGCTGGCCAACGACATCGTCGGCTTCCACACGCGCTCGTACCGCTGGAACTTCCTGCAGTGCTGCCGCGACCTCATGGACTACGCCGTCGACTTCGGGCGCGGCGTCGTGTGCACCCCCGACGGGCGCGAGGTGTGGGTGCGCCACTACCCGCTGCCGATCGACTACAAGGCGACGCGCAAGGTCGCCGAGAGCGATCGGACGAGGAACTTCGAGCGCGAGATCGAGCGCCGCCGCCGCGACCACCTCATCCTGCGCGTCGACCGCTCCGACCTGTCCAAGAACGTGCTGCGCGGCTTCACGGCGTTCGACCAGTTCCTCGAGGAGCACCCGGAGTTCATCGAGAACGTGACGTTCGTCGCCCAGCTCATGCCGTCGCGGATGGACGTGCCGGAGTATCAGGAGTACCTCGAGCGCATCGAGGCCCTGGTCGCGATCGTCAACCACCGCCACGGCACGCCGGACTGGATGCCGATCCAGCTCAAGCTGCGCGACGACCTCGAGGAGGCGGTCGCCGCCTACAAGCAGTACGACCTCATGATCGTCAACGCGATGTTCGACGGGATGAACCTCGTGGCCAAGGAAGGTCCGCTGGTCAACGAGCGAAACGGCGTCTCGATCCTGTCGGAGAACACGGGCGCGCACGAGGAGCTCGGCGAGTGGGCCCTGAGCGTCAACCCGTTCGACATCAAGGACACGGCGGACTCGATCTACCGGGCGCTGACGATGAGCGAAGAGGAGCGCGCGCGGCGCTGCCAGGGGCTCAAGGACGCGGTCACGGCGCGGGACCCGGGCGACTGGATCGACGAGCAGCTGGCGGACATCAAGGCGAAGAACGCCGCGATGGCCGAGCGGTAGTTGGCTGGCCCGGGCGGGAGCGGGGAGGGGGCCGTACCGGGCCTTCGGCTGATTTCCTCTCGGCCCCCTTCCCGCTCGCGCCCTCCTCATCCGAATTCGCTGGCGAACTCGGGCGCTGGACCGCCTGGATGGGCTTTGGGGGGCTGGGGAAGCGGGGTTCTTCGGCGGCGTTTCTCGGCTGTCGGCGGCGCGTGGGGCTTCGCGCCGGGTGGTGGTGGTGCGGGTCGGCGCGCGGTGTGAGGGCGTTTGCCGGACTTGGGGACCTTGCGCGTGGCCTTGGGCGTTTGAGCGCGGGAGCGTCGGGGTCGCTTTGAGGGTGGGCGTTTGGCCGGGTTGGCGGCGGGCGGGGGTGGCGGGGCGACGGCGGGCGCGGCGGCGGGCGCGGGCGTGACGGGTGGCGGTGGTGTGACCGGCGTCAGCGGGACCGCTCCGTCCGGCGGGAGCTCGGGCTCGGGGGCGCGCAGGTGGGGCCAGGCGACGACGAGCAGGGCGAGGAGCACGAGCGCGGCGGCGCGCGCGACGTTGCCCCAGCGGACGCGGGCGTGCCAGGGCAGCGGTTCGTCGGGCTCCATGTCCTCACTAGGCGCCGGAGCCCTCGGTCTCGTCCCCCCACACCGATCGACGTGGGCTCGTCCTCGCTATCCTTGCCGCCGCATGCCTGCACACGATCCCCTCTACGACCTCGTTCTCATGCTCGACAGCGCCGCTCCCGACGAGCAGCGTCAGCGGGTGCTGAGCGGCGTCGAGACGACCATCGCCTCCGGCGGAGAGATCGTCAACACGCAGGACTGGGGCGTCCGGCAGATGGCGTACGAGATCCGCCACAAGGCCGACACCGAGTACCACCTGCTGCAGTTCCACGGCACGCGCGAGGTTCTCGAGACCCTGCAGCGCACGCTGAAGATCGCCGACGGCGTCATGCGCTTTCGCATCATCAAGCTCGCGCCGGGCACCCCGGCGCCCCCCGCGAACCGCCCCGAGCCGCGCCCTACGGGCATCGGCGAGACGGTCGCGGCAGAGGCTCCCGCGCCGGTCGCGGAACCGGCCGACGCCGTCGCGTAGCGCCCGCTCTCGCTCGACCTGCCGCCGCTCGCCGGCGGCCTCCCGCCGGTCAATCGCCACGGAAGACCCCCGCTTGCGCGCATCCCCGCGACAAAAGCGCGGAGAGAGCGGCGTGATCCGAAATACCGCCGATCCCCGCCGTAGACTGGCTCGCAAGTGGTTCGTCCCCGAAGGAGATTTGCATGAGCGGCTTTGACATCAACACGGTGACCGTGTCCGGGAACCTCACGCGCGAGCCCGAGCTGCGCAACCTGCCCAACGGCGGACAGTCCGTGTGCTCGCTGCGGATCGCCCACAACGACCGCTACAAGGACGCCTCGGGCAACTGGGCCGACCGGGCGTCGTACTTCGACGTCTCCGTCTGGGGCGGCCTCGGCGAGTGGATGGCCAGCAACCTCACGAAGGGCCAGAAGGTCGTCGTCTCCGGCCGCCTGAAGTGGCGCGAGTGGGGCGAGGAGGGCAACAAGCGCCAGGCGGTCGACATCTCCGCCGACAGCGTCGTGCCGGTCGTGCGCGACGGCTCCCGCGGCCAGGGCGGCGGCGGTCAGTCCAACGGTTTCACCCCGCGCTCCGATGTGCCCGCCAACACCGACGACTTCCAGACGGTTCCCAGCGGCGGCGCAAACCGCGCGCCGGCCGACGACGACATTCCGTTCTAGGGGCCTGCGCCGCGACGTCGCGGCGCGGGCTTGCGCCGCTTCACAACCCGGCAGCCGGCCGGGGATGATCTTGCGCTAGCGTCACCCCTCGTGGACGAGCGCTCGCTGACGTACGACGGGTTCGATCCTGGCGAAGAGGGCTTGCGCGAAGCGCTCACCTCGACCGGCAACGGCTACTTCTGCACCCGCGGCACGGCCGAGTGGGAGGACACCGACGACGTCCACTACGCCGGCACGTACGCGCACGGGCTCTACAACCGCGAGACGACGATCATGGGCGGCCGGCCCGTGCTCAACGAGGACCTCGTCAACCTGCCCAACTGGCTCGTGCTCAAGCTGCGCGTCGAGGGCGAGGATGCGATCCGCTTCGGCAACGTCGAGCTGCTCGACTACCGCCACGAGTACGACATCGGCACCGCGATGGTCATCCGCGCGCTGCGCTTCCGCGATCGCCGCGGCCGCGAGATGACGCTGCGCAGCCGGCGCTTCATGAGCATGGCGCACTCCCACCAGGCGGCGATCGAGTGGACGCTGACCGCGGAGAACTGGTCGGGCTGCGTCGAGGTCGTCGCCGCGCTGGACGGCCGCGTCACCAACACCGGCGTCGCGCGCTACGGCGACCTCGAGGGCCGCCACCTCGACGCGGTCTCGCCACGCACCTTCGGCCCGGAGATCATCGCGCTGCACGTCGTGACGCGCCAGTCGAACATCTACGTCGCGCAGGCCGCCCGCACGCGCGTGTTCCGCGGCGACGAGCAGCTCGACGTCGGGCGCGACCTCTTCCAGGCCGAGGACTACATCCAGCAGGTCCTGAGCTTCGACATCTCGCAGGGCGAGCCGGTCCGCGTCGAGAAGCTCGTCTCGCTGTACACCTCCCGCGACCGCGCGATCTACGAGCCGCTGACGAACGCCGGCAAGTCGGTCGGCCGCTACCCCGACTTCGCCGAGGCGCTGCAGCGCCACACCCGCGCGTGGGACGAGCTGTGGCGCTCCAGCGACGTCGTGGTCCCCGGCAACGAGCGCGTGCAGCACCTGCTGCGGCTGCACATCTCGCACATCCTGCAGGTCTGCTCGCTGCACACGACCAACCACGACGCCGGCGTTCCGGCCCGCGGCCTCAACGGCGAGGCCTACCGCGGCCACGTCTTCTGGGACGAGCTGTACGTCTTTCGCTACCTCACCTCGCGCCTGCCGGAGATCACCCGCGAGCTGATCATGTACCGCTACCGGCGCCTCGGCGAGGCCCGCGCCGCCGCCCGCGAGGCGGGCTACCGCGGAGCGATGTTCCCGTGGCAGAGCGGCAGCGACGGCAGCGAGGAGACGCAGGTCGTCCACCTCAACCCGCTGTCGGGCCAGTGGGACCCCGACCTCAGCCATCGCCAGCGCCACGTCAACGCGGCGATCTTCTACAACGTCTGGCACTACCACCAGGCGACCGACGACCTCGACTTCCTGCGCGACCACGGCGCGGAGATCATGCTGGAGATCGCGCGCTTCTGGAGCTCGATCGCCCACTACAACCCCGAGCGCAACCGCTACGAGATCCACGGCGTGATGGGCCCGGACGAGTTTCATGAGAAGTACCCGGGCGCCGGCGACAGCGGGCTGCGCAACAACGCCTACACGAACGTCCTCGTCGCGTGGATCTGCGAACAGGCGCAGGTCGTCCTCGGCCTGCTGACCGAGCGCCGCCGCGACACCCTGCGCGCCAAGCTCGGCCTCACCGACGAGGAGGTCGAGACCTGGCAGGCGATGAGCGAGAAGATGTACATCCCGTTTCACGGCGACGGGATCATCAGCCAGTTCGAGGACTACGACGACCTCGAGGAGCTCGACTGGGACGCCTACCGCGCCAAGCACGACAACATCCAGCGCCTGGACCGGATCCTGCGCGCCGACGGCGACGACCCCGACCGCTACAAGCTCGCCAAGCAGGCCGACACGGTGCTGCTGTTCTTTCTGTTCTCGCCCGACGAGATCGCGGCGATGTTCGAGCGCCTCGGCTACGAGTGGGGGCCCGACAGCGCGCGGCGCAACATCGACTACTACGACGAGCGCACGTCGCACGGCTCGACGCTGAGCTACATCGCCCACGCCGGCGTGCTCGCGCCGATCGACCCCGACCACTCGTGGGAGCGCTTCCTCGTCGCGCTCGAGAGCGACATCGGCGACGTCCAGGGCGGCACGACGAAGGAGGGCATCCACCTCGGCGTCATGGCGGGCACGATCGACCTCGTCCAGCGCGCCTACACCGGCGCGGAGATCCGCGACGGCGTCCTGTACTTCGCGCCGATGCTCACCGACCGCCTCAACGGGCTGTCGTTTCCCATGCAGGTGCACGGCACGCCGATCCGCGTGACGCTCCGCGACGGCGAGCTGACGGTCGTCATCACCGGCGGCTTCAGCCGCGCGATCAAGGTCGGCATCGGAGACGACGTGCGCGAGCTGGGCGCCGGCGAGCGCTGCACGTTCACGCTCCAGGCGCCGGCGCGGGCACCGACGGCGGTCGGACAGGGCAGCGACACCCAGGGGGAGACATGACCACGCAGGAGGGATTTCGGGGCGCGATCTTCGACGTCGACGGCGTGCTCGTCGACTCGCCGCACGAGGCGGCCTGGCGTGACGCCTTCGCCGAGCTCATGGAGGGCGACTGGGCCGACATCCGCGACGAGACGAGCTGGACGCCGGACGCGTTCACGGCGCGCGTCTACCAGGAGGTCCTCTCGGGCAAGCCGCGGATGGCCGGCGCGATGGGCGCGCTCGAGCACTTCGGCGTGCCCGATCCCGAGTCGCGCGTCGAGGCCTACGCCGACCGCAAGCAGGAGATGGTCATCGAGCTCATCGAGGCCGGCAAGTTCTCCGCCTACCCCGACGCGCTGCGCTTCGTCATCGCCGTCAAGGACGCCGGCATGAAGATCGCGGCGGCCTCCTCGTCGAAGAACGCCGGCCTCTTCCTGCGCAAGATCCGCCTCGACAGCTTCGCCGAGGAGGAGGGCCTGACGCCCGACTGGATGACGGAGGGGCTCACGCTGCTGGATGCCTTCGACGTCGACATCTCGGGCCGTGAGTTCAAGCAGGGCAAGCCGCACCCGGAGATCTTCCTCACCGCCGGAAGCGAGCTGGGCATCGGCCCGGCCGCCGCGTTCGTCATCGAGGACGCCGAGTCGGGCATCCAGGCGGCGAAGGCCGGCGACTTCGCCGGGCTCGGCGTCGCGCGCCACGACGACGAGGCGCTGCTGGAGCGCGCGAACGCCGACATCGTCGTCGCATCGCTCGACGAGATCTCCCTCGAGGCGCTCGCCGAGGGCCGTCTCGAGCGCCGGCCGGGCTGACCGCACGGGCCCGCGCGTAGCGCAATCCGCGGACGTCGCGCCGCGTTTGTCACAATGACCGCCCGCGCGCAACGCCGTGCGCGCTCTCAGCAAGCGACTTAAGGACTTTCGTCAGTGGCAAAGCAGCGCAACCGTGGCAAGCCCACGCGCCGACGCGACAAGAAGGGCGGGCCCGGCACCGGCCGGCGCAAGCCTTGTCCGTACTGCAAGGACAAGGTCGAGCAGGTTGACTACAAGGACACCGCCGTCCTGCGCAAGTTCATCTCCGAGAAGGGGAAGATCCGCTCGCGGCGGATCACCGGCGCGTGCCGCCGTCACCAGAGCCAGATCGCCCGCGCGGTCAAGCGCGCCCGCGAGCTGGCGCTGCTGCCCTACGTCAACGAGGGCGGCCGCGACGACACCGAGCGCGAGGGTGGTCGCGGCGGACGCCGCGGACGCGACTAGCGCGATGCCGTCAGCCATCCTCATGCAGGACGTCGAGCACCTCGGCGAGCGCGGCGCCGTCGTCGACGTCTCCAAGGGCTACCTGCGCAACTACCTCATGCCGCGCAAGCTCGCCCAGCCGGCCACGAAGGGCGCGCTCGACGAGGCCAAGCGCCGCGCCGAGTCGACCGACCGCGCCACCCAGGCGATCGTCGCCAAGGCCAAGGAGGACGCCGAGGTCCTCAGCCGCACGGTGCTGACGATCAGCCAGCAGGCCGGCGACGACGGCCGCCTGTTCGGCTCGGTCACCAACCAGGACATCGCCGATGCGATCGAGGAAGCGCGCGGCGTGAAGGTCGACCGGCGCAAGATCCACCTCGAGGAGCCGATCAAGAACGTCGGCACCTACGTCGTCGTCGTCGAGGTCGCCGAGGGCGTCACCGCCTCGGTCAAGACGATGGTCGTCGAGCGAACCTGACGCTCCACTCCCTGCTGCCGCTCGCCGCGCTCGCCGACACGATCTGGAGCGTCGTCGGCGTGGCCGGCGGCGCCGCCGGGATCGCCCTGCTGCTGTGGGCCGCGCGCAGCGGCCCCGTCGAGCGCGACGCGGAGGACGCGGCGCGCGAGTTCTACACCGAGCACGGGCGCTGGCCCGACGACCCGGCCTGACGCGGTTCGCGGCCGGGGGGCGCCGGGTACGCAGGCGAGCATGCCGCTCAGCGACGCGCCACAGCAGATCGCCGACACCGTCGAGCGGCCGTTCGAGGGCCACGCCGACCAGTACCGCCCGTTCGGCGGCTACGCCGCGCTCGTCGGCGCGTTCAACCTCTCGCTGGCCGCGTTCCTCGTGGCCGCGCAGCGCCGCGGCCGGCTGCCCGAGCGCTATCCGCTCGCCGACCTCGCGCTCATGAGCGCCGGGACGTTCAAGCTCAGCCGGCTCATCGCCAAGGACCGGGTCACGAGCGTGCTGCGCGCTCCGTTCACCACGTTCCAGGACGACGCCGGCCACGGCGAGGTCGACGAGGCGGCGCGCGGCCGCGGGCTGCGCCGCGCCGTCGGCGAGCTGCTCGTCTGCGACTACTGCCTCGGCCAGTGGGTCGCGGCGGCGTACCTCGCGGGCTACACGGTCGCGCCGCGCCCGACCCGCACCGTCGCCGCGCTCTTCACGGTCTACGGCGCCGCCGACGTCCTGCAGCTGGGCTACTCGCGCCTGGAGGACAGCAGCTCGTAGCCCGCGGCGGCCAGCGCGGCCGCCACGGCGCCCAGCCGCGCCCGCCGCTTCGTCGCCCACCAGGCGATCGAGCGCGACTTGGCCTCGTCGGAGAAGCGTCCGTGCGCGCCGGGATCGCCCGGCGCCGGGGCGAAGAGGTAGTCCGGCCGGTCGGGATCGATCGGATCGTCGGTCTGCTGCGCCTCGACGTTCGTGCGCGCCAGGAAGCGGTCGGCCACGCGCGGCGCGAGCTTGTTGGCGAGGATCGTCATGACGCTCGAGCCGGCGACGAAGAACTCGCGCCGCGGATGGTCGATCGCCCACAGGATCGCGTCGGCGGCGACCTCGGGCTGGAAGACCGGGGCGACCGGCCGCGGGTGGCGGCGCAGCGTCGTGCGCACCCAGCCGAACTGCGGGGTGTTCAGGCCGGGCAGGTGCACGGTGCTGACCTTCACCGCGCTGCCCTCGTGCATGAGCTCGCAGCGCAGCGCGTCGGCGAAGCCGCGGGCCGCGTGCTTGGCGGCGCAGTAGCTGGCCTGCAGCGGGATCGCGCGATAGGCGAGCGCCGAGCCGACCATCACGATGACGCCGCGGTCGCGGGGGCGCATCCGGCGCAGGGCGGCGAGCGTGCCGTGGACGTAGCCGAGGTACGTGACCTCGGTGACGCGGCGAAACTCGGCGGCCTGCGTCTCGTGCACGAAGCCGAGCACGGCGCTCATCGCGCAGTTGACCCAGACGTCGATCGGGCCGAGCTGCGCCTCGACGCGCTCGGCGGCCGCCTCGACGGCGTCGGCGTCGGCGACGTCGACCGGGCAGACGAGCGCGCGGCCGCCGGCCGCCTCGACCTCCTGGCGCGCGGCCTCCAGCCGGCCCTCGCCGCGGGCCAGCAGGGCGACCGCGTCGCCGCGGGCGCCCAGCGCGCGGGCGACGGCGCGGCCGACACCGGCCGACGCCCCGGTCACGACGACGACCCGGCTCACGACGCGCTCACCGACTGGCGGTCGCGCGCCTCGCTGATCGCGACCGCGGCGCTGATCAGGCCGATGTGCGAGATCGCCTGCGGGAAGTTGCCCAGCGGATCGCCGGTCGCGACGTCGACCTCCTCGGCGAGCAGGCCGAGGTCGTTGGCGCCGGCCGCCGCCCGCGCGAAGACGTGCTCGGCGCGCTCCAGGCGCCCGGCCAGCGCGTGGCACTCGGCCAGCCAGAACGAGGCGAGCAGAAACGGGCCGTCCTGCGCATCGGACCAGCGGCGCAGCAGCCCGTCGTCGCCGAGATGCGCCTCGAGCGCCGCGATCGTGCTCGTCATCCGCGGGTCGTCGGCGTCGACGAAGCCCGACAGCGCCATGAGCAGCACGCCGGCGTCGAGATGGTCGGAGCCGAAGGCGCCGGCGAACGCGGAGCGCTCCTCGCACCACGCCTCGCGCAGGATCGTCTCGCGCAGCTCGTCGCGCACGCTGGCCCAGCGGCGCGGGTCGGCATGCTCGCCGAGGCGGTCGGCCAGCCGCACCGCCCGGTCCAGCGCGACCCAGCAGCCCAGCTTGGAGACCGTGTAGTGACGCTCGCCCTCGCGGCCCTCCCAGATGCTCGAGTCGGTCTCGCCCCACTGCTCGGCGGCGCGGTCGGTGAGCTGGCAGAGAAACTCGCCGGTGAACGCGTCCAGCTCGCCGATCTCGTCGCGGATGGCCCAGGCGCAGTCCAGCACGTGGCCGAGCACGTCGAGCTGCTTCTGCTGCCACGCGGCGTTGCCGACGCGCACCGGCCGGGCGCCGCCGTGGCCGGCGAGGTGCGCGAGCTCGTGCTCGGACAGGTCGCGCTCGCCCTCGACGCCGAACATGATCTGGACGTCCTCGGCGCCCGCGCAGGTGACGCCGGCGCGCACGATCCAGTCGAAGTAGCGCCGCGGCTCGTCGCTGCAGCGCGCCACCGAGAGAGCGCGGGCGATCATCGCGGCGTCGCGCAGCCAGCCGAAGCGGTAGTCCCAGTTGGAGTCGCCGCCCGGCACCTCGGGCAGCGACGTCGTCGGCGCGGCGACGACGGCGCCGCTCGGCGCGTAGGTCAGCGCCTGCACGACGAGCAGGGCCAGATGGACGGCCTCGGCGTGGGCGCCGTCGTAGCCGGAGTGCTGCTCGCTCCACGAGCGCCAGGCCGCGGTGGTGTCCTCGAGCGTGCGCGCGGCGTCGATCCGCGCGGGGGCCTGGGCGTAGGGGCCCGCCACGCGGTGCACGACCCAGCCGGCGCGCTCGCCGGCCTGCAGGGCGAAGCGGCCGCGGGCGCTGCGGCCGTCCGGGCGCAGCTCGCGGTCGCCGCGCAGGAAGAGGCGCTCGGGGCCGCCGAGCGTCGCCAGACCGCCGTCCTGCGCGACGACGCGCGGCACCGCGAGGCCGTACTCCAGGCGCGGGACGAACTCGACGTCGATCTCGACCTGGCCGTCGAGCACCTCGGCGAGGCGCACGAGCGCGTGCGGGACCGTCTGGCCGATCTCGTGGCCGCGCGCGCCCGCGGCGAACGCCAGCGCGTCGGTCAGGCGCAGGGTCCCGCCGGCGGTCCGCATCGTCGTCTCGAGCACGAGCGTGCCGGAGCGGTAGCGCCGGCTGGCCTCGAAGGGCTCGGTGGGGCGGATCGACCAGTGGCCGGCGGCGGGATCCAGCAGGGCGCTGAAGGCGCTCGGCGAGTCGAAGCGCGGCGACGGCCACCACGTGACCGCGCCGTCGGACGCGACGAGCGCCGCCGAGCGGCAGTCGCTGAGCAGCGCGTGGTCGCGGATGGAAGGGGTGCGGTCGATCTCGGCGTCCGGGGAGGCGGTGGGGCGGGCAGGCTCCGCAGTACCCGGCGCGCGTCCGCGCGACGCGCGGCTCCCGTCCGGAGCTGATGCGAACATGTGTTCGTGACGAGATCTTCTTTGCGGACTGTGCGGACACTTCGGCACGACCCCCGGTGCGCGGCGGCGGGCGGCGCCTAGTCTGCCCTGGTCGTGAGCACGCACCCCGACTCCCCGCCACGGCCACCGGCGACAATCGCCACCGGCGTCGCGCCGCCGCACTCGCTGGAGGCCGAGCAGTCGGTGCTCGGCGGCATCCTGCTGTCGGACCGGGCGATGTACGGCCTGGTCATCGAGGAGGGTCTCAAGGCCGAGGACTTCTACCGCGACCGCCACCGGCTCATCTACGAGTCGATGCTCGCGCTGTACCGCGAGAGCGAGCCGATCGACGTCCTCACGGTCAGCGAGCACCTCAAGTCGACGGGCAAGCTCGATCAGGCGGGCGGCAAGGCGGCGATCGACGAGCTGACCGGCGGCGTGCCGGGCCTCGGCGGGATCCGCCGCTACGCCCAGATCGTCCGCGAGCACGCACTCATGCGCCGCCTGCTGAGCACGACGTACGAGATCCAGGCGTCGGTCCTCAACCACGCGGCGGCGCCGCGCGACCTCGTCGAGCAGGCCGAGCGGGCGATGCTCGAGGTCGCCCACGACGACCGCCAGAAGGACTTCCGCACGATCGACGAGATCCTCGACGACGAGCTGCGCAAGATGGAGAAGCTCTCGCGCGAGGGGACGTCGCTGACCGGCACGCCGTCGGGCTTCCGCGACCTCGACGAGATCACCGGCGGCTTTCAGCCGGGCAACCTCATCGTCATCGCGGCCAGGCCGGCGATGGGAAAATCTGCTCTGGTCACGAACATCGCCGAGAACGCCGCGATCGACCACGGCCGGCCGGTCGCGCTGTTCAGCCTGGAGATGTCCGAGACGGAGCTCGCCCAGCGCTTCGTGGCGTCGCAGGGGCGCATCAAGGGCGACGAGCTGCGCAAGGGCCGCGTGCCCGACAGCAAGTGGCCGAAGATCCTGCAGGCGTCGGCGAAGCTCGCGGCGGCGCCGCTGTTCGTCGACGACTCCTCCGACGTCGGGATCATCGAGATCCGGGCGAAGGCGCGCCGGCTGCACCAGCAGCAGCCGCTGGGGCTGATCATCATCGACTACCTGCAGCTCATGCGCCCCGACGGACGCGTCGAGTCGCGGGTGCAGCAGGTCGGCGAGATGAGCCGCGGCCTGAAGATCCTCGCCCGCGAGCTGCACGTCCCGGTCATCGCCCTGTCGCAGCTGTCGCGCGCGGTCGAGACACGCGGTCAGTCGATCGACTCCAAGCGCCCGCTGCTGTCGGACCTGCGTGAATCGGGGTCCATCGAGCAGGACGCCGACCTCGTCGCGTTCATCTTCCGCGAGGAGTACTACGACAAGGAGACCGAGCGGGCGGGGATCGCGGACATCATCATCGCCAAGCACCGCAACGGGGCGATCGGCGACGTCGAGCTGACGTTCGCCAAGGAGTATCCGAAGTTCCTCAACTACACCTC
>JAUXSD010000233.1 GCA_030681525.1 Solirubrobacteraceae bacterium
GGCGCCGCCCGCGGCGGAGGTCCCGGCGCCGCCTGATGATCCCGGCGAGACGGCCGCCATGCTCCCGCCGCCGGAGGCGCGCGACGCCGGCCCGCCGCCGCCGCCGCCACCGCCGCCGTCGCCTCCGCCGCCGCTCGAGGCTCCTCCGCCACCGCTCCCGCTCGGCCCGCCCGCCCCGACCGGCGTCGGCCAGGCGCCGTCCGCCAGCGGCGACGCGTCGATCATCCTGACGCCCGAGGCGCTCGCCGTCGGCGCGGCCGGCGTGCCCGCCGTGGACGCCGGCGCCACGCTGTCCTACAACGCGACGATCCGCAACGAGAGCCGGCTCGTCGACAACTACGAGCTCGCCGTGCTCGGGCTGCCCGACGGCTGGAGCGTCGTGACGCCGCCGACCGCGTTCCTCGTACCGCTGGGCTCGGGCCGCGGCGAGAGCGACACGACGGTGCGGATCGACATCACGCCGCCGCGCGAGTACCGCTCGACCGCCGGCATCTGGACCTTCGAGATCATCGCGATGTCGCGCACGACCGCGACCGTCGCGGGGCGCGCGATCGCGCAGTTCGAGGTCAAGCCGTTTCCGTCGTGGTCCGTCGAGGCCGTGCCCGTCGTCAACGGCGGCCGGCTGAAGGCGCGCTACCGCGTCGCCGTGCGCAACGACGGCAACGCCGACCAGGAGCTGTGGCTGCTCGCGCTCGAGGACAGCGGGCGGCTGCGCACGCGCTTCAAGTCCGGCACGCTGATGCTGGCGCCCGGCACCGTCGGCGTGGACGTGCTGACCCTGCGGCCGCGCCTGCCGCTGCCGGTCGGGCGCACGAAGGAGCACCGCGTCGGCATCGATGCCGTCGACACCCCGCCCGAGGTCGACGAGGACGCGCTCAGCCTCAAGGAGAAGCTCGCCGCCCAGGGCAAGGAGAAGGGCAAGGGCGAGGCCGGAAAGCTCGCCCGCGGCGTGAAGCTCGGCCCCGGCGGCGTCACGGTCCAGAAGCCGCGGATGCCCAACCCGGCGCAGATGGTCCGCATGCAGGTGCAGAAGCTGACGCGGATGTTCAAGCCCGACATGGCGATGCTGCAGCGGATGCGCAGCGCCGGCGAGGCGGCCGGGCCGCTGACCGCGCGACAGGTGGTCTTCCGCCAGAAGCCGATCATCCCGCTGTGGGTCATCGGCCTGCTGCTGTTGCTCGCGCTGATCGCGGTGGCCGTCTACCTGCTGCTGCCCAAGGAGGTCAAGGTTCCGCGGCTCATCGGTGCGACGAACACCTTCCAGGCCGAGAAGCGGCTGCGCGACGCCGGGCTCGTGCTCGGCCAGCCGGTTCAGCGGCGCCAGGACTTCCGCACGCCGGGCACCGTCATCGATCAGTCGCCGGTGGCGGGCGTCAAGCTCGAGAAGGGCACGCCGGTGACGATCGTGGTGGCCGCCGGCGAGGCGACCGTCGAGGTGCCGCACCTCAAGGGCCTGACTCGCGTCGATGCCGACAAGCGCCTGCGCAGCATCGGCCTCGAGCTCGGCGAGACACGGCCCGACGACGCGGCCGACAACTTCGTCGTGCGCAGCCAGATCCCGGCGGGGGACCTGCGCGTGGACCTCGGCACCGCGGTGCGCGTCTTCCTGGAGAAGCCCAAGAAGAAGGCCGCCGCGAAGAAGGCCGGCGCGAAGGCCGGCGCGGGTGCCGGAGCAGGCGCCGGCGCGGGCGCCGGCGGGGGCGGAGGTGGTGGCGCCGGCGCGGCCACGAGCGTCACGATCCCGGCGTTCAACGGCAAGAACGTCGCGGCGTACACGGCCGCGCTCAGCGACCGCGGCCTGAAGGCGAAGGTCAGCCGCACGATCGCCGCGAAGCCCGAGAACACCGTGCTGTCCGTGACGCCGAAGGTCGGCGAGAAGGCCAAGAAGGGCGCGACCGTGACCGTCCGCGCGTCGGGTGGCCCTCCGACGCTGGCCGTGCAGATCGGCAGCAAGGTGCGCACGTACAACGTCTCGGGCGACAGCCCGAGCGCGATGGGCACCTTCCCGCGCGGCGGCGGGTCGGCCGTCGAGCTCGACTACGCGCCGTCGGGCGATCAGGTCGTCTATCGCTCCGGGCGCAAGATCGTCGTCTCGGGAACGGCCGGCACCGCGAAGCCGCGCACGATCTACGCCGGTCCCGACGCGCTCGAGCACCCGGCGTTCGCGCCCAACGGGTCGACGCTCGCGGTCATCCGCCGCGAGGAGGGCGACGGCGACCTCTGCTTCGGGGCCGTGAGCACCGCCGACCCGTTCGATCAGCTCTGCCTGCCCGACGACGGGTGGGACCTCGGCGGGCGGATCTCCTGGCGCGCCGACGGCAAGGCCGTCCTCGTGCCCGGCCGCCGCGCGAGCAACCCGTCGGTCTTCGGGCTGCGCATGTACGAGACCGACCGCGCCAACGCCACCGCGCCGGAGCTGTGGCGCGGCTCGACGGCGACCGACACCGGCACCTCGGGCAAGGGCGTCCTGGCCGGCGCGTTCGCGCCGTCGGGCGGCAAGGTCGCGGTCGCCTCGAACCTGAAGTCCGACGGCTTCCAGGTGTTCGTCGTCGATGCCGGCGACCTCAAGCTCGAGGACGCCGAGTCGACCGACGTGGCCGGCTGCGACGTCGCCTGGAGCGCCGATGCCAAGAAGGTCGCGGTCGTGCAGGCGGGCGCCGCCTGCAGCGGCTCCGCGGGCACCGTCCGGGAGTTCGCGGCCGACAGTCCCGACGACCTCAAACGGGTGGCCGGCTCCGCCAGCTCCCCCGTCTACAAGCCGGCGCGGTAGCGATGTCCCTGCACCACGAGCTTCAGCGCAGCGGCGGTGGCATCCTCGACGGCGGCCGGGTGCATCCCGACGTGACCGCCCAGATCAACTCCGCCCGCGGGCGCGGCGCGCCGCTGGAGCCGGCCGTGCGCGAGCAGATGTCCAGCGCCCTGGGCGACAGCTTCGCCGACGTGCGCGTGCACCACGACACGCTGGCCTCGACGCTCGCCCAGTCCGTCCAGGCGCGCGCCTTCACCACCGGCGCCGACATCTTCTTCGCCAGCGGCGAGTACCGGCCGGGCGGTTCCGCGGGCCGTGAGCTGCTCGCCCACGAGCTCGCTCACGTCGTGCAGCAGCGCGGTGCGCCGATCACGGGGGAGATGCGGGTCTCCGACCCCGGCGACGCGCTCGAGCGCGAGGCCGAGCGCACGGCGCGTCGCGTCTAGCCGTGGGCGACGGCAACCCGCCATCCGGGGCCGGCACGGACCTCGCGTACATCAGCGCCGACGACGTCGACGGGATGACGGTCGCCGACGTCATGCACGCGGGGGTCGCGAGCCTGCCCGCGACGGCGACCGTCGGTGAGCTGCGCGCCTGGTTCGCCGTCAGCCCGAGCCGCCGGCTGGCCGTGCTGACCGGCGAGGGGCGCTACGCGGGTGCGCTGACCCCGGCCGACCTGGCGCCCGCGACGTCCGACGACGGGCCGGCGAGCGAGCTCGCTCGCGAGCACGCGACGCTGGCGCCCGACCTGGCCGCGGCGGCCGGCCGCGACCTCGTGGCCGCTGCCGAGGGCCGCCGGATGCCGGTCGTCGACGAGGCGGGCCGCTTCCTCGGCGTGCTCGCGCTCACGACCGACCTGCAGTTCTTCGCGTGCCGCCGGACGGCCCCGCCGGGCTGATCGGGCGCGCCGCAGGACGCATCGTCATGCCTTGCATGTTCGCTGCTCCCACGTCCGGATCCGTTCCTCGGCGGCGGAGCTCGCCGCTTCGTCGACCCTCGTCGGCGTCGGCAGGCCGGCGCGCCGGCGCTGCCCGGCCAGCAGCGTGTCGACGTCGTCGTCGATCTCGCGCGGCGCGGCCTGCTCGAGCTCCGCGAGCTTGCCGGCGAAGCGCGTGATGAAGCGGCGCTCGGCGGCCTCGTACTCCTCGGGCCGGGCGTCTTCGCCGAGGCTGGCGAAGAACTGCTCGCCCTCCCGGTCGAGCTCGCGCGTCAGGGCGCAGTAGCGCTCGGCGTCGCCGGCGGCTGCGGCGACGGTGGTGGTCGGGCTCGACCCGCCCGTGTCGGTGTCGTCGTCGCCGCAGGCGGCGAGGACGAGGGTCGCGATCGCGGCGATGATGAGGGCTGAGTGGCGCATGGCATCTCCTGTGGCTGGTCTGAGCGACCGTACGCGCGCCCCGCCGCGCGGTCGTCGTCCGGTCAGGCGGTTGCGCGTCGTCCGCGCGGACGAACTTCGCCGCCCGAAGATCGTCCGCGCGGCTGACGTGCGGGCTCCCGTGCGCGGCTACGCTCGCGCCATGGAGCCTGCTGTCGCCGCCGATCGGGTGCGCCGTCCGCGCCGCTTGGACGTGTTGCTGGCCGCGGTGGTCGTCGTGATCGCGCAGCTCGAGAGCTGGCTGACCACCGCGTATGACCCGAAGGCCGCCTATGCGGCGGCGGCGCTGGCGATGGGCGTCGTCCTCGCGTGGCGGCGAGTCGCTCCGCTCACGGTGGTGGGGCTCGTCTTCGTGCCGCTGCTCGTGATGGCGCTGGCGGGCCGGCGGATCGAGTCGGCGTACGTGATGCTCGTCCTGCTCGTGGCGTTCGCCGCCGTCGGCGCCTACTGCGAGCGCCGCAGGGCGGTCGCCGGGCTGGGGATCGGTCTGACGCTGCTCGCGGGGGTGATGCTCTGCGAGCACCTGGTCGACTCGCCCAACGCCGAGCCGCCCGTGGCCGGCGACTTCGTCTTCCTCGCCGCCATCCTCGGCATGGTCTGGACGCTGGGCGTCGCGCTGCGCGAACGCTCGCAGCGCGCCGGCGAGCTGCAGGAGCGCGCCGACCGGCTCGAGCGCGAGCAGGAGCAGCAGGCCCGGGCCGCCGTCGCGGAGGAGCGGGCGCGGATCGCGCGCGAGCTGCACGACGTCGTCGCGCACTCGGTCAGCGTCATCGCCGTGCAGACGGGCTCGATCCGGCACCGGCTGCGCACCGACCGGCCCGCGGAGGCGGCGGAGCTGTCGGGCGTCGAGCAGACCGCGCGTCAGGCGCTGGCCGAGATGCGCCGGATGCTGGGCCTCCTGCGCGCCGACGACGAGGGCCTGTCGCTGACGCCGCAGCCGGGCATGGACGAGGTCCAGCGGCTCGTCGACCACATGCGCGAGACGGGACTGCCGGTCGAGCTCGCGGTCGAGGGCGACCGCCGGCCGCTGGCGCCGGGAGTCGATCTGGCGGCGTACCGGATCCTCCAGGAGGCGCTGACCAACGTGCTCAAGCACGCGGGGCCGGCGCACGCGCGGGTCGCCGTTCGCTTCGGCGAGCGCTCGCTCGACCTCGAGGTCGCCGACGACGGCCGCGGCCTCGATTCCGAGCACAACGGCGGCGGGCACGGGCTCGTCGGCATGCGCGAGCGCGTGGCGCTCTACGGCGGCTCGCTCGAGACGCGGCCGGGGTCCGACGGCGGCTTCGTCGTCAAGGCGTCCCTGCCGATCCCATGAGCATTCGCGTGGTCATCGCCGACGACCAGTCGATGGTCCGCGCGGGCTTTCGCTCGCTGCTGCAGGCCGAGCCGGACATCGACGTCGTCGCCGAGGCGGCGGACGGCGAGCAGGCGATCGACGCCGTCCGGCGCTTCAAGCCGGACATCGCCTTGATGGACATCCGCATGCCGAACGTCGACGGTCTCGAGGCGACGCGCCGGATCGTCGAGGCGGGCTCGGCCACGCGCATCCTCATCCTCACGACGTTCGATCTCGACGAGTACGTCTACGAGGGCCTGCGGGTCGGGGCGAGCGGCTTTTTGCTCAAGGACGCATCGCCGGAGCAGCTCATCGCTGCGATCCACGTGATCACCGAGGGCGAGGCGGTGCTCGCGCCGTCGGTCACGCGCCGCGTCGTGGAGGCATTCGCCCGGCTGCCCGCTCCACAGGAGGAGCTGCGACCGGCGCTGGGGATGCTCACCGCCCGCGAGCGGGAGGTCCTCGAGCTCATGGCGACCGGCTGCTCGAACAGCGAGCTGGCGGACACGCTGGTGGTGAGCGAGGCGACCGCGAAGACGCACGTGCGCAACGTGCTGGCGAAGCTCGGCCTGCGTGACCGCGTCCACGCGGTGGTCTTCGCCTACGAGTGCGGGCTGGTCCGGCCCGGCGCCGGGTGATCCGGCGAGCTAGCGCTCGCCGACCTCTCGCAGCACCAGCTTGACGTCGACCACCGGCGTGCCGTGGACAGCTTCGATCGCGCTGACCCGGACGCGGCCGCCGTCGATCGCCAGGACCCGGACCTCGTGCAGCCCGATCGGGTTGGGCCGCGCCGGCGAGCGGGTGCTGAACACGCCCTGAATCGGCCGGGCCTCGTCGCCGCGCGGATGCACGCGCCGCACGTCGCGGTCGGCGCGGTGCAGCCAGGTCAGCACGACGACCCTGTCGCCCACGCGCAGGCCGTCCAGCGCGTCGAGCATGCCGGGCTCGAACACGAGCCACGCCTCCGGCGCGCCCTCGTCGGCCTGCTTCGGCGCCGCCGCCAGGTCGGTCAGCGGCGACTCGACGGTCGCGACCGGCCTGATCTCGAAGCGGTCATCGGGCACGCCACCCACCTCAACTCAACCCCTCATCGATGCAGTTCGAGCGCAAGCTCGACCGGCCGACGCCGACGCATCGAAACGCCGAGGCCGACACCGGCGCCACCCGCAGCCGCGCGCTACCCGATCGTGAAGTCGTCGCCCTCGTCAGCCGGCGGCGGCGGCGGTGACGGCGGCGGCGGCGGTGACGGCGGGGGCGGGTTGGACGGGGATGCCGGTGGCGGTGGCGGTGGCGAGGCGGAACCCGAGCCGCCGTCGCCGCCCGCGCCCGCGCCGGAGCCCGAACCGGACCCGGAGCCAGAGTCAGAGCCGCCGCCCGAGCCGCCGCCGCCCGACGCGGCGCCGGAGCCGCCGCCCGAGCCGCCACCGGCCGTGGCCGGCTTCAGCGCCGGGCCGCTCGGGCCCGCGGGCGCAGCTGGAATCGGCCGGGTGCCGGTCTCGGCGGGCTCGGCCGTGGCGGGCAGACCCTCGTCTCCGCCGGCGACCGCGCCGCCGGCGAGGAAGCCGAGCAGGATCGCGACGACAACTGCCACACCTGCGATCACCGGGGTCTTCATCCGGCACTCCCTCCACTCGGGTATCCAGCCTCGGCCAGCGCGGCCCGCGCGGCGCTGACGCGCGATCGCGCGCTGGCGATCGCGCGCGAAGCGTTGCGGGCGGCGCCCGCACTACGTGCCCGCGCGGCCCGCGCGTAGCGCGCCCAGCCGTCGCCGGTGGCCTTCAGGGCTGCGGCGAGACGGTCGCGCGCGGGCTCGGCCAGCGCGCCGGTCGGTGCGCGACCGATCGCACGCGACGCCGTCCGGTACGCGGTCGCCAGATCGCCGGCGGGCTCGGCCTGCGCGCTCGACGTCCGGGCGCGCTGCAGGTCGAAGGAGTGCTCCTTCAGGTCGCTGCGCAGCTTCACGAGCGCCCGGCCGAGCGCCTCCTCGCCCGCCTCGGTCGGTCCGGCCGGTGCCGCCTCCCCGCGCGTCAGGTCGAGCGAGCCCGCAACGTCGGCGCAGGCGGCGCGGGCGGTGGCGCCCGTGCCGCATGACACGACGAGCGACTCGCTGCCCGCCGGCAGGACGTACAGCGCGTCGCCGTAGCGCAGCCCGTCGCCGGCGGAGAGCTTGACCGCTGTCGGCGCGCCCTCCGCGGCGCCGGTGATCGTGCCGAGGCGCGCGGCCGGGACGCGCGCGGCGCTGATCGTGTTCTCGGCGGGCGCGCCGGCCGGCGCGAGCGCCACGGCCTGCGGCCCGAGCGCGGGATCGGCGACCGCGCCGGTCACCGCCCAGCCGGTCGGCGCCTTGAGCACGAAGCCGTCGCCGTTGGCGCTCGTGCCCTCCTCGCCACCGCCGCTCGACATCCCGATGACGAACGCGATGATCGCCGCGACGACCGCCGCGGCGGCGATCGGGACGGCGCGCGAGCGCTCCTCCTCGGCCTCCTCGCCGGCCGCGGGCGCACGCGGCGGAGCGGCCG
>JAUXSD010000235.1 GCA_030681525.1 Solirubrobacteraceae bacterium
GCCGACGCGGCCGGGGGAGGAGGGTGCGGGGGCGGGCGCCACCGGGCTGATGCTAACCCGGCGTGGATCGCGAAAGACAGGGGTGGCTCCCTAGGGCGAACCCGACCCGACGGACCTACAGTCGCACCAGGTTCTGGTTGATCTGATGCGAGGCCCGCGCGCTCCAAGGCCGGGCCGACCGAAAAGGGGACTGATGATGAGGAAGCGATTGGCATCGCCGGTGCTGGCGGCGGCCGCTCTGGCGATCGGGGCCGGCCCGGCCGGCGCCCACGGCGGCGACACGGCGCTCGTCCACAGCTGCATCGACAACGGCGGGAACGTCAAGATCGTCGCCGCCGACGCGACGTGCAAGAAGAACGAGGTGGCCCTGGACTGGGCGCGCGACGCGAGCGGTGGCGGCGGTACGACGTACACCGCCGGATCGGGGCTGTCGCTCAGCCCGGCCAACGAGTTCAGCGTGACGGGCGCGCCGTGGAGCGGGCTGACCGGCGTGCCCGCCGGTTTCGCCGACGGCGTCGACGACGAGGGCCCGGCCCTGACGTGGGGCAACCTGACCGGGATCCCCAGCGATCTGCTCGACGGCGACGACGACGGCAGCGCGGCGGTCGGCGCGTTCGCTGCTTCGCTCGCTACCGACGACGGCGCCCCCAACGGCGTTGGCGATCCCGTCTCCTTCTCGAGGATCAAGGACCTCACGAGCACGTTGGGCGACGGGCGCATCACCGGCGAGTTCGTCCGCGACGGATCGATCGAGAGCCACGACATCCGCGACGGGACCATCACCGCAGGCGATCTCGCGGGAAGCGATGCGGGACCCATCGTCGTCGGCGCCGTCACGAGCGAGAAGATCGCCGACGGCACGATTCAGGCGCGCGACCTTGCGTCGGGGGTCCTGGACCGGAGGGTCACGACGACGACGGTCGGTCCGCAGCAGATCCTCGCGGGCGACCGTGCCGCCGTCCAGGTGCCGCTGCCCGGCGTGGACCCGTCCGACATCGTGGTGGTGTCGCCGCCTGCGTCGCTCGACAGCGGCCTCGTGTTCGCCGGCTCGGACGTCCT
Organism: Solirubrobacteraceae bacterium; assembly: GCA_030681525.1. Lineage (GTDB taxonomy): Bacteria > Actinomycetota > Thermoleophilia > Solirubrobacterales > Solirubrobacteraceae > CADCVQ01. The sequence goes on from JAUXSD010000235.1 coordinate 1,060, forward strand.
GCAGCCGGACACGGTGACGCTCTACCTGCACAACATCACCGCCTCGCCGATCAGCCTGGGCAACGAGACCTGGACGATCCGGCAGCTGCGAACCGCCGGCTGAACACGCACGAAACGATTGCCCTTCCGTCCGTGCCGGGTTAGGCTCCGGCGCGTGACGGACCGGGCAACCTGTGGATGGTGCGGCGACGGTGCCGACCGTTCCGAGTAGCCCCACGCCGGCCGCCGCCCGGCTGCGCCACCGGCGCAACGCGCGCACGCTCACCCCGGGGCAGCTCGCCAACTTCCGCAAGGCGATCACCGCCGCGCAGGGCATCAACGACGACCGCGGCTACCAGGCCTGGGCGGGCATCCATGGCCTGCCGCTGCCGATCTTCTGCACGCACAACTCGCCGCTGTTTCTGCCCTGGCACCGGGCCTACCTGTACTTCTTCGAGAAGGCGTTGCAGGACCGCGTCCCCGGCGTCACCCTGCCGTGGTGGAACTGGACGATGCGCCACGACGAGGGGATCCCGAAGGCCTACACGGTCGCCAAGGATCCGCAGGGCGAGCCCAACCCGCTGCGCAGCTCACCGATCCAGCCTGCCGGCCGTGACCCCGGCGGGCCGGCCCGAACGAACCGCCAGCCGGGCCGGGACGGCGCCCCGCCGCTGCCGACGCTGGCACAGGTCAAGGACGTGCTCGAACTTACGGACTTCATGGACTTCCAGACCCAGGCCGAGGACCTCCACAACGGCGTGCACGTCTCGGTCGGCGGCACGATGGGCAGCGTCGGCAGCTCGGCCTACGACCCGCTCTTCTGGGCGCACCACGCGATGATCGACCGCATCTGGCGCCTGTGGCAGCTCAAGCACCCGGGCAGCGGCCCACCCGCCTCGCTGTTGAACCGCGCCCTCGCGCCGTTTCCGATGACCGTCCGCGACACGCTCGACATGGACTCGCTCGGCTACGACTATGCGGTGACGACCGCCGCCACGGCAGGCACCGCGTGATGGTCGACCGCTTCGTCTCCGCGCCGATCGACCTGCCCGACGACGCCGAGGACACGTACCGCGCGGACCTCGTCTTCTACGACGTCGATCATTCCGGCGCGTCCTACGAGGGGCGGATCTTCCTCAACTCGCCCGACGCCGACGCCGACACGCCGCGCGACGACCCCAACTACGCGGGCTCGTTTCACATCTTCGGCCACGGTGGCTGCTTCGGCGACGTCGGCCATTGCGACGTCCCGACCGAGCGCGACCCGTTCGACTTTCGCCCGCCGCATCAGCTCGTCCCGGCCTCGAAGACCGTCGTCATCACCGAGGCGTTCAAGCGGATCATCGGCCCGCACGACCGCACGATGACGGTCACCGTCGTGGCGTTCGCGCCGGGGGACACCCCGAACGACGTGCTGCAGTTCGACGCCGTCCGGTTGCTGACCTACCAGTAGCGCCTCAGCTCGCCTCGGCGGTGCCGTGCCCGCCGCCCCCCGGGGTCTCGATCGCCAGGCGATCGCCGGGCGCGAGCTCCCCGCTGGCCTTCGCCGGCAGCGGCTCGCCGTTGAGCAGGTTGCGACCGCAGGCGCCGTCCCCGCCGCCGCCGGCGCCCGGCGGGGGATGGCGGCGGCGCTCGGTGATGAGCGCGTAGGACATCGGCGCCCGCGCCTCGAGCTCGCGCACGAGCCCGTCGCCGCCGCGGTGGCGCCCGGCCCCGCCCGAGCCGCGCCGGATCGCGTGCCTGACGACGCGCAGCGGGAACTCGAGCTCGAGCGCCTCGACGGGCGTGTTGAGCGTGTTCGACATGGCGACGTGGACGGCGCTGGGCCCGTCGGCGTCCCGGCAGGCGCCCTGACCGCCGCCCAGCGTCTCGTAATAGGTGAAGTCCTCGCTGCCCAGGGTGAGGTTGTTCATCGTGCCCTGGCCGAGCGCGCGGCCGAAGGCGGCGAGCACGAGGTCTGCGACGCGGCTGGAGGTCTCGACGTTGCCGCCGGCCACCGCGGCGGGCGAGCGCGCGTTCAGGAGCGACCCCTCGGGCGCGCGGACCTCGATCGGGCGGTAGGCGCCGGCGCTCGGCGGCACGTCGGGGTCGGTGAGGACGCGGACGGCGAAGTACGCGGCCG
>JAUXSD010000241.1 GCA_030681525.1 Solirubrobacteraceae bacterium
CGAGGTGCAGGAACGACGCGTCGAGTGCCGAGATGCGGTGACCGTGTGCGATGCGGTGATTGTCGCACTTGCGACGGCACCGGTCCGAGCCGGTCGGCATTGTGTGCGGCGATGGTGGATCCCGTGGCCCGCGTCGTCAGACGTCCGTGTATCGCGGATGCAAGGCGCCGCGGGCCAAAGCTGGACAGTGCCAGCGGCACGGACGCCTTTGGCGTGTGGCGATCCTGCGCCGCGAGACGCGGGCAGCTGGCGGCGTGGGTCGTGGGATCAACCATCTAATGGCTCCGATCGCGCACCTCGACATCGACGCGTTCTACGCGAGCGTCGAGCTGCTGCGCCGCCCGGAGCTGCGCGGCCTGCCGGTGATCGTCTCCGGCAGCGGCCCGCGCGCGGTGGTCACGACGGCGTCCTACGAGGCGCGCCGCTTCGGCATCGGCTCGGCGATGCCGACGTCGCGGGCCCGCCGGCTGTGCCCGGACGCGATCCTCGTCCCGCCGGACTTCGACGCGTACCGCGCGGCCTCGCGCGGGGTGATGGCGCTCGTGCGCCGGGCGGTCGAGCGCGTCGAGGTCGTCGGCCTCGACGAGGCCTACCTCGATCTCGTCGACCTCGTCGCGCCGCGCGCGGCGATGCGCCGCCTCGTCAGCGACATCCAGGACGCCACGGGCCTGGACTGCTCGATCGGGATCGGCCCCAACCGGATCGTCGCGAAGGTCGCCTCGGATGCCGAGAAGCCGCGCGGGTTCGTCTGCCTCACGCGCGAGCAGGCCTGCCAGCGATTCGCCGACCACCCGCCGGGGCTCGTCCCGGGCATCGGCCCGAAGACCGCGGCGCGCCTGGAGCAGATGGGCATCACGACGCTGCGCGCGCTGGCCGCCACGCCGGTCGACGTGCTCGTCGCGCGCTTCGGCGCCAACCACGGCCCGGACCTGCGGCGCCGGGCGCGCTTCGAGGCATCGGCCCGGCTGACGCCGGTGCGCACCGCGCACTCCGAGTCGCGCGAGACGACGTTCGACTACGACATCTCGGACGCCGCGAGGCTCGAGGAGATCCTCACCGACCTCGCCCGTCAGCTCTGCGAGCGCCTGGCCCGGCAGGAGCGGCGGGGGCGCAACGTCGCGATCAAGGTGCGCCTGTCGGACTTCACGACCGTGACGCGGGCGCGCATGATCGCCGAGGCGACGAACGACCCGGCGGTCGTGTCGGGCGTCGCGCTCGAGCTGCTGCGCGAGTACGCGCCGGCCCGGCCGGTGCGGCTGCTCGGCGTGCGCGTCGCGTCCTTCGAGCGGGGCGAGGCGGCGCGCGACGCCGGCCAGCTCGCGTTGCCGTTGTAGCGTTCGGTCCGTGCCGAACATCGAGATCGCCGGAACCGACCTGTATTACGAGCGCCGGGGAGCGGGTGAGCCGATGCTGCTCATCCAGGGCCTCGGCGGAAACAGCCTGCACTGGGGCGAGGGCTTCCTCGGCGGCCTCGAGGACAGCTTCGAGCTGATCGTCTTCGACAACCGCGGCGCCGGGCGCAGCGGCGCTCTGGAGGGCGACCTGACGATCGCCGACCTCGCGCAGGACGCCCTCGGGCTGCTCGACGCGCTGGAGATCGAGCGTGCCCACGTCGTCGGGATCTCGATGGGCGGGATGGTCGCCCAGGAGATCGTCCTCGCCGCGCCCGAGCGCGTCCTGACGCTGACGCTGGGCTGCACGTTCCCGGGCGGGCCGGAGGCGAAGATGACCGACATGGAGGTCGTCGGCATGCTCGCCGAGGCCGTCCTGTCCGGCGACGACGAGCGCACGCTGCGCGTCGGCTACGAGGTCATGATCGCGGCCGAGTACGGCGAGCAGGAGGGCGCCTACGAGCTCTACAGCGAGCTGGCGGGCCAGTACCGCGCGCCGATCCCCGTGCTGATGGCCCAGCTCGCCGCGATCATGGGCCACGACACGAGCGAGCGCCTCGGTGCGGTCACGGTGCCGACGCTCGTGGTCCATGGCACGGAGGACCGGCTCATGGAGGCCGAGAACGGCGAGCTCATCGCCCGCCTGATCCCCGGCGCGCGCCTCGAGCTGCTCGAGGGCTCAGGCCACATGTTCTTCTGGGAGCAGCCCGAGCGCAGCGCGCAGCTCGTGCGCGAGCACGCGACCTCCGCCGCGGAGGCGTAGTACACCCGGCCGCGTGTGCCTAGTAGAGCGCGGCGGCGAGGCGCCGGCGCGACTCGCGCGCCAGCGGGTCCTGTACGCCGAGCTCGTCGAGCACGGCGACGATGACCTTGCGCAGGCGCTCGCGGTCCTCGCCCTCGGGGTCGCTGGCGGCGAGCTCGTCGAGCAGGATGTCGAGGCCGGCCTCCGTGGCATCCGCGTCGAGCTGGGCGAACGCCTCTGTCACGCGCGCGTTCTCGCCGTCCTGCTGCTCGAGCAGGATGCGGGCGGCGAGGCCGTCGGCGGCGAAGTTGCCCGCGACGTTGCCCAGCAGGCCGAGCGCCGTGCCGGGGTCGCCCGCGGCGTAGAGCACCCGGGCGAGCTGGAAGTTCGCGTCCGGGTTGGCGGGCTCGAGCTCGAGCACCTTGCGCAGCGACGCCTCGTCGCCGGCGTCCAGCAGCTGCTTGGTCTCGGACGGGACGAGGCCGTCGAAGAACGCCTCGACCTGGCTCGGGCCCTGCGCGCCGACGAACTCCGCCGCGACCTCGCCGTCGACGAACGCCTTGACCGCCGGGATCCCCTGGATGCCGAACTGCTGGGCGATGCCCGGGTTCTGGTCGGTGTCGATCTTCACGAGGACGACCTTGCCGTCGCGCGCCTCGGCGGCCTTCTCGAGCACCGGGCCGAGCTGGCGACAGGGCGCGCACCAGGGCGCCCAGAAGTCCACGACGACCGGCAGCTCGGCCGATCGGGCCACCACCTCGGTCTGGAAATCGGCTTCGTCGACGTCGATCACGGTCATGCGATCAAGGGTAGTCAAGCCGGCCTGCCAGGCTTGCGCAATGGCTGAGCGAGTGATCGAGGCGGGCGGCGGCGTCCGGCTCGCCGTCGGGGACGACCCGGGGGAGGGGATGCCGGTCGTGCTGCTGCACGGCCTGACCGCGGCGCGGCGCTACGTGGTGATGGGGTCCAGCCGGCTGCAGCGGGGCGGCCATCGCGTCGTCGCCTACGACGCGCGCGGCCACGGAGCCTCGACGCCGCCGGAGGCCGCCGATGCCTACGGCTACGAGCGGTTGACCGCCGATCTGGCGTGCGTGCTCGACGCGTGCGAGCTCTCGCGGGTGGTGCTGGCGGGCGTGTCGATGGGCGCGCACACGTGCCTGCGCTTCGCGCTGGAGCAGCCCGAGCGCGTGGCCGGTCTCGTCGTGATCACGCCGGGCTTCGACCCGGTCGAGTACGCGCGGCCGCAGCGGCTGGCACGCTGGGACGCGCTGAGCGACGCGCTGCGCGCGGGCGGCATCGAGGGCTTCGCCGAGGCGTTCGGCGTGCAGCGGATCCCGCCGGCGTGGCGCGAGACGGTGGGACGCGCGCTGCGCCAGCGCATGGCGGTCCACGAGCACCTCGACGCGGTCGCCGACGCGCTGCGCTGTGTCCCGCGCTCGGCGCCGTTTGCGGACCTGCACGCGCTCGAGCAGATCGAGTGCCCGGCGGTGGTGATCGGCTCGCGCGACGAGGCCGACCCCGGCCACCCGCTGGAGATCGCCGCCCTGTACGCCGAGCTGCTCCCGGCGGGACGACTCGTGGTCGAGGACGAGGGCTCGTCGCCGCTGGCGTGGCAGGGGGGACGGGTGTCGAAGCTCATCGCGGATGTGGCGGAGCAGGCAGAATGAGGCGGACCCCGCCCATGAGGCCGCCGCCGGCCACCGCCGGCCCCTCCGCCACCCCGCTCGTACGCAAGCTCGGCTTCCAGCCTGGCATGCGGGTGCACTACGCACACGCGCCACAGCACCTCGACGCGCTCGTCGGCGAGCTGCCCGACGGCGTGCGGGTGCTCAAGCGGCCGGCCGCGAACCTCGACCTGGCGCTGCTGTTCGTCACCGAGCGCGCCGCGCTGGCCCGGGGCCTGCAGACGCTGCAGCCCAGGCTCGGGCCGGCGGGGATGATCTGGGTGGCCTGGCCGAAGCGGGCGTCGAAGGTGGCGACGGACATCACCGAGGACGTCGTGCGCGAGGTCGCGCTGCCGCGCGGGCTCGTCGACGTCAAGGTCTGCGCCATCGACGAGGTCTGGTCGGGCCTGAAGCTCGTGATCCGCCGGGAGCGGCGCGGCCCAACCGCCCCTTAACGACAAATCGACCCCGGACGCCGCGAGGGCGTACCGGGGCCGAGGAAGTCGGTGGCGCGGGCCGGCGGTCTGTGCCGACCGGAGTTGCGCGGGGTGGCGTCAGCCGTTGAGCGACTTCTTCAGCGCTGCTGCCGCCGAGAACTTCGCGGCCTTGCTGGCCGCAATCTGGATCGTCTCGCCGGTGGCCGGGTTGCGGCCCTCGCGCGCTGAACGCTCGCTCACGCTGAACTTGCCGAAGCCTGCGACCGCAACCTCGCCGCCTCCGGCGAGCTCTGCGGCGATCGCGTCAAAGGTGGCGTCGACCGCGCCCTTTGCATCAGAACCGCTGAGACCGGTGTCCGAGGCCACCTTCTGTGCGAGCTCCTGCTTGGTCATTGAGTGCTCCCGTCTCGAGTACAGATGGCGCTTACGCTAGCGGCTGCCCCGGCGGCGCGGGGCTTTTCCCGGTTTGACGTGCTGTCAAGCGGGCTGCCCACCGGCGGCCGAGCGCTCCCGTGCGGGCGCCCCTTCCCGGCGCTACCCACCGCAAGCCGGAGTAACGCGCAACTTTGCGGCGAGGCCGGCGCAGGGCCCTCCTGGAGGAGGGCGCGCGTTGATCGACCGGCTGACCGCGGGGGGGCAGGCGTCACCGCCCGCCCCGCCCGGTCGGGTCAGCTCAGCGCTGGTTGTGGTGTCCCAGCCGCGTCGAGCTGCGGGCGCTGCGCGCGCCGCTGCGCTTGCGGGTGGCCGCGGTCGAGGCGCCGACCGCCTCCTTGCGAGCGGCGAACACCGCGGTCGCGTGGGTCGCCGCCTGCGAGAGCTGGCGCAGGCCGACGTAGTTGATGTTCGAGATCGTGTCGCACGCCTGGTGGTAGCAGCGGTCGAACGGCTCGCCCGCCACGCCACCGTGGCGCTCCTGCTGCTCGACCGTCTTGACGTTCTCGGCGCCCGAGAACAGTCCGCCGGCCGGGATCCCGACGTCGATGAACGGCTTGTAGTCCGACCGTCCGTCGAACGCCGTCGGGTCGGCGGCCAGGCCCTTCGCGGCGAAGTACTCCTCGAAGACGTGCTCGATGTCGTCCGAGCCGGAGGGTCCGGCGAGGCCGAACGCCGAGCCGTCCCCGTCATAGACGAGACGGATGAAGTTCGGCGAGGCGAGCATGTCGAAGTTCAGGTTCAGCCCGATCCTCGCGCCCTCCTCGTCGCTCAGCCCCGCGACGTAGCGCGTGGCTCCGACCAGCCCGGCCTCCTCGGCGCCCCAGAACGCGAAGCGCACGGGGTTGCGCGACGGCCGGTTTCGCGCCATCTCCTCGGCGATCTCGAGGATCGTGCCGCTGCCGCTGCCGTTGTCGTTGATGCCCGGACCCTCGGGGACCGAGTCCAGATGCGCACCGACGAGGACGACCTTGCCCGCGCCGCGCGGACGCCGCGGGGCGAGGTCGGCGATCACGTTCGACGTCGTCGTCGGGGTGATCTTCGTCGACGTGGCGACGTGCACGACCGTGCCCGGCGTGGCGGCGAGCTCGTTGCCGATGGCGAAGCTCGTGCCGATGGCGGGGATCGTCGCGGTCGTGTCCTCGCCGAGCGTGCCGGCGAGCGTGTCGTCGCGACCGGGCTGGCCCTCGTTGAAGACGACCGCCGCGGACGCACCGGCGGCCTGCGCGTTCTCGACCTTCTGGGCGAACGGGCACGTGCCACGCTGCATGAGCGCGACGTTGCCGCGCGTAAAGCCGGCGAAGTCCGCGGCCTCGCAGCCCGAGGTGTTGCTGTTCGCCGCGGCGCCCGGCGGCAGCACGACGTCGATCGGCTGGAGCGCGGCGGTGACGTCGCCCGAGCCCGAGTAGCTCATGATCTGAAACTCGTCGGGGTTGACGAACGCCCGCGGGTTGGGCGAGACGCGCTCGAAGACGGCCGGCGAGAGCACGTCGAAGGCCTTGAACGTGAACACGGTCTGCTCAGGCTCGTAGCCGGCCCGCTCGAGGCGGCGCATGACGTACGCCGCGGAGGCGTCGTAGCCCGGGGTGCCCGAGGCCCGCGTGCCGTTGTTCATCGTGGCGATGTTCTGCAGCGCCTGCAGATGAGCTCGGATGCCGCTGACCTTGACGTCTTCGCGCAGGTCCTCCGAGGTCTTCATCGGATCGTGGTCGGCGCTGGCCGCCGGCACGAACGCGAGTGTGAGAGCCATGCCCGTGAGCAGCGCTCTGATCGATCGATCCACGTGGATCTCCTTTGAGGTGGGCGTCGCGCCGACCTCCCCGGCGCGCACAGATGGGGGGTCGGTACCCGTGGCGGCAGCGCGGTAAGCCCCGCGCCCGGCCGCGACCGGAGAAGCCACGCGTCTTCTGCGGGATCGAACATTTGCTCAGTGGAACAAGAATCCAAATTTAGTTGTGCCATAATCACGGGCGATGAGCAAGCGACTGACACGCCGGCGCCTGCTGGGCGCGGTTCCCGCCGTCGGCCTGGGCGCCACCGCGCTGCACGCGGCGATCCCGCACGGCCACGGCTCCGCCGCGGCGGCCGCCGAGCACGGCGCGAGCGGCGCGCACGCCACCGGCAACGGCCACGCCGCCTTCCGCGGAGGCGAGGTCGACCACCGCGCCAACGGCTTCGACCCGCACACGATCCTGCGCGACTTCGACCGCGGCAGGACGAGCCGGATGGCCGACGGCCGCACGCTGCGCGAGTGGACGCTGATCGCCTCCGAGCACGAGATCGAGATCGCGCCCGGCGTGCGGTTCACCGCCTGGTCCTACAACGGCCGCATCCCCGGCCCGACGCTGCGCGCCACCGAGGGAGACCGGCTGAAGATCACGTTCATCAACGGCGGCCGCCACCCGCACACGATCCACTTCCACGGCATCCACCCGGCGGCGATGGACGGCGTCGCCGGCCTCGGCGACGGCGAGATCGGCCCCGGCGGCCGCACCGTCTACGAGTTCGACGCCGCGCCGTACGGGCTGCAGCTGTACCACTGCCACGTCCGGCCGCTGGCCGAGCACATCGCCAAGGGCCTCTACGGCACGCTGATCATCGACCCGCAGCAGCCGCGGGCGAAGGCCGACGAGATGATCATGGTCATGAACGGCTTCGACACGAACTTCGACCGCGCCAACGAGCTGTACGCGGCGAACACGATCGGCTTCGCGTACTCCGACAAGCCAGTCCAGGTCAAGCGGGGCGAGCTCGTGCGGGTCTACCTCGTCAACGTCCTCGAGTACGACCTCATCAACTCGTTTCACCTGCACGGCAACTTCTTCCACTACTTCCCGACGGGGTCGTCGCGGCAGCCGAGCGAGTTCACGGACACCGTGATGCTCTGCCAGGGCCAGCGCGGGATCCTCGAGATGCGCTTCCCGAACACCGGCAAGTACATGTTCCACGCCCATCAGTCGGAGTTCACCGAGCTCGGCTGGATGGGGTTCTTCGAGGTCTCCGCCTAGCCATGCAGGCCGGCGCGCCCACCGCCGACGCGACCCGCGACCCGACGGGCCGCGGCATCCCGTCGTGGGTGCTCGGCCTCGTGCCGCTGCTGCTGATCATCGCCGCGGTCGGCGCGTTCTCCGCGCTCGACGGGCCCGGCCTCGGCGAGCGCACGGGACCGCCCGCCGAGGAGCTGGCCATCGAGCGCACGACGCTCGTGCCCGGCGCGATCGAGCTGACGGTCCGCAACGACGGGCCCGATGCGGTCTCGGTCGCCCAGGTCGTCGTCAACGACGCCTACGCGGGCTTTCGCGGCGCCGAGTCGCCAATCGGCCGCCTGGCCTCGGAGAAGCTCGTCATCGAGCATCCCTGGAACGAGGGCGAGGCCTACTCGGTCGCGCTGGTGACCTCCAGCGGCGGGACGATCGAGCACGAGATCCCCGTCGCGGTGCTCACGCCTGAGACCGACGCGAGCTTCTTCGGCCTCATGGCGCTGCTCGGGATCTACGTCGGCGTCATCCCGGTCGCGCTCGGGATGCTCTGGCTGCCGTGGATCCGGCGCATCCCGCCGGGCTGGCTGCGGGTCGTCATGGCGCTGACGGTCGGCCTGCTGGCGTTCCTGGCGCTCGACGCAACGCTCGAGGGCGTCGAGCTGGCGGGGGAGGGGTCGCAGGCGTTCGGCGGCGTCGCGCTCGTCTTCCTCGGCGCGGCGGTCGCCTACCTCGCGCTGACCGGGATCGGATCGTGGCTGTCGCGCCACCGCCGGGCGCGCGCCGCCGCGGGCGCGAGCGGCTCGACGCTCGCGATGCTCATCGCCGTCGGCATCGGCCTGCACAACCTCGGCGAGGGCCTCGCGATCGGCACCGCCTACGCGACCGGCGCGCTCGCCCTTGGCGCGTTTCTCGTCGTCGGCTTCGCCCTGCACAACACGACCGAGGGCCTGGCGATCGTGGCGCCGATCGCCGACGCCAAGCCGTCGCTGGGCCGCCTGGCGCTGCTCGGTCTCGTGGCGGGCGCGCCGGCCGTGCTCGGCGCCTGGATCGGCGCGTCGGCGTTCAACAACTCGGTCGCCGCGTTTCTGTTCGGCGCCGGCGCGGGAGCGATCGCCCAGGTGATCGTGCAGCTCGCCCCCTCGCTGCGCGAACCGGGCGAGCGCAGCCTGGCGCCGCGCGTCGTCGGCGGCCTGCTCGCCGGCCTGGCGCTCATGTTCACGACCGGCCTGCTTGTCAGCGTGTAGGGCATGGCGATGGCCTCCGGCACCGGACAGAGCAACGCGATCGAGGACTACGCGAAGTCGATCTACTCGCTGCAGCGGCGCGCGGCCGGCGGGGCCGTCACGACGAACGCGCTGGCCGAGCGCTGCGGTGTCACGCCGGCGTCGGCGTCGGCGATGGCCAAGAAGCTCGCCGAGCGCGGCCTGGCGATCCACGAGCCCTACCACGGCGTGCGCCTGACCCCGGCGGGCGAACGGCTCGCGCTGGAGATGCTGCGCCACCACCGGCTGCTCGAGCTCTACCTCGCCGAGCACCTCGACGTTCCGTGGGACCGCGTCCACGAGGAGGCCGAGGCGCTCGAGCACGTCCTGTCGGAGTTCCTCGAGGCGCGCATCGCCGCCAAGCTCGGCCATCCCACGCACGACCCGCACGGCGACCCGATCCCCGACCACGACCTCGTCATCGACGAGGGCCACACCGAGGCGCTCGACAGCCTGCCGGTCGGCGCGGGCGGGCGCTTCGTGCGCGTGTCGGACTCCGATCCGGAGATGCTGCGCTATCTCGACGAGCGCGGGATCGCGATCGGCGCCGCGTGCCGGGTCAGCGAGCGCCAGCCGTTCGACGGCCCGATGACCGTCCGCTTCGGCGACGCCGAGCACGTGCTGGGCGGCACGCTGGCGCGGGCGATGCGCATCGAGCTGGACTGAGCTGAGCGTCCTCGTCGGGTCACGGTCGACCCGCCGTCCGGTCGATGCGGCGCGCGTCGCGGCGCGGTCGCCAGGGTGCGGCGTGCGCCGCGTAGCGCCGCGGACGCGCGCGCAGCATCGTCAAGGCCGTAGCGCTCCCCGTCCCGAACGACCCGGAGGTGCGGCCATGCCCGCTCGAGCAACAGCAGCGATCAGCCCGCTCACCCCGCGCCAGATCGGCGCCGTCGCCGCCGGCGCCGGCGTCTTCAACAGCCAGCACTGCTTCCCGGCGACGCAGCGCAAACTACGTCATCTCGCCCGACCGCGCGCACCGCGAGCAGGGCGAGACGCTCGACTTCTTCGAGACCTCGACGTCCGACGCCGTCCAGGTGCGGATCGAGGGCAGGCGCTGTTCTCGTTCAACTCCGATCCCGAGGTCGTGAAGGCCTTCCACACGAAGTACGGCGTGCGGACGTTCGACGGGCGCCATCCCTACGACGGCTCGGAGGGCTGGGCGGCTTTCCTGGCGGTGCAGTTCCGCCCGGTTCTCGACAACGCGCTGCGCGAGGCGAGCGCTCCGGTACCGCTGCGTGGAGCTCAACAACACGTGCGCCTACGTGCAGGACTCGGCGGCCGTCGCCACCGGCAACGTCGACGTCGACAGCGACAACTCGCAGAACCTCAGCAAGGTGCAGGCCGAGATCGGCACGACGCTGGAGGCCGATCTGGAGGCGACGCTGGGCGGCCCGTTCTTCGAGAACGTGCAGTTCCGCGGGCCGAGACGCTGGCGCGCGCGGACGGCTCGCTGGCGGTGGTGCTGGTCCGCGACGACGACCCGCACGTGCGCACGGTGCGCGAGCTGCCGCGCGACCTCGGGTCGATCGAGCTGGCCGCCGAGCTGCGCCTGGCGCGCGAGGACGCGCAGCTTCAGGTCGACGAGCTCAACCGCTGAGCGGACGGCCGGGGGGCCGAGCCCGTAGCCTGCGCCCGTGCAGGACGACGACCGCCGGCGCCTGCTCACCCTGCCGGTCGTCGGCTGGGTGCTCTACGACTTCGCGAACACGATCTTCTCGTTCGTCGTCGTCACCCGCTACTTCAACGACTGGATCATCGAGGAGCGCGGGCAGCCGGACATCTACGTCGGCCTCATGGTGGCCGCCGTGTCGCTGGCGCTCGTCGTCGCGCTGCCGCTGATCGGCGCGCTGGCCGATCGCAGTGGGCGCCACAAGCCGATCCTCATCGTGTTCACGCTCGTCTGCGTCGCGGCGACCGGACTGCTGGGCGTCGTCGAGTCGATCCTGCTCGCGCTCGTCGTCGGCGCGATCGCCACGTTCGCGTTCAACACCGCCGACTCGCAGTACCACCCGCTGTTGAGCGTCGTCACGCCCGAGCGCAACCGTGCCCGGGTCTCGGGGATCGGGGTCGCCGTCGGCTACCTCGGCACGTTGAGCGTCCTGTTCCTGATCGGCGGGATCGCCACCGACGGCCACGCGCAGCGGGCGTTCCTGCCCGCCGCCGCGCTGTTCGCGCTCTTCGCCCTGCCGCTGTTCTTTCTCGTCAAGGAGGACCGTACGGGCGGCGAGCGACCGCCGGTCGGGCCGTTCGCCCAGCTCGCCGCGACCCTGCGCCGGGCGCGCGGCCGTCCGCACGGCCGGCTGCTGCTCGCGCGGTTCTTCTATGTCGACGCGATCGCCACGGTGCTCGCGTTCATGACCGTCTACGCGCGCCGGACGGGCGACTTCGACGGTCGCGAGCTCGACGTCCTGCTCGGCGTCGCCACCGTCGCGGCGATCGCCGGCGCGCTTGGCGCGGGCTGGCTCGCCCACCGCCACGGTCCGCGCCGCGTCGTGCTCGGCACCCTGGGGATGACGATCACCGTGCTGGTGATCGGCGCGGGCACCGGGTCGAGCGCGCTGCTGTGGGTCATCGGGCCGCTCGTCGGGGTCGCGCTGGGGTCGCTGTCGGCCGTCGACCGCGTCTTCCTGCTGCGTCTCGTGGCGCCCGAGCGCCGCGGCGAGGACTTCGCGCTGTACGCGCTCGTCGGCAAGCTCTCGTCCGGCTTCGGGCCGCTCGTGCTGTGGGGCGGGACGGTGCTCGTGGCGACCGAGCTGGGCCTGTCGAAGTTCGACGCCAGCCGGATCGCGATCTTCGTCCTGGCCGGCGCGGCGCTGGCGGGCTACCTGATCCTGCGGCCGATCGCCGACGCACCGGCGGCGGGCGGCGCGCCGGCGGCCGCGGCCGCGCCGGCGCCGGCCTGAGCGCTCAGGCGGGCGACCACAGCGAGCTGTTGCCCGCGCCCGCGCGCACGACGCTGCCCTCGCCGACCGCGGCGATGAGCGCGGTCTCGGCGGCGAGCAGGTCGGGCGCGCCGAGGTGCGGCGTCATCGCCGCGGCGACCTCGGCCGAGGCCAGCGGGTACGGGAATGTGGCGAGCACCTCGACGGGGTCGTTCGCCGGCTCGCGCCGCGGGAGTGTCGGGCCGAGGTTCGCCACCACGACGTCGTACGCCTCGACGGGCTGAAATCCGCCCGCCTCCAGCCGGCGCCCGTCGAAGTCCAGGATCAGCGACGGCGCGGTGTAGCGCACGGTCCCGTCGGTGTTCGCGGCCCGGCCCTGGAACTCGGTCGGCGAGCCCGCCGCCGTGCGCGCCCGCGCCCGGTCGGCCTCGTAGGCCGCGAGCACGTCGGCGTCCTCGATGCGCGCGACGATCGCGTCCGCGTCGAGGCCGGGCACCGTCGCCAGCGCCCCGCGCAGCATTGCCGGGTCCTCCAGCCGGCCGGTCGTCGTGAACTGCGCGAACTGCAGCGCGCGGAAGGCCGACAGCTCGAGCTGCGGCGCGTCGAGGCGGGTGGCGACGATCGCCCGGCAGCCCGGCGCGGTGGCGCTGAGGTCGGACTTCGGGGTGAACGCGAACGGCATCCCGAACGGCGCGAACGTCGTGCGCCAGTTCATCGCCGACACCACGGGCTGGTACCCGCGGGCGACGTACTGCGCGCGATCCTCGGCCAGACCGATCGTCACGAGCGTCCAGCGCAGCGCGTCGCCGTAGCGCCAGCGCAGCGTCGTGTGGGCGGGCCAGGCCGAATACGCCCACGGGCAGCCGGGGTCGGTGAAGTGGGTGACCTCGATCACGCGGGGCGCGCGCTCAGCTGCCGCAGCAGCGCTTGTACTTGCGACCCGAGCCGCACGGGCACGGCTCGTTGCGACCGGGCTCGGCGGCGCCGCCGCCGGTGCCGGCGAGCGCCTCGGCCAGGGTGGCGCGCAGGATTTCGAGCTGGGCGGCGTCGAGCAGTACCTCGACGTCCTGCTGGAAGCGCACGGCGGCGCCGTCGCCGGACCGGCTGACGATCTCGAAGCCTCCCGCCGACGCGCGCCAGGCGAACGGCGGTGTGGCGATCCGCTCGCGCAGGGCGCGCACCGCGTCGGAGGCGAAGCCGTGGTTGTGCTGGTCTGAGGCCCCATCGGGCGCGACGTGATCGAGCTCGACGACGACCGCCACCGGCGTGCCGAACACGACGAGGGTCAGCTCCTCGGCGATCGCGACCCGGCGCGGGCGGCCGAGCGAGCGCCAGGCCGCGAGCGCTCGGCGCCGGTCGGCGTCGTCACCGCCGGCGCCCTCGGTGAAGCGCAGGGCGCGCTCGGCGGCGCCCGGCGCCGCGGGCGAGCGCCGCGCGGCGGCCGCCATCGCCAGCGCGGCGTAGATGCCGCCGGCGGTCGGCGTCTCGCCCTCGCCGCGCGCCTGCAGCCCGGCGATCGCCTGCATGCCGGCCGTGACGGCGATCTCCACCGCCTGCGCGGCGAGCGCGACGTGCGCGAGGCGCCCGAAGGCGGAGGTCGTCTGGGGGTCGGTCGGCCCGACCGAGGCCGAGAAGGCCTTGATGGCGTCGGTCAGCGCGCCGAGCTGCTCGGCCTCCGGCGCGCCGGTGCGGCGCAGCATGTCGGCCAGGCGCGACTGCGCCATGCCGGTCAGCTCGCTCTCGTCGCCGTGCTTCGTGACCGCGCGGTCGACGATCGCGCGCAGCGTCGCCACCGCGCCGGCGGCGTCCCCTTCGGCGAGCTGCTCGAGCGCCCGCTGGTCGGCGGCCTCGATCGCCTCGGGGCGCAGCTCGAGCAGGTCGACCGTCATCGCGCCGCCCTCATCCGGGCGCCGTCAGGCGTGGGTCGCGCACCCGCCTCCGCCGCAGCAGCCCTGGGCCGCCAGCGCCGAGCCGACGTCGCGCTGGAAGTGACGCTGGCCGGAGGCCATGTTCGGCGTGAGGAAGGTCGAGAGAAGACGCTTGGTCTCCTCGGTGCCACAGGTGGGGCACGGCGGTGACGGTGCGTCGGAGCGGCACAGCTCCTCGAAGGTCAGTTCGCAGGAGGTGCAGGAGAAGTCGTAGATCGGCACGCGCGGGATCGTGGCCGCCGCGGCACCGTCTGTCAAGCGCCGCCCGCCGGGTCAGGCGGGTTCGTTGTCGACCGCCTGGTACGGCCGCGGATCGGAGTCGTCGATCGAGACGATGCAGGAGGGCGGGCAGCCGAGCGGCAGGATGAGCTGCTTGCCGGTCCACCACCACGCCTCGACCTCGGTGACCATCGGGTCCGGCACGTCGAGCTCGAACACGACGCAGGCGTCGGCGCCGAGCGTGATCGCGCGGTCGTAGGCGTAGTCCTGCGAGAGCGCCTTGTTGGGCGCGACGTAGCTGCCGGGGCGCAGGCCCTCCGCGATGATGCCCTCGCGGCAGTCGGCGGTGGTTCCGTGGAAGACGATCATGGCCTCGGAGCAGTCTGACGCATTGCGCTGCGGGAACGGCTTCGCGGCGGCCGGTGTAGCACCCGTATGCGTACCCATACGACGGCGGCGCTACTTGCGATCACCGGCCTCCTCGCGCTTCCGGCCGGCGTGTCGGCCGGCGGCTGGGCGATGGTGCAGCTCAGCTCGACTCCCGACGGCGTGGCGGCCGGCAAGCCGTGGGACGTCGACATCTCGGTGCTCCAGCACGGCTTCCGCCCGCTGGACGGCGTCCATCCCACCGTGACGATCGCCTCCGCCGACGGATCGCTCCGGCGCACGTTCACGACCCGCCCAGCCGGCCGGGCGGGGGTCCATCGCGCGTCGGTGACGTTCCCCCGTGCGGGGACGTGGCGCTACACGATCGACGACGGCTTCACGATGCGCCACCCGTACCCGCCGGTGCAGATCGGCGACGGCGCGGGCGCGGCGGCGGGCGCCTCCGGCCAGCGCGACGGTGGCGGCGGGCTCGCCCTCGACCGGCTCGGGCTGGCGGGCCTGGCCGGGCTGCTCGCGGCGGGCGTCGCGCTCACCCCGGCGCGCCTGCGCGCGCGGCGCACGGAGCATCCCGCGGCCGCTGCGGGGACCTGACGTGCCGGGCGGGCCGGGCGTCCGGGCCGGTCTGGCCGGCGTGCTCGCAGCCGGCGCGGTGCTGCTCGCGCTCGGCGGGCCCGCGCGCGGCGACGAACCGCCGGCGGCGGTCGCGCGGGACGACACCGTCGCGGCCGGCCGTGCGCTCTTCGCGCGGATGGGCTGCGGAAGCTGCCACCGCCTGGCGGCGGGCGCCGGCATCGGCCCGATCGGACCCGACCTCGACCTCATGCTGCCCGGCTACGACGCGAAGTCGCTGCGGGCGAAGATCGCCGACCCGTACCCGACCGGCCCGACCGGATCCTTCCTCCGGATGCCGGCCTACGGCGACCGGATGAGCGATGCCGAGCTCGACGCGCTCGTCGCGTTCCTGCTCTCCACCACGCGCGACTGACCCCCCGGCGCGTCCGGATCCACGAGCTTCGATAGCGTCCGCCTCTCTCCATGGGCGGCGGCGAACCGAAGCGGATGTCGATCGAGGAGGCCAGGCGCCTCGTGCTCGAGCGGGTCAGCCGCCTCGACGGCGAGGCGGTCGCGCTGGACGACGCGCTGGGACGCGTCCTCGCGCAGGACGCCGTCGCGCCCAACGACCTGCCGCCGTTTCATTCCTCGGGCATGGACGGGTTCGCGGTCCTGGCCGGCGACACGGCCGACGCTCCGGTCGCGCTGCGGATCATCGGCGAGGCGCGCGCGGGCCTGCTGGCGGCCGAGCCGGTCACCCACGGCACCGCGATCCGCGTGTCGACCGGTGCGGTGATCCCCGCGGGCGCCGACGCGGTCGTGCGCCAGGAGCTCACCGAGATCGAGGACGGCGCGGTGATCGTCAACGAGGAGGTCCCCCCGGGCAACGACGTGCGCTACGCCGGCGAGGACATCCCGGCGGGGGAGACGATCCTGCACGCCGGGACGCTGCTCGGCGCGGCCGAGATCGGCGCGCTCGCCGCGGTGAACATCGCGCGGCCGGTCGTGGTCCGGCGGCCGCGGATCGCGCTCGTCAGCACCGGCGACGAGCTCGTCTCGCCCGGCCCCGAGCTCGAGCCCGGCCAGATCCGCGACGGCAACGCGCCCGCGCTGACCGCCGCGACCCGCGCGGCGGGCGGGGAGATCGTCACGAGCCTGCGCGTCGGCGACGACCGCGCGGCGACCGTCGAGATCCTCGGCGGCGCGCTCGAGGGCGCGGACATCGTCGTCACGGTCGGCGGCGTGTCGGTCGGCCCGCACGACCACGTCCGGCCGGCGCTCGAGGCGCTCGGCGCCGAGCAGGTCTTCTGCCGGGTGAGCCTCAAGCCCGGCGGCCAGGTCTGCTTCTACGTGGCGCCGGCCGGTGAGCTGGCGTTCGCGCTGCCCGGCAACCCCGCCTCCGCGCTGACCGCGTTTCGCGTGCTCGCCGTGCCGGCGATCCACGGGATGCTCGGCCGCAGCCTCAAGCTGCAGACCACGCGCGGGATCGCCGAGACCGACCTCATCGGCACGATCGGCCGCACGTCGGTGATCCGCTGCCATGCCGAGATGCACGACGACGGCTGGCACGTGACCCCCAACGGCGACCAGCGCTCGCACATCCTCACCTCGATGCTCGGACTGCCGGTCATCGCGCTCGTGCCGGAGGACTGCGAGGTCCTGCGCGCCGGCGAGCCCGTGGACATCGAGTTCGTCGGCTGACGCCGAGCGGCGGACTCTGCGGATGCCGGCCTGCCGCGTGGCGCTCGCAACCTGCGCCGAGCACCGCGACCTCGACGCCGAGGGGCGCCTGCTGCTCGGAGCGCTCGGCGATCTCGGCGTCGACGCCCGGCCGGTGGTCTGGAACGAGGAGCCGCCCGGCGGCTGGGAGCGGTTCGACCTCGCCGTCGTCCGCGCGACGTGGGACTACACGTTCGCGCTCCCGCGCTTTCTGGAATGGACACGGGCGGTCGGCGACGCCAGGCTGCTCAACCCGCCCGGCGTCATCGCCTGGAACGCCGACAAGCGCTACCTCATCGATCTCGCCGGCGCCGGCATCCGCACGATCGCGACGCATCACCTCGCGCCCGGTGCACCGTTCACGCCTCCGCCGGGCCGCTTCGTCGTCAAGCCCGCGGTCGCCGGCGGCGCCCGCGGCGCGCAGGCCTTCGACGAGGCGCGACACGAGCAGGCGCGGGCGCACGTCGCCAAGCTCCACGCCGCCGGTCACGATCTGCTCGTGCAGCCCTACCTCGACGCCGTCGACGGCGACGAGGGCGAGACCGCGCTCGTCTTCATCGAGGGCGAGCTGTCGCACGCGATGCGCAAGGGGCCGCTGCTGGCCCTCGACGTCGCGCCGGTGCAGACGGGCTTTCGCGCCGAGCAGATGAGCGTCGTCGCCGCGCCCGCTCCCGACGTCGTCGCGCTCGGCCGGCGCACGCTCGCCGAGGTCCACGATCGCTTCGGCGGGCCGCTGCTCTACGCCCGTGTCGACGTGCTGCGCGACGGGGCCGGCGAGCCCGCCGTGCTCGAGCTCGAGCTCATCGAGCCGTCGCTGTTTCTGGACTTCGTCCCCGGCACGGCGCAGGCGCTGGGCCGCGCCATCCTCGCGCGCCTTCCCGGGTAGTCGGGGTACGGTCCCGCCGTGGCACGCGTGCTCATCCGCGGCTCGGGCGACGTCGCCTCGGCGGTCGCCCACATGCTGCTGCTCGGCGGACACACGGTCGTCGTCCACGACGTCGCGCTGCCGGCGGCGCCGCGCCGCGGGATGGCGTTCGCCGACGCGATCTTCGACGGATCCTGTGAGCTCGACGGTGTCCGCGCCCGCCGCGTCGAGCTCGAGGAGCTCCGCGCCGCCGCGCCGGGGGGCGACGAGGTGCTCGTCAGCGTCGCGCCCGCGCTCGGCGACGTGCTCGCGACCGTCGCGCCCGCGGTTCTCGTCGACGCGCGGATGCGCAAGCGCGTCCAGCCCGAGCCCCAGCGCGGGCTGGCGCCCCTGACGATCGGCCTCGGTCCGAACTTCGTCGCCGGCGAGACGACCGACCTGGCGATCGAGACGCAGTGGGGCGAGGAGCTTGGTGCGATCGTGGCGCAGGGCGCGACGAAGCCGCTCGGCGGCGAGCCGCGGGCCTTCGCGGGCCACGCCCGCGACCGCTTCGTCTACGCCCCGGTCGGCGGCGTCATGCGCACCCGGGCGCAGATCGCGCAGCGCGTCGCCGCCGGGGAGGTCGTCGCGACGATCGACGCCGAGCCGCTGCGCGCGCCGCTGGACGGGATCCTGCGCGGGCTCGTCCACGACGGCGTGCCGGTCGCGGCCGGAGCGAAGGTGGTCGAGGTCGACCCGCGCGGGGACCTGACGAAGGTCTTCGGGATCGGGCCGCGGCCGCGGCGGATCGCCGCGGGCGTGCTGGCGGCGATCGCAGCCCGTGCGCGCTGACCGGCGCGTGCTCGCGGCGATCTTCGCCGGCGGGTTCTGCGGCACGGTCGTGCGCGCGCTCGTCGGCGAGGCGCTGCCCTACCAAACCGGCGAGTGGCCGTGGGCGACGCTGGTCGTCAACGTCGCGGGTGCGCTCGTCCTGGGCTACGTCATCACGCGCGTCGAGGCCGGCCGCGAGCCGTTCCGCCACGCCGGGCGGCTGCTGGGCACCGGATTCTGCGCGGCGCTGACGACGTTCTCGACGCTCCAGCTCGAGCTGCTGGAGATGCTCGACGACGACCGCTACGCGCTCGCGGCCGCCTACGCGCTCGTCAGCATCGCGGCCGGGCTGCTCGCCGTGGTCCTCACGACGCGACTCGCCGAGGACGTGCGGTGAGCGGGCCGCTGCTGCTGCTCGTCGGGCTCCTCGGCGGCGCTGGCGCGTGCGCGCGCTTCGTCGTCGACGCGGCGATCACCGCCCGCGCTGCCCGCGGGCGGCGGTTCCCGCTCGGCATTCTCGCCGTCAACCTCGGCGGCGCGTTCGCGCTCGGCGTCGCGGTGGGCGCCACGCTGCACGGCGACCGCCACAGCCTGATCGCCACCGGGCTGCTGGGCTCCTACACGACGTTCAGCACCTGGATGTTCGACAGCCACCGCCTCGCGCGCGACGGCCGCGGGCGCGCCGCCGCGCTCAACCTCGGCGCGAGCCTCGTCCTCGGCCTGCTCGCGGTCTGGCTCGGCCGCGCGCTCGGAGAGGCGTTCTAGGTGCCCATCGCGGCGATCGCCTCGTCCTTGTCGTAGCGCGCGAGCGCCGGAACGCCAGGAGCACCAGGCCGGCGGCGGCGGCGCGGTGCTAGCGCTTCGAGGCGGGCTGGTGCAGGAACGCGACGAGCCGCCGGCGCCCGTCGTCGCCGCGACGCAGCAGCACCCGCCGCAGGCCCCCGAAGTCGGTGACCGTGGCGCTGTAGCCGCCGCGCACGCGGCGCGGCCGGTCGGCACGCAGCCAGCGGCGCACGAGCGTCCGCGCCGCGGCGCAGGTCAGACCGCGGCCGGCGGCCCGCACGTCGGACACGCCGCTCGCGCGTCCACTCCGTCCGAGGCCGCCGCAGCGGGCATCGGTGTCCGGGGCCGGGATCGCCTGCCAGTCCGGCGACTCGTCGGCCCCGGCGTAGCGCGTCAGCCGGCGCGGGTCGCCGCCCGCGGCCGGCATGACGTGGATGTCGCCGTGGGTGGCGTCGACCCCGCTCGTGTAGGCCAGCCGGCGGCCGTCGGGCGACCAGCTCGGCCCCTCGTCGTGCGCGGCGTTGGCGGTGAGCTGCACCGGGCGGCTGCCGTCGGCGCGCATGACCCAGATCTCCATGTCGCGCTCGGGGTTCGCGGCGCCGACGTCGGCGTCGCTCTCGAACGCGATCTGCCGGCCGTCCGGCGACCAGCTGGGCGCGGAGTCGTAGGCGCCGGGCACGTCGAACAGCGGCGCCGGCACGCCGCCGCTGCGGGCCATCGAGAAGATCCCGCGGTCGGTGTCGCCGGTGGGCGACAGGATCGCGGCGTAGGCGATGCGGCGCCGGTCGGGCGCGAAGCTCGGGTAGAGCGGGGGATGCGGGGGCGCGAAGCGCACGGCCGGGTTCTCCCCGCGCGGGCCCATCTGCCAGATCGACGACTGGCGCCCGGACGCACTGCGCCGAAACAGGATCCCGCGGCCGCCGGGCAGCCAGGACGGCTGGCTGGAGGCCTGGCCGGTCGGCGTCTCGGTCAGCCGCAGATGGCGCGTGCCGCCCGCGGTCATCCGCGCGACCTCGAAGTTCACCGGCGAGTCGGGCTTGTCGATCGAGTAGGCGATGCGCGTGCCGCCGGGCGACCAGTCGGGCTGGCGGTCGGTCGCGGGGTTCGTCGTCAGCCGGCGCACGTCGCTGCCGTCGGGGCTCATGCTGAAGATGTCGAACTCCTTGGCCTGCGGGTCGGTCCGCACGCTGGAGAACGCGATCCGGCCGTTGAAGACGTCGGCCGCGGCCGGCGCGGCGAGGGTCAGCCAGACCGCCGCGCACGCCAGCGCCGCTCGCGCGCATGCACCCCGCGGCCGGGGGCGCGTGTCCGAGCCCGTCATCCACGCCAACGATATCGGCGTTCCGGGATCTCACAGAAGCAACGAGCGTCCGATGCCGAGCTCGAGGGTGAAACTTCATCGCGATCCTCGGCCGGCCGCGGCCACAGCGACGCGCCGCTCATCGCCGCGTTCGCGGTGGGAAGTTCTGGTTGCGGCGAAAGACGTTGTCGGGGTCGTACACGGACTTGAGCGTGCTGAGGCGGGCGAGCTTGGCGGGTGGGTAGGCGCGCGCCACGCCGGTGGCTCCTTCGTCGCTCATCGCGTTGACGTACATGCCGCTGGCGAAGGGTTCGAGGGATGCGCCGTAGCGCCGGGCGGCGGACATCCGCTGCTCGTCCTCGGCGCCGTCCGACCAGCGCGCCGAGGCGACGAACTCGAACAGCGCGTCGCGCTGGCTGAAGGCGCTGTCGGCGTCCGGCACCTCGGCGATCGCGCCGCCGTAGGCCTGCAGGGACGCGTCGGGGAGGTGCTCGCCGGACCCGTCGGACGTGCCCCGCAGCAGGAACGCCTCGATCGCCGCGTCCGGCAACGACCGCAGGTAGTGGCCCTTCCAGTAGCGCCGCAGCGCGTGGCCCTCGTGCGTGTCGTCCATCCGCTGCAGCTCGAGGTACGGGAGCGCCTCGATGCGCTCGGCGACCGGGCGGCCGAGGGCGCGCAGGGCCGGGAGCAGCCGGCGGTCGAGCTCGGGCTCGCCCGCCCACACGAAGCCGATGGCGGCCACCGGCCGACCGCGCCAGCGCGACGGGAGAACCGGGGATTGCGACTCGCCGACCCAGGCGGTGAACGTCGCCGCGCGAGGGGCGGTCGCGTTCAGGTCGCGCCAGCCCCGCAGCGCCGCCGGTGCGTCGTCGAGCGCGAAGAACAGCTCGACGACGTGCGCCTGCCGGGCCACCGGGTGAAGCCGGAACTCGAACTCGGAGACGACGCCGAAGTTGCCGCCCCCGCCGCGCAGGGCCCAGAACAGGTCGGGGTGGCCGGCCTCGTCGACGTGCCGCCTCTGGCCGTCGGCGGTGATCAGCTCGTAGGCCTGCACGTTGTCGCACGACAGCCCGAGCCGGCGCGCGAGCCAGCCCATGCCGCCGCCGAGCGTCAGCCCGCCGACGCCGGTGTGCGACACGTTGCCCGCCGTCGTGGTCATTCCATGCTTCATCGCGGCGCGATCCAGCGCGCCGAGCAGCGCCCCGCCCTGCACCCATGCGCGTCGGCGCAAGGGATCGACGCGGACGCCGCCCATCGGTCTCAGGTCGATCATCAGGCCGTCGTCCGGGACGCACAGCCCGAGCACGCTGTGCCCGCCGCAGCGAACGCCGATCTCGAGGTCGCGCTCGCGGCCGAGGCGGATCGCCTCGGCCACGTCGTCGGCGTTGGCGCAGCGCACGATCGCCCGGGGCCGCCGCTGCACCATCGCGTTCCACACCGTCCGTGCCTCGTCGTAGCCAGGGGCCCCGTCCTCCAGGAGCCGGCCGTCCGCCGCAGCACGCATCGTCGGGCGGGGCCGCGATCGGCGGGTGGCACCGCCGCCGCGCGGACTGGTCGCACCCGCGGAAAGCCGGCGCAGCAGGCTCACGTCGTCGCGGATCGCGTCGTGCTGCACCGCGCGGCCGCTCTCGTCGAAGCGGTACAGATGGCACTGGCGCCATTCGACCTTCTCGCCGGTGGCCGGGACCCCGAGGAGCGTGCCCTCGTGGCTTCCGGACAGCGTGCCGACGCAGATGACCGTATCGCCATCGCGCGCCAGGTGCTCGATCTGAAACCGGGCGTCGGGAACGGCGCTCCAGATGCGTTGCACGACCTGACGATGACCCTCCGGGCCGGGCGGCGTGCCCGGCAGCGCGTTGCGGTTGACGAACTGCGGCGCCGTGATCGCGTCGATCAGATCGAGGTTGCGGCCGTTGAAGGCCTGCTCCCAAAACGCGCGAACGCGCCCTTCGATGTCGCTGTCCACGTCGCTGCCTCCCTGGGTGCGCCTCGGACCGTCGTTCCCCGTAAGACGGATGAGCGGGCCAGGACTCATCGCCATCCCCGCAACTTGCCCGTCGGCCTGGGCTGCGCACCTGGCGCCACGGGCTGCCGGGCTTCGAGCTGGCCACGGGTCACGCGGCGACACCCACCGCGCGCGCACTTGAGGCATGATGCGGCCGATGGCTGCCACCCCCGAGGAGCTCAGCGAGGACGAGCGGCGGCGGTTGCGGCGCGCCGGAGAGCGGCTGCGCACGGCAAGCAAGGAGCTCGAGTCGCTCGTCGCGACCGAGCCGATCAAGAACCGCTGGGAGCCGGAGTCCGCGCCGCCGGAGATCCTCGATGCGGCGCGCGCCGAGCTGGCGACGGCCTGGAGCGAGCTGGCCCGCGGCTACCGCGAGCTGCTTGGCATGGAGCTGCCGCCGGCCTGACGTCCCGCGGCACGGCGCAGGCGGTAGCCGAGAAAGCGGCGACGCCCGTTGGAGGCGTCGGCGTAGGCGCGCTCGATGCAGTGCCCGGCCTGCTCGAGCTCGAAGATCGTGCCGGCGGGATCCTCGATCCCGGCCGCCGCGAGCTCCTGCTTGGCCACCGGCTGCCCGTCCGCGTCGCGCAGGACGCCGAGCAGCCTGCGCTCCGCCGACGGCGGGGCGGCGCGTGGCGCACCGTTCGGGTCGCCGCCGGTGCGCCCGTCGGCCGCGTCTCGGTGGCTGCCGCACAGCGACAGCGTCCCACCGCAGACGCCGCACGGAACCCCATGGCGAATAATGCTCTTGGCCTCCGCGCTGCTGATGACCGCCCGGCAGCGATCGCATCGCACCAGTACCGGTGACTCCCCCGTCATCTCGATCCCCCGTCCTTTGCGATGAGCCCGCGCCTCGGGATCGTCCCGGCCGCGTTCTCCCTCTCGATCCCGAGCGCGCGCCCCCTCGCGCGGCCCGCCCTGCCGAGCAAGTATGGACCCCGGTCAGGACAATGCAACCCCGGCTTGGCGCTACGCGTGCGACAGCTCGCGCTCGACCGCGCGCAGCACGGTGGCGCGGCCCTTGTGCGCGCGCTCGTGGTCGCGCACCTTCGCCGTGAGCTCGTCGTCGGCCGCGCGCAGACGATCGACGATCTCGCCGGCGTTCATGTCGTCGTAGCCCGCCCATGGCTCGTCGCCGCGCAACGTGCCGATCCGGTCCAGGACGGTGCTGCGGTCCTGGGTTCTGCGCTCGTAGACCTCGACCGTCGTCAGGTCGACCTGCGACAGGCCCGGCAGCCGCTTGACGATCTGCTCGGCCGTGAGCCCGTCGTAGCCGGCGATCGGCAGGTCTGGCTCGGAGGCCACCGCTCCCTTGGCGGCGCCCTCGGCCTGCGCGGCGCCGGGCACGCGCCGCGCCTGGCGCTGCGCCGTGCGGGCGGCGTCGCGGACCGCGTGCTCGGTGTCCTCGGCGACGTCGCGGACGGCATCGGCGGCGCCGGTGTCCGCAATGTCGTAGGACCCGTCGCCGCCGATGTCGGCGCGTGCGACGGCCTGCGTCAGCGCGGGAAGCTCGTCCTGGATCGCCGCGAGCATCGCCTCCTCGTCGCGGCGGATCGACGCCGCGAGCTCGGCCGTCTGCGTGTCACCCACCGCGCGCGCGAGGTGCTCGAGCGCGATGTAGGTGGCGATCTCCAGCGCCTCGGTGGCGCAGGCGTCCTTGGCGTTCTTGAGCACCTTCTCCTCGCCGCCCGTCCCGCGCACGAGGTCCAGCGGCGCCTTGGCGAGCGCGAGCATCTGGCCGACGGCGTCCTGTGCCGTGCCGACGATGGCGCCGAGCGCGTCGCCGCCGCCCTGCAGCTCGCGGCGGCGCGCGGCGACGCGGGTGGCGTGGTCGCGCGTCTCACGCAGGTGGCGCTCCAGCGCGCTGCGGTAGCGGCCGTGCGGCGCCATCGCGATCTGCTCCTGCAGGACGCGGGTGAGCGCCATCTCGGTGGCGTGGGCCTCGTTGAGGTACTGGACGATCTTCTTCTCGGACTGGGTCACGGCGGCGGCTCCCGGGCTCGCAGATGTGCGTGCGTACAAGGGGCGTACCCGTTCGCGCGGCGCCGACGCGTGCGCCGCGCGGTCCGGCCGGTCAGTCGATCTTCAGCGACGAGACGAAGCTGCGGTAGGCGGGCGGAGCGGCCGTGACGTCCGCGCCGCCGGTGACGTACTGCAGCTGAAAGACGCGTCCCTTCGCCAGGATCACCCGTGCGAACACCGTGCCCTTGTTGCCGTTGGCGTCGGCGGCGTCGGCGATCCTCGCGTCGCGTCCCGGAAAGCCCTGGTAACGGATCTTCGTGGTCGTCCGCAGCTTCCCCTTGACGCTCGCGGCGGCGCCCTCGACCGCCCCGTCGAGGTCGCCGCGGACGCCCTCGGGCACCGTCAGCACGCTCATCGAGAAGCCCTCTTCGCCGCCCTCGGTGATGTACGCGGTGATCGGCACCGGGCCCGCCGCCGTCTGCGCGGTGATGACCTGGCGCTTGGGCGTGCCCGGCATCCGCACGCTGAAGCCCTCGCCCTGCAGCGTCTTGACCTCCGGCCGGCTCGCGTCTGCGTCGCCCTCGTCGCCGCCGCAGGCGGCGAGCCCCGTCGCGAGCAGCCCGGCGAGCGCGACGAGCAGCAGTCCGCGGAGGATGCGCATGCGCGAACCCTCGCAGGATCGCCCCAGGCGCGTCCAGGGTCCCCGCGCGCTAGCGTTCGGCGGGTGCCACGGGTGGCCGTCGCCGGCAGCGAACTGCATTACGAGCGCCGCGGACGGGGGCCTGCGCTGCTGCTCATCCAGGGCATGGGCGCCAACGGCACGCACTGGGGCGAGCCGTTTCTGAGCGAGCTCGAGCGCGACTTCGAGCTCGTGCTCTACGACCACCGCGGCATCGGCCGCAGCGCGCCGCTGCCGGGCGGCGCGAGCGTGACCGTGCCGGGTCTGGCGAGCGACGCGCTCGGGCTGCTCGACGCGACGGGGATCGACGCCGCCCACGTGCTCGGCATCTCGATGGGCGGGATGGTGGCCCAGGAGCTCGCGCTCGCCGCCCCGGAGCGGGTGCGGTCGCTGATCCTCGGCGCCACCTCCTGCGGCGGCACGCAGGCGCGGGCGACGGCTCCCGAGGTCGTCCAGCGCCTGACGACGGTCGCGCTGTCGCGCGATCGCGAGCGCATGCTGCGCACCGGCTTCGAGCTCGTCGTCTCGCGCCGGCACGCCGCCGAGCCGGCGAACTTCGCCCAGTTCGTCGCGGCCGCCCAGCAGTTTCCGGCGAGCGTGCCGATCCTGCTCGCCCAGAAGGGCGCGGCGGACGCGCACGACACGTACGCACGCCTGCGCGCCGTGCGGGTGCCGACGCTGGTCATCCACGGCACCGCCGACGAGCTGCTGGCGTCGATCAACGGCGACCTCGTGGCGTCGCTGATCCCGGGCGCGCGGCTGGAGCTGCTGGAGGGCGTCGGGCACCTCTTCTTCTGGGAGCAGCCGCAGCGCTCCGCCGAGCTCGTGCGGCAGTTCGCGCTGGACGCCCGGGTACTGTCCAGCGCATGACGCACATCGAGGTAGCCGAGCAGGGGCAGACGAGCGCCTTCTCGTTCGAGGACATGATGAAGTACCACGGTCCCGGCTCGCCGGGCGGCGTCGCGATGTCGTTCAAGGTGCTCGAGCGCGCGTTCGGGGTCCTGTCACCGGACGGGCCGCCGCAGCGGCGCGAGGTCGCCGTGCGCACGTCGTTCGGCGGGCCCGGCGCGCGCGACGGGGTCGAGGCGGTCACCCGCGCGGTGACCGGCGAGCGCTACACGCACGATCCGACGCTCACGCGCCCGCAGCTCGGCCGCGAACGCGAGCGCTTCGTGTTCGTCGTGACCTACGGCGACCGGTCGGTCACGCTCGTGCTGCGCGACGGCTACGTCACGCCGGAGTTCATCGACCTGGCGCGCACCGAGGGACGTACGCAGCAGCAGAACGAGCGCTTCACCGCCGTGAAGGCGGAGCTGGCCGAACTCGTGATGGGCAGCGCGGCGGACGACGTCTACGACGTCGACGAGGGTTAGGCTGCCGGGCATGCAGGTGCTGGCGGCCCTGGGTGACGCGCCGACCGCGGCGATCGCGGTCCTCGCGATCCTGGTCGGCGTGTTCCTCGCCGCGCGCGGCCCGCGCGAGAAACGCGCCGCCGCCGCGGGGACCGGCGGCGCCGAGGCGTCCGGTCCCACCATGCTCAAGCTCCCCGCCCCGGCGGCGCCCGACGCCGACGCGGACGTCGAGCCCGGCTTCGTCGGACCGCAGGGGGAGGTCGTCGGTCACGGCCGGATCCGCCTCGGCGCGAGCGGTCCGCTCGCCGCCGGCGCACCGGCCGCGCCCCCGGCGGCGCCGTCCGTCGAGCCGGAGCCGGAGCCTCAGCCGGAAGCCGCTCCGGACCCCGCGCCCGCGGCGCATTCGGCGCCCGAACCCGACGAGCCGGAGCCCGAGCCCGCGCCGATCGCCCCCGAGGCCCCGCTCTTCGCGTCCCCGCCGAGCCTGCCCGAGGCACCCGCCCTGCCGGAGGCGGCGGCGCCCGCGCCGGACGCGCAGAGCGATCCGCCGCCCGAGCCGCCCGCGTCCCCGGAGCCCGACGAGCCCAAGGAGCCGGCCTGGCGGGCCGCCGCCCGCGCCGCGAGCGGCGCGGTGCCGTTCCGCCAGGGCACGATCAAGCTCGGCGGCAAGCCCGCCAAGAAGGACGAGTAGGCGCGCACGCAGAAGAGCCCGCCGGCGCAGAACGCCGACGGGCTCGTGGTGCGGCGTCATCCGCCGGCCGGGCGCCGGCGGGGACGGTGGGGGGCCCGGCTACGCGGCTTCGCGCAGCCCGGCCAGCGCCTCTTCGCCCTCGAGGCTGCGCATCGCGGCCTCCTCGAGCTGGCGGGCGCGGTCACGGGTGATGCTGAGCTCGCGGCTCGTCGCCTCGATCGAGCGCTCGCGGCCGTCGCGCAGGCCGTAGCGCAGCTCGACGACGCGGCGCTCCTCGCCCGTCAGGCGGCCGAGGGCGTCGGCGACCGTGCGCTCGAGCTCGCTGGACTGAGCCTCTTCGCTCGGGTCCGGCCGGTCGCTCGCGATGAAGTCGCCGAGGTTCGAGTCGCCGTCGTCGCCGATCGGCACGTCGAGGCTCGTGACGTGGCGGCGTGCCTCGCGCAGGGCGAGCACGTCGGCCACGGTCATGTCGGCCGCTGCCGCGACCTCCTCGTCGGACGGGTCGTGCGAGAGCTTCGCCGTCAGGTCGCGCTCGACCCGCGAGAGCTTGCGCTCGCGCTGCTCGATGTGCGTCGGGAGGCGAATCGTCCGCGACGTGTTCGCGAGGCCGCGCTGGATGCTCTGCCTGATCCACAGCGTCGCGTACGTCGAGAACTTGAAGCCCTTGCGCCAGTCGAACTTCTCCGCGGCGCGGATCAGCCCGAGGGTGCCCTCCTGGACGAGGTCGCCCAGCGGCAGCCCGAGACCCTGGTAGCGACGCGCCTGGGAGACGACGAGGCGCAGGTTCGCGTTGATCATGCGGTCCTTGGCATCGACGTCACCGCGCTCGATGCGCTTGGCCAGCTCGATCTCCTCGGCGGCGGTCAGCAGCTCGTAGCGCGACGCCTGGTTGAGGAACGTCTGCAGCGAGTCGGCGGTCATCTCCGCCTGGGCGCGGGCCGTCTGGCGCGCGGATTCCTCAGCCGGCGTCCGCCGCTTCGGGCGCTTCGGGGGGGCGCTGTGCTCGCCTCGGCGGCGCGCGCTCGTTGTCGTTGTCCTAGCCATGCGATCCCTTTCAGATGTGTCGGCGCGCCGTGTTCGCGACCCACCCCGACCCGTCTGCTCATTGCCTGCCCGAAGGCCGCACGTCAGAAGACGGGAGAGGAGGCGGTCGAGCGAGTGGGGGCTGTTCCCACACGGCGCCGGAAAGAATCGTACCAGATGATTGCGCGAGCAACAAATCTGGCGCGATACCCTCTGACGGTGCGCCGTTTACCCGCTTGTGCGGTGGCCCTCACATCTTTTGCTCTGGGCCTCGGCGCCGCGACCTCCAACGGCGCCACCGAGCATACCTGCGTCGGCGCCGACTGTGTGGGTCCGAGCGCCGTCGCCGCCGCGGCGGCCGCCGCGCCCGCGCGGATCACGCCCTCGGGCGTGGGGGCGGTCCGGCTGCGGCGGACCTACATGTCGCTGCGCCGCGCGGGATCGCTGGGCAAGCTCATCACCGGCTGTGAGCTGGGCGGACCGCGGACGCGGTCGGCGACGTTGCGTGCCCCGCTCTCCGGCCATGTCGACCTCACGCTGCGCTCGCCCCGCCGCGTGGCGACGATCCTCGTGCGGGGCGGCGCGACCGCGCGCGGCATCGGCATCGGCGCGACCTCGGCCAGGGTCCGCCGGGCGTTCCCGGGCGCGAAGATCGATCATCGCGGCGACGCGGTCCTCGGCCTGACGATCGTGCGCGTGCCCCGGGGCGCGGGCGGCCGGCTCGAGTTCGGCGTCGACACGAAGACGAAGCGGGTCACGCTCATCGGGATCCCGCGGATCCCGGTCTGCGATTAGCCCTCGCCCGCGCGAGCCGCGGCTGCCTACCGGTCCGCGTCCGGTGGCTGGGCGGGACGAGCAATCGTCTTGGAGGGTGCGGTCCGGGCGGGGCGTGGGTGACGACGGCGGTGCCGGCGGACGGGCGGGTCGGTGTGTTCATGCACCACATGAACAACCCGACCGGCCCTGTGCGGGCGGCGGTTCGCGCCGGCCGTACCCTCAGCCCAGCGCCAGGAGCTCGAACTCCACCCGTCCCGCCTCGATCGTGGCGAGGCCCATCGTGCGCGCCGGCGCCCGGCGGCGCTCGGTGGGTGAGCCGGGGTTGAAGATCTGAAAACCGTCGCGCTCGGCGTGCTCGGGCATGTGCGTGTGGCCGAAGATCACCGCGTCGCAGCGCGGGAAGTCGGCGCGCAGGCGCTCGAGCCGGCGGGCGGCCGGGCCCGGGATGTGGATCATCCCGATGCGCGCGCCGCCGAGCTGGAGCTGCAGCCGCGCGGGCACGAGCCGGCGCACCGCCTCGGTGTCGACGTTGCCGCTGATCGCGTGCAGTGGCGGGCCGAGCGAGCGCAGCAGGTCGAGTACCGGTACGTCGACGAGGTCGCCCGCGTGCAGGATCGCGTCGGCCGCCCGGCAGCGTTCCAGGCAGGCGTCCGGGATCGCGCGCGCGCCGCGCGGCATGTGCGTGTCGCTGATGATCGCCAGCCGCATCCGCCCGCAGGTTCGCAGCCCGTGCGGGGTACGGTCGCAGGGTGGCCTCGTCGCGATCAGGACTGACCGTCGCCGTCACGGGCCCGACCGGCACGTTCGGCTTCGGGCTGATGGCGCTGCTGCAGGACGACGACCGCATCGCCGCGATCACCGGCATCGCCCGCCGCCCGTTCGACCCCGCCGTCCATGGCTGGTCGAAGATGCGCTACCGCGAGGGCGACGTGCGCGACCGGGCCGTGCTCGAGGCGGCGTTCGCGGGCGCCGACGTCGTCGTCCACCTCGCGTTCAACGTCGCCGGACGGGCCGATCGCGAGACGCTGCGCGCGATCAACGTCGAGGGCACGATGAACGCGTTCGCCGCGGCGGCCGCGGCGGGCGCGACCCGCTTCGTCTACGCCTCGTCGGTCGCCGCCTACGGGTTTGACTCCGACAACCCCGTCGGGCTGACCGAGGAATGGCCCGCCCGTCCGGCCGAGCACCTCTTCTACGCCCGCGAGAAGGCCGAGATCGAGCGCCGGCTCCAGGACGCCGCCGCCGCGCATCCGCAGCTCGGCCTGTACGTCGTGCGGCCGCCGATCGTGCTCGGCCCGCACGCCGTCGGCGCCAAGGCCTTCGTGCCGGCGCCGCTCGAGCCAGTCGTGCGGCGTGCGGTGGGGGTCGTATTGCGGCTGCCGGTCGCGCTGCCCGTGGCGCTCCCGCCGCTGCCGGTGCAGCTCATCCACGAGCAGGACGTCGGCGATGCCCTGCGCCTGTGCGCCGTCGGCGCCGGCCCGCCCGGCATCTACAACGTGGCCGGCGACGGCGTGCTGAGCGCCGTCGACATCGCCCGTGAGGCCGGCCTGTGGGCGATCGCGGTCCCGCGGGCGCCGGTGCAGGCGGCCGCCCGGCTGCTCGCGGCGCTGCCGTTCGCGCCGCCGTCGCTGGGCTGGGCCGAGGCGGTGGCCAGCCCGGTGATCATGGACACGGCGAAGGCGCGCCGCGAGCTCGGCTGGCACCCGCGCTGGACCGCCCGCGCGGCGCTGCGCGAGACGCTGGCCGGCTGGCGCGAGCGCTGAGCCTCAGGCGTCCGCGCCGGCCCGCGCCAGCACCCGCAGCGCGGCGACCCGCACGGCCTCGTCGAGCATCTGCCCGTCGAGCGCGACCGCGCCGGCGCCGCCGTCGCGCTCCGCCGCGGCGAGCGCGTCGATGACGGCGCGCGCGTGCTCGATCTCCGCGTCGGACGGCGTGAACAGCTCGTTGAGCGCCGCGACCTGCGCCGGGTGGATGGCCCACTTGCCGTCGAAGCCCATGTCGCGTGCGCGCTCGGCTGCGGCGGTGAAGCCCTCGTCGACCTTGATGCCGAGGTAGGGCCCGTCGATCGCGGCGACGTCGTGGGTGCGCGCCGCGACGAGGATCGCATCCTGGATCGCGCGCCACGAGTCGAGCTCGGCACGCGCGCCCGCGGCGCGGCCCAGCGACGCCGACAGGTCCGCATAGCCGAGGATCAGCGCGTCCAGGCGCGGCGAGGCGCCGGCGATCTCGTCGAGCCGCGCGACGCCCGCGGCGGTCTCGATGAGCGCCTGCACGCGCAGCGGGGCGCGGCCGGTCCGAGCCGCCGCCTCGGCGCCGTCGAGCAGGCGCTCGACGAACTCGAGGTCGCCGCGGCTCTCGACCTTGGGGACGATGATCGAGTCCGGCCCGCGCTCGGCCGACGCCATCGCGACGATGTCGGCGTGACACCAGGGGGTGCGCGGCGCGTTGACCCGCACGCTGACGCGGACGCCGTCCCACCCCGGCTCGCGCAGCGCCGTCACCGCCGTCTCGCGGGCCTCGTCCTTGGCCGACGTCGCGACCGCGTCCTCGAGGTCGACGATCACCTCGTCGGCGCCGCGCAGGGGCGCCTTGGCGAGCATCGCGGCGGACGAGCCCGGAACGGACAGGCAGGAGCGGCGGGCGGTGGGAGGCGCAGACGCGGACATGGCGGCAGCGTAATCGCGTCCGCCTCGCCGCGGCGTTCAGGCCGGCTGCTCGGTGGGCGCCGGCCGGCCTCCGTCGGCGCGCTCTGCGGGAGGCGGCGCGACGAGGCCGCCGAGCACGTCGTCGCGCGAGTAGTGGCCGACGGCATCGAACAGGCGCTTGGCGTGCAGGCCCTGGCGCAGGTCGCAGTCGTGGACGAGCATGCCCTCCTCGCCGTACAGCGGCCCGGCGACGATCCGGCCCCAGGTCGGCTCGATGATCACCGCGCCGCCGTTGCCGATCACCTCGCGGTCGGGCAGCGCGAGCGGGAAGTCTTCGGGGAACGCCGCGGTCGGGATGAACTGCGGCACGGCGATCACGAACGCGCCGGACTCGATCGCGATCGCCCGCATGTGGGCGATCCAGACGTCGGAGTCGTCGGCGGTGGGAGCGACCCAGAGCTGCGGGCCCTGCCGGTAGATCGCGTAGCGCGCGAGCGGCATGCGGTTCTCCCAGCAGATCAGGCCACCGATCCGCCCGCACGCCGTGTCGACCACGCGCAGGTCGTCGCCGCGGCCGATGCCGTGAAACAGCCGCTCGTGCTGCGTCGGCATGAGCTTGCGATGCTTGTGCAGCAGGCCCTCCGGGCCGAGATAGAGCATCGTGTTGTAGAGCGTCCCGGGCCGTTCGGACTCGCGCTCGTTGACGCCGATCACCGCGTGGATGCCCAGCGTGCCGCACGCCTCGGCGAGCTCGTCGACGAGCGGCCCCGGCACGTCGACCGAGCTGAGCCACATCCGTTCCCACAGCTCGTCGCTTCCGCCGAACGTCGCGGCCTGGTGGGCCCACGCGTTGGACGGATACAGCGACACGAACGTCTCGGGCAGCACCGCCAGCTCGGCACCCGCCTGCGCCGCCTCCGCGAGCAGGACGACGGTCTTGGCGACCGTCGCCTCGGCGTCCAGGATGACCGGGGTCGCCTGGATCGCGGCGACGCGGACCGTGCGCAGGATCGTCACGGCGCGACCCTACATCGGCGGGTCGGGGCGTTCAACGAGACGCCGGGCCGCGTCCCCCCGGCGCCCGCCGTCAGGCGGGCCGCACGGACGCGATCGCCGGCAGTCGCTGGGCGACGCCGAACCAGCTCTTGCCGGCGTCGCCGGAGCCGAAGATCTCGCCCGACGTCGCGCCGAAGTACAGCTCGAGCGCCGTTCCCGCCCCGGTCGCGGCGAACGACTGGCGCAGGATCGACAGGTAGGCGTCGCCCTGCGGCAGCCCGTGGTTGCGCGCGATCCACGTCGTGCCGGCGTCGCGCGTCTCCCAGACGACGACGTCCCCGTCGGTCACGCGGTCGGCGGTGGTGACCGGGATGACGTAGGCGCTGTCGGGATCGGCCGGGTCGAGCACGACCGGGAAGCCGAAGTCGTGGGGCAGGCCGGCGGCGATGTCGGTCCAGGAGGCGCCGGCGTCGTCGGAGCGGTAGACGCCGCCGTGGAACTGCAGGAAGAGCCGCTCGGGGCGCCGCGGCGCGCGCTCGAGGTGGTGTACGCAGAGGTCGATCGCGGTCGCACGCGCCGCCTCGGGCAGGTAGTCGGCGACGATCCCGTCGTTGCCGTGCGCCCACGTCTCGCCGCCGTCCTCGGTGAGCCACACGCCGGCGGCCGAGATCGCCAGCGCGAGGCGCTGCGGCTCCTCGGGCCACGGCGCGATCGAGTGCACCGACAGCCCGCCGGAGTCGCGCCGCCAGCGCGGGCGCGTCGGGTGCTCCCACAACGCGCGGTTGAGCTCCCACGTCTCGCCGTCGTCGCGGCTTTGGAACAGCACGCCCGGGTCGCCGCCGGCGTAGACGAGCCCCGGCGCCTCGCCGGGCACGATCACCCAGACGCGCTTGAGCGCGTCCTGGCCGCCCTTGGGCAGCGCGACGCCGCGGGCGGGCTGCCACTCGTCGCCGAGGTCGTCGCTGAACCAGATCCGCGGCCCCCAGAACGGCGACGTCACCGCGGCGAACACCCGGCCCGTGCGCGGGTCGCGCACCGCGTAGTCGACGGGCTCGCCGACGAACGCGCGCATCCTGATCGCAAACTCCGCCCCCGGCTCGCCCTCGAGCACGAAGAGACCCTTGCGGGTCCCCACGAGCAGCTCTGTCATGCGTGCGTCAACGCGGGGTCATCCGCCGGAGATCGCGGGCAGGATCTCGATCTTGTCCGTCGTCTCGAGCGCCGTGTCCGCGTCGGCGGGCTCGCCGTTGACGAACACGTTGATGTGGCGGCGCAGCACGCCGCGCTCGTCGAGGATCCAGCCCTCGAGTCCCGAATGGTCCTGCTCGAGCTGCTTGAGGAGCTCGTCGACGGTGCCGGCCTCGACGTCGAGCTCGGCCTCACCGCCCGCCAGCTTCTCCAACTGCCCGCGAAGTCGCACGATCGCCATGTCGCAAGTCTAGGTTCCCGCGCGGGCCGGCGTTCAGCCGCGTCAGCCGGGCGCGGGCGGCAGCGGCGTCTGCGAACGCCGCCGGCGGCCCGGCGGCAGCCGCCCGCCGGTCGCCAGCCACGAGCCGGCGAGGATCAGCAGCAGCCCCGCCGCGGCGCCGGGCCCCGGTCGCTCGCCGAGCACGACGACGCCCAGCGCGACCGCCACGACCGGCGCGATGTACGTGATGACGAGCGCGCGGCCGGCGCCCGCCTCGGCCACGAGCGCACCGTAGAACGCGAACGCCGCGGCGGTGCAGAAGATCCCGAGCACGACGAGCGAGACGACCGCCTCGGCCGACGGCGTCCCGCGCGGCGGCGCGAGCACGGCGGCCGGCGTCAGCACGAGCGCGGCGATCGCCAGGGCGGCGCCCATCGACGCGCGCGGGTCGAGATCGGCCAGCTTGCGCTTGAGGATCATCGGCCCGACGGCGTAGCAGAAGGCCGACAGCAGGATCGCCGCCGCCCCGAGCAGCTCGTCGGTCGATCCGGTGGCGTCGATGCCGACGAGCGCGATCACGCCGACCAGGCCCAGCAGCAGACCGCCCAGCCGCGACCCGCTCACCCGCTCGGTGTCGTCGAAGCCGGCGAGCGCGAGCAGCGCCACGAACAGCGGCGCGGCCGCGACGATGATCGCCGCCAGCGAGGAATCGACGTGCTGCTCGCCGGCCGCGATGAGCGGAAACGGGACGACGATCTCGATGACCGCGAAGCCCGACAGCCAGCCCCAGCGCCCGCGCAGCGGCGCGAGCACACCCGCGACCCACGCCAGACCGAGCAGCACCGCGCCGCCCAGCACGACGCGCACCCAGGCCAAGAAGCCGGGGGAGATGCCGTCGTCGACGGCGATCTTGATGAACAGGTAGGGGATCCCCCAGAGCGTCGAGACCGCGAAGAAGGCGATCCAGGCGCGGGGGCTCATTCGCGCCGGTTGACGAGGTGGGTCGCCGTCGCCTCGAGGTGGCTGCACAGCTCCGCGCGATGCTCCTCGGCGAGCCCGGCCTCGTCGAGGGCGGTGCGCATCGCCGCCAGCCAGGCGTCGCGCTCGCGCAGGCCGATCGCGAACCGGGCATGGCGCATGCGCAGGCGCGGGTGGCCGCGCGCGTCGGAGTACGTCGTCGGGCCGCCCCAGAACTGCATGAGAAACAGCGCCAAGCGCTCCTCGGCCGGGCCGAGGTCGTCGTCGGTGTACACCGCCCGCAGCACCGGGTCGGTGGCGACCTGCTCGAAGAAGCGCGCGACGATCCGCCGGAACGTCGGCTCACCGCCGATCGCGGTGTAGAGGTCCCGCGCGGGAGGGGTCGGCACGGTCGGCAGCGACATGAAGCCGATCGTACTCACGGCGAAATCACCGCCTGCGGCCGCCGCGCGACCCCCCGACCCGTACCCGATCCACCCCCCACCCGGGGGGAACCCCTGTTCGGACGCCGGCTCGGACGCAACGGTACGAGCGTGTTCGATTCCAGCCCCACTGCCATCCTCTTCCCAGGACAGGGCAGCCAGACCCAGGACATGCGTGCCCTCGTGGCCGCAGTGCGTCCCGACCTGCTCGACGCGGCGATCGAGCTCATCGGCGAAGACCCCTTCCCGCGCGTGGAGGAGTCCACGCGCTTCGCCCAGCCCGCGATCCTGTGCGCCTCGCTGGCGAGCTGGACGCGGCTGCGCGGCTACGTCGATCCGATCGCGTTCGCCGGCCATTCGCTCGGCGAGTTCTCCGCGCTGGCGGCCGCCGGCGCCATCCTCGACCACGACGCGCTGCGCCTCGTCGTCCTGCGCGGCGATCACATGGCCCGCTCCGGGGAGGCCTCCGGCGGCGGCACCATGCTCGCCCTGCTGGGCGCCTCGCCCGACGCGGCGGCGCAGCTCGCCGAGCGCCACGGCGTGAGCCTGGCCAACGACAACGCCCCCGGCCAGGTCGTGCTGTCCGGCGCGCCCGACGCGCTCGACGCCGCCCGTGCCGACGCCGAGGCGCAGGGCCTGCGCGCGCTGCCGCTCGGCGTCGCCGGCGCGTTTCACTCGCCGCAGATGCAGGGCGCCGTCGCGCCGTTTCGCGCCGCGCTGGGCGACGTGGCGTTCCACGAGCCCGACGCGCCGGTCATCTCGTGCGCGACCGCCGCGCCGTTCGCCGATCCCGCCACCGAGCTGGCCGAGGCGCTCATCTCGCCGGTGCGCTGGCGCGAGACGATGGACGCGCTCGACGACGTCGGCAGCGAGTTCTACGTCGACGCCGGCCCCGGCCGCGTGCTGGCCAAGCTCGCGCCCCGCAACATCAGGGGCGCCAGCGCCGTCACCGCCGAGGCGCTACTGGAGGACATCGGTGCCCGCGTCTAGGCTGCTCGAGCCGGCCCCGGCCGGCCCGCGCTCGCAGCCGTCGCGGCGCCGCACCGCGGGGATCGCCGGCTTCGGCCGCGCGCTGCCCGCGACGGTCGTCGACAACACCCCGATCGCCGCGCGCATCGGCGTCGAGCCGGCCTGGATCACGAAGCGCACGGGCATCTCCCGGCGTCGCCGCAGCGCCGACGGCGAGGGACTGACCGAGCTGGCGATCGAGGCCGGCGCCCGCGCGCTGGCCGCGGCCGCCGTGGACGCCGCCGACGTCGATGCCGTACTCGTCGCCACCTCCTCCTCCGACGACATCGTGCCGCAGGCCGCGCCGCTCGTGGCCGGTGCGCTGGGCGCCGAGCGTGCGATGTCGTGGGACGTCGGGCTGGCCTGCACCGGCTTTCTCGCCGGTCTCCAGCAGGGCGCCGCGCTCATCGAGAGCGGCCGCGCGACCACCGTTCTGCTGATCGGCGCCGACATCCTCACCCGCTACACCGACGCCGACGACCGCCAGACCGCCGCGCTGTTCGGCGACGGCGCGGGCGCCGCGGTGCTCGTGCCCGGCGGGGCCGGCAGCATCGGCCCCGTCGTGCTCGGCGGCGAGCCGCAGCGCGACGTGCTCTACATCGATCGCACCGACAACGTCGTGCGGATGGACGGCAAGTTCGTATACGCCCACGCCGTCGACCGCATGGAGCGCGCCTGCCGCGAGCTGCTGGCGATCGCCGAGCTCGAGATCGACGACGTCGAGCTCGTCATCGCCCACCAGGCCAACGGCCGGATCATCAACGCCGTCCGCGAGCGCTTCGGCCTCGATCACGCCCGCGTCGCCGACTACGTCGCCGACCTCGGCAACACTTCGGCCGCCTCGGTCCCGCTCGCGCTCTCGCTGGCGCAGGACGACGGCCGGCTGCCCGAGCAGGGCCACGTCCTGCTGACCGCCTTCGGCGCCGGGTTCTCCTGGGGCGCCGCCCTTCTCACGTTTGGAGACATGCCATGAGCACCGCCACCACCACGCCCGACGCCCATGAACCCGCGGTGCAGCCCGCCACGCGCGACGGTTGCCGCCCCGACGGCGCGGTCGTGCTCGTGACCGGCGCCTCGACCGGCATCGGCGCCGCGATCGCCCGCGAGCTCGCCGCCGACGGCTGGGCCGTCGCGGCCGGCTTTCGCTCCGACGCCGACGGCGCCGCGCGCACCGTCGACGCGATCGAGCAGGCCGGTGGGTCGGCGCTTGCGATCGGCGGCGACGTCTGCGACCCGGCCGCGATGGCCGACGTGCTGGCCCAGGCGCAGGAGCGCCTCGGTCCCGTGCTCGGCCTCGTCAACAACGCCGGGGTGCGCGCCGACGGTCTGGCCATCCAGATCGACGACGACGCCTGGGACCGAGTGCTGGAGACGAACCTCAGCGCCGCGTTCAAGCTCACGCGCAGCGTCCTGCGCCCGATGATGAAGGCCCGCTTCGGGCGCGTCGTGAACGTCGCCTCGGTCGTCGGCCCGCGCGCCAACGCCGGCCAGGCCAACTACGCCGCCGCGAAGGCCGGGCTCATCGGCATGACGAAGACGATCGGCGTGGAGATCGCGCGCCGCAACGTCACGGTCAACGCCGTCGCGCCGGGCTTCATCGAGACCGAGATGACCGCCGACGTGCCCAAGGAGGTGCTCGACGCCGTTCCCGCCCGCCGCGCCGGTCGCCCCGACGAGGTCGCCGCCGCCGTCCGCTTCCTCGCCTCCGACGCCGCCAGCTACGTGACCGCCACGACGCTGTTCGTCGACGGCGGCATGAGCGCCTGAGGCCGGCATGAGCACCCTCGCACTCGTCGAACCGACCACCGCGGAGAAGCTCACCGCGCTCGAACGCCTCGAGGCGCTCTGCGACGAGGGCTCGCTGCAGCTCATGCGCAGCGAGGTCCGCGGCCGGCGCATGGGCGACCGCACGAGCCCCAACGACGGCGTGATCGGCGCCACCGGCCTCGTGGGCGGACGCCCGATCGCCTGCTACGCCCAGGACCCGACGTACATCGGCGGCTCGCTCGGCGAGGTCCAGGCCGAGACGATCTGCCGCGTCCTGCGCACCGCCGGCCGCGCGCGGATGCCGGTCATCTCCTTCATCGAGTCCGCCGGCGCGCGCCTGCAGGAGGGCGTCGCCGCGCTCGCGGGCTACGGGCGCATCTTCAACGAGAACGTCGCCCTGTCGGGCCAGGTGCCGCAGATCTCGGTCATCTGCGGCGCGTCGGCCGGCGGCGGCTCGTACTCGCCGGCGCTGACGGACTTCGTCGTGATGACGCAGCAGGCCTCGATGTTCCTCACCGGGCCGAGCGTCGTGAAGGAGGTCATGGGCGAGGACGTCGACGCCGCCGCGCTCGGCGGCGCCAAGGTCCACGACCGCAACGGCGTCTGCCAGCTCAACGCCGACAGCGACCTGCAGGCGGTGTGGCTCGTGCGCGAGCTGCTCGACCACCTGCCCCAGCACGCGATGGAGGCCCCGCGGCACATGCCGGTCGTCGCGCCGGCCGAGGGCCCGTCCGATCGCGCCGTGCCGGAGTCCAAGCGCAAGGTCTACGACGTGCGCGACGTGGTGCGCACGCTCGTCGACGGCGGGCGCCTGGTGGAGATCAGCCCGCGCTGGGCGCGCAACATGTTGACCGGCTTCGCCCGCCTGGACGGCCGCACGGTCGGCATCGTGGCCAACCAGCCGCGCTACCTCGGCGGCGTGCTCGACGCGCAGGCCGCGACGAAGGGCGCGCGCTTCGTGCGCACGTGCGACCTGTACGGGATCCCGCTCGTCGTGCTCGTCGACACGCCGGGCTTCCTGCCCGGCACGTCGCAGGAGAAGCTCGGCGTCATCCGCCACGGCGCCAAGCTCGTCCACGCGTTCGCGGCGGCGACCGTCCCGCGCGTGACCGTCGTGCTGCGCAAGGCCTTCGGCGGCGCGTTCATCGCGATGAACAGCCGCGAGCTCGGCGCCGACCTCGTGCTCGCCTGGCCGCAGGCGCAGCTCGGCGTGATGGGCGGCCCGCAGGCGGTCGACCTCGTCGCGCGGCGAGCGATCGCCCCCGCCGACGATCCGTCGGCCGAGCGGGCCCGCCTGGCCGAGGAGTACGAGCGCGACGCGCTGACCGCCGAGGTCGCCGCGCGCGAGGGCGTCATCGACGAGATCGTCGACCCGGCCCACACGCGGACGCGCCTGGCGGGCGCCCTTCGGATGCTCGACGGGGCCGAGCGGATC
The DNA here is from genome assembly GCA_030681525.1 of Solirubrobacteraceae bacterium. Classification (GTDB taxonomy): domain Bacteria; phylum Actinomycetota; class Thermoleophilia; order Solirubrobacterales; family Solirubrobacteraceae; genus CADCVQ01. The sequence goes on from JAUXSD010000241.1 coordinate 39,500, forward strand.
GGCTCGGTCAACCGCAACATCCCGCTGTAACCCGCACCACGGGCCCGCCGCCCCCTCAGGCGGCGCCGGCCCAGGCGGCCATGGCGCCGCTCTTCTCGGCGGCGCGCAGCTCGTTGAGCCCGCCGAGCGGCTCGCCGTCGACGACGATCTGCGGGTAGCTCTCCAGGCCGGTGACCTCGGTCAGCTGCGCCTGCAGCTCCGGATCGTCGCTGAGGTCGACCTCCTCGAACTCGACGCCGCGCTTGCTCAGCAGGTTCTTCGCGTGCTCGCAGTACGTGCACGACGCGGTCGAGAAGAGGACGACGCGGCTGGCCATCTGCTGAGTATGGCGCGCGTCACGCGCCCCTCCTGCGGGCGAAGTGCACGAACGGCATCGGATCGCGGTCGCCGATGCCCTTCGTCGTGTGGCCGCCGTTGACCATGAAGTGCAGATGCCAGGCGTTCGCGAAGCCGGCGTGCCCGAGCTTCTGGCCGGCCTTCACGAGCTGGCCCCTGCGGACGACGGCCTTCTCGGCGTGCCCGTAGCCGAAGTGCAGGCCTCGCTTGAACGGGCCGGCGTCGACGAGGCACTCGAGCTGGATGATCCCGTCTCCGTGCGAGATGGGGTGACCGTGGCTGGGCTGCGCGCCCTTGCCCCACCAGCCGCCCTTGCGGACGTCGATGACGCGCGCGTCGCAGATCGCGTAGACGACGTCGTCGGCCTCGCAGATGAGGTCGACGCCGTCGTGCCCGGCGGCGAAGCCGTGGGCGTGCGTCAGGATCGGGTCGACCGGCGTCGCGACCGGGCCGCCGCCGAGCTCCGCGTAGTAGCGCGGCCCGCGCGCGAGCCGGCCCTGCCGGGCCTTCGCGCGGGCGAGCTGCTGCGGCGTGCGCCGCTCGGGTTCGCGGATGATCGCCTGGGCGCCCTGCGTGCAGCAGCGGCGGCCCTGGTCGGTCGCGAGGACCGTGTCCTCGCGCAGGCCGAGGAAGTAGCCGGCCTCGACCGCGGCGAGCGCGGCGGCCTGGGTGAACATGTCGTGCACCGGTGTCGGGATGTCGATCCGGCGCATCTCGAGCCGCTGGCGGACGGCGCGGTTGAGGTTCGCGACGTCGCGGCCCCGCATCGGCGGGTCGCTGACGACGAGGTCGCGGTGGGCGACGGGGTCCTGGGACGCCGGTCGCGGGGTGGTGTGGACGGCCATTGGGTTTGCTCCTGATCGGACGCGGTGGGCGGAAGGCTCGGCCCAGCGAGCATCCGCGCCCGGATCGGCGACGTCGTCACCCGGCGAGGGGAGCGCCATCCCCCCGCGGCGGCCGCGACCGGGCACGGCGCGGGGTCATGAGGCGTACGCTGCTGCCATGCGCGCCGCTCTCGCCACGGCGAGGTACTGGGGACCGCTGGTCGCGGGCTTGCTGTGCCTCGTCGCCATGTCGTTCGTGGGCCTGGTCGTGAGCTGGCTGCTGCTGCTCGCGGGCCTCGCGCTGATCCTGGACGGCGCCACGGCGATGTTCGCGCGTGCGACCGGGACCGGAGGCATCACCAGCCACCGCCAGTAGGCGCCGCGACCGGGTCTGTCGGCGGGCCGGCGGCCAGCGGACGAACGCGGGCATCGACGGCGGGGCCGCTTCGTGAGAGGATCGCGCCGTGGGGTTCTTTCGCCGCGATACGAGCCGCCGCTCGGAGCCGCCCGACGCCTTCGACGCCAACGGGGCCGGCGCCCTGCCCGACGAGGAGCACGAGGGCGTGACCCGTGAGCTGGCGCAGGTCGTGGCCGAGAGCGTCAACGAGGTCCCGATCGACCGCGACACGTTGGCGCTGCTGCAGGTCGGGTTGCCCTATCTCCTCCAGCGCGAGTGCTCCGACCAGGCCGTCGTGGTGGGTCAGACGGCCGCCCGCCTCGGCTACCTCGCGCGGGCCGCGGAGTCGGCGATGCTCGAGCCCGACCACCCGCCGGACGCCGACCTGATCGCCACGCTGCAGGCCGGGCTCGAGGAGGCCCACGCACAGGGGACGACGGAGCGTGACGCGATGGCCGATCTCGCCGCCGCGCTGGCGACCGGCGAGTCGCTCGACCCGACGCCGGAGGAGGGCGGCCCGACGTGGACGCTGCCGGGGCTGGGCGGGCAGGCCCGCGGCCGGCTGCGCGACGACCTCGTGGGGCGGCTTCCGTGCCCGCCGGGCGTGCTGGCCGACGATCTCAGGCGAACCTGGAAGTACGGCTACTTCCTGTGTGCGCTCGACGAGCTCACCGTGGACTGAGCTCGGCGCTGAGCCGCGGCGAACGGCCGGCGACGCGGCGCCGCGGTCACACCGCGCTGTAGAAGGCGATCAGCACCGCCAGAGCGGCCAGGATCAGGCCGGTGCAGACGCCGAAGAGAAAGAGCTCCCACCGCACGAGCAGCGGGACGTCGAGGATCTCGCCCAGCCAGCGGGGGATGCGGAAGTCGACCCCGCCGGCGGTCCAGAAGTACTCGTAGTCCTCGTCGTCGTCGAACACGCGCGTGGACGGCTCGGCCACCGCACCCGATCACCGACCGCGGGGCTCGGCCCCCTCGTCGAGCACGCTGGACAGCGGCGCGAGCCCCTGGTCGACCATGCGGCGGCGCTCCCTGAACTCGGCCGGGGTCAGCGGCGCGCAACGTGACAGTGCCCGGGCCTGCGCGCGTGTCAGCCCCTCGCGCGCGTCCCGCCGCTCGGCAGCCGGCGGGCCGGCGGGTTCGTCCTCGGCCGAGGTGGCTCGCCAGAACGTCGTTGCTCGTTCGAACATCACGCAATCCCCCGCCCGCGGTTATGGCCCAGCGACGCACGGCCTGCGGCGGCCTCGTGGACCCTGATGGACAGAACCCTACGCTGTATGTCAAACACATACACATAGGGGTGCGGCGCTGCGGATGGGTCGGGGCCGGCGCGACGCGATTCGACACACCGCGGGCGCGCAGGCACCATGGCGGGGTGCACGGCGACGAGCTCTACGGGGTGGCGCTCGAGCAGTTCATCCCCGAGCGCGGCGCGCTGGTCAAGGCGCTGCGGGCCGAGAAGCGCCGCGACGACGCGGCCGCCGTGGCCGCGCTGCGCAAGCCATCGGTGGCGGCGTGGGCGGTCAACCAGCTCGTGCGCTCGCAACCCTCCGGCGTGCAGGAGCTCTACGCGGCCGGCGACGCGCTGCGTGACGCCCAGGCGCGCCTGCTCGCCGGAACCGGCGACGGGCGGGCGCTGCGGGCGGCGAACGAACGCGAGCGGGCGGCCGTCGACGCGCTCGTGCAGGCCGCCCGCGGCCTGCTGTCCTCCGACGGGCACGAGCTCAGCCCGGCCGTCGTCGAGCGCGTCGCCGACACGCTGCACGCCGCCGCGCTCGACGAGGCGGCGCGCGAGCAGGTGCGCGAGGGGCGGCTGGCGCGCGAGCTGCGCCACGTCGGCCTCGGTCTCGGGGAGTCGGCGGACCCGTTCGCGGTCGCGCCGCCCGCGCCGCGACAGCCGGCCGCGAAGCCCGCCGCCGGCAAGGCGAAGGCGAAGGCGAAGGCGCCGGGGCCGGCAGCCGTGTCGGCACCCGCCAGGCGGGCGGCGCCCGTGGCCAAGCCGTCAGCCGAGGCGCGGCGCGCCGCGCGCGAGCAGGCCAAGCGCGAGCGCGGGGAGCGCGAGCTTCGCGAGCGCGAGCGCGCGGAGGCTCGCAAGGCGGCCCGGATCGCCGAGGCGGCGGCCAAGCGGCGCGTCGAGCGCGCCGGCCACGCCCTCAAGGCCGCCGAGGAGCGTCGCGAGCGCGCCGCCAAGGCGCTCGAGCAGGCCGACGACGCCCTCGTCGCCGCGCAGGCCGAGGTCGACGAGGCCGCCGCCGCGCACGAGCAGGCTCGGGCCGAGCTCGACGCGGCCTGATCTCGCGCGTCGGTGGGGTGGGTCGTTGCGGGGTCTTTCGCTCAGGCAGCCAGCGTGGCCGCCGCCTCGCACGTCACGCCGCGCGGGCCGGAGGCGCGCACCTTCACGCGGTCGCTGCCGCCGAGGTCGCGCAGCGTGCGACGCACGCGAAACGAGCGGCTCGAGCGCGAGGTGCGCACGCTGCCGCGCCACACCACGCGGCGCTCGTGGACGAGCACGACGCGCCAGCGCTCGCCGCGGCGGTTGCGCCGGACCTCGAACTCGACGCGGATCCGGCCGTCGCGCGAGCGCAGCCGCAGCTTCGACGACGTGCCCTTCCCGCACGTGCCCTCGACGCGCGCCTCGCGGCGGTCGTCGTCGCCGTCGCGCGCGGCCGCCGGCGGCGCGCCGGCGACGAGCAGCGCGACCGCGATCGCTACGACGGCGCACGGGCGGACGACAACGCTCATGACCACACCATCGCCCGCGTCGGCCGATGGCGCAATGGGACTTTCGTCGCGGTCCGGAGTTACCGTCGACGCGCTCAGCCGCCGGCCACCCCGTGGCGCTCGGCCCACAGCGCCGCCTGCGTGCGATCGGTCACGTCGAGCTCGCGGAAGATCCGCGTGAGGTGCGACTTCACGGTCTTCTCGCTGATCTGCAGGCGCCGCGCGATGAGCTTGTTCGGCAGCCCCTCGACGAGCAGCGCGAGCACCTCGCGTTCGCGCGCCGACAGGTCGCCGAGCGGGTCGGGCGCGCTGCGGGCGTCGAGGATCGTGCGCGCGGCGCGCGGGTCCAGCGGCGACTCGCCGCGGGCGGCGGCGCGGATGCCCTCGCCGACCTCGTCGGCGTCGACGTCCTTGAGCAGGTAGCCGCAGGCCCCGGCCTCAAGAGCGCTCAGAATCCGGAGGCGGTCCGAGAACGCCGTCAGCACGACGACCGCCGTGCCCGGCTGCGCGGCGGCGATCCGCTTCGTCGCCTCGATCCCGTCGAGCACCGGCATGTCGAGGTCCATGAGCACCACGTCGGGCGTCAGGCGCGCGCACTGCGCCACCGCCTCGGCGCCGTCGGCCGCCACGCCGACGAGCTCGACGCCGTCCAGCGCGGAGATGAGGCGGCCGAGGCCGTCGCGGATCACCCCGTGGTCGTCGGCGAGCAGGACGCGGATCATCGGGCCGGCAGCTCCAATCGCACCGTCGTCCCCGTGCCGGGCGCCGAGCGCACGTCGAGCGTCCCGTGGGCCTGCGTCACGAGGGCCTCCAGCAGCGTCAGGCCGAGGTGGCCCTCCGCGCCGCGCTGCTCGCGCGCCGCGGCGTCGAAGCCCGCGCCGTCGTCGCTGACCACGAGCCGGGTACCGGCGGGCTGCGCGCGGGTGACCGCGACGCTCACCGCCCGCGGCGCGGCGTGCGCCTGCGCGTTGCGGATCGCCTCGCGCGCGACCCGGTAGACCAGCGTGTCGTGTTCCATGGCGCGTGGGTCTCTATCACGCGGCAGATCCTCGACCTCCAGCGAGGTCTCGATCCCCGCCGCCTCCAGCGGGCTGAGCAGGTCGCTCAGCGCCACCTGCAGGCCGGCCGACTCCAGGTTCGGCGGATGGATCTCGACGAGCAGCGTGCGCAGATCGCGGACGCCCTGGCGCAGCGTCGCGGTTGCTTCGCGCAGCGCGCCGGCGGCCGCCGCGTCGCCGCGCCGTTGCGCGTCCGCCGCCAGCGGCGCCAGCCCGAACGCGACCCCGGCGAGGTCCTGCACGACGCCGTCGTGCAGGTCGGCCGCGATCCGCCGGCGCTCCTGGGTGGACGCCTCGACGGCGCTGGTCAGCAGCGCCTCGCGCTCGCGGTGGCCGCGCTGCAGGCGCCGCGCCATCGTCCAGGCCAGCGGCAGCTGGAACAGCACGAGCACGATGATCCCGCCGATGAGCGGCGGGGCGAGGGCGGTGAGCAGCCGCGCGCTGCTGGCGTTGACCGAGCTGAAGCGCTGGTAGATCTCGAAGAGCAGTTGCGTGCCGTCCGGGGTGCGGATCGGGGTGTGCGCCTCCAGCAGCTTGCCCTGCGGGCGCTCGTAGCGGTTCTCGGGCTCGGCGAGGTCGCTGAGCTCGGCCTCCGCGCCACCGGTGTCGAACAGCTCGCGCTCCTCCGTGCCGAGCGCGTAGCGGTCGCCGATCAGGGCCGGCTCGTCGGAGTAGAGGATCCGGCCGTCGCGCGTCCACAGCTTCACGCGCACGATCGAGTCGTCGATCACCTGCGCGGTGACGAGGTCGTCGAGGTGGCGCAGCGCGGCCGGGTCGCCGCGCACGATGCCGTTGCGCAGGCCGGCCGCCTCGACGAGCCGAGCCTCCGCGCCGACGCGGTCGCGGGTGTCGCCGATCGCCTCGTCGATCGCCACGTCGCGCAGCGCGAAGAAGGCGCCCACGACGATCACCGCGATCGCCGCGAGGCTGCCGAGCATGAACCGCGCGACGGCCGCGTCGACGCGCGGCGGCGCGCCCGCGCGGGCGCCGCCGCGGCGGTCCCGGTCGCCCTCGGACCTAAGTCCCATTGCGGGCCGGACCGCCTCCGCCCGACAGTGCTGTCAACGCCCCACCGAGCCCGACCGGGAGCAATCCGATGACGAACGTCCGCACCATCTCGCTGAGCCTAGCCCTCGCCCTCACCGCCATCGCGCCGGCCGCCGCGACGGCCCGCAACGGCGCCGACGATCCGCCCGGCGACGACCGCGGCGGTCAGCGCGTCGCCGACGACAGCGGCGGCTCCTCGTCCGGCTCGGGCTCCTCGGGCGGCGCGAAGGCCAACCGCCGCCTGGTGACGGGCACGTGCACGGGCCGCTCGAGCGCGAAGCTGAAGGTCAAGCCCGACGACGGCCGGCTGGAGACCGAGTTCGAGGTCGATCAGAACCGCAACGGCGTCCGCTGGCGCGTGACGCTGCGGCGCAACGGTGCGATCGCGGTCACCACGCGTGCGACGACCCGCGCCCCGAGCGGCTCGTTCAGCGTCGAGCGCCGGCTGGCCAACCGGGCGGGCAGCGACACGATCAGCGCCCGCGCGACGAGCCCGTCGGGCGAGGTCTGCACGGCGCGCGTGACGATCTGACGCGGCCCGCGGCCGCCGCCCCCTCAGCGGTGCACGGTCGACATGTCGGCGTAGCGATCGCCGGCGACCGTGCCCGCGGGCGCGACCTCGTCGAGCCGGGACAGGTCGTCGGCCGTGAGCCGCACGTCGGTCGCGGCGGCATTCTCCTCCAGATACGAGCGTCGCTTCGTGCCCGGGATCGGGACGATGTCGTCGCCCTGCGCCAGCACCCAGGCCAGCGCGAGCTGGCCGGGCGTCACGCCCTGCTCGGCGGCGATCTGCTCGACCCGTGCGACGAGGTCGAGGTTGCGCTGGAAGTTCTCCGCCGCGAAGCGCGGAAAGCGGCCGGCCCGGCGCGAGTCGCCCTCGGGCAGGTCCTCGATCGAGCGGATCCGACCGGTCAAGAAGCCGCGCCCGAGCGGGCTGTAGGCGACGAAGCCGATGCCGAGCTCGCGGACCGTGGCCAGGACGCCGTCGTGCTCGGGGTCGCGCGTCCACAGCGAGTACTCGGTCTGCAGCGCGGTGATCGGGTGCACGGCGTGCGCGCGGCGGATCGTCTCCGGCGCCGCCTCCGAGAGCCCGAGGTGGCGCACCTTGCCCTGCGCCACGAGCTCGGCCATCGCGCCGACGGTCTCCTCGATCGGCGTCTGCCGGTCGACGCGGTGCTGGTAATAGAGGTCGATGTGCTCGATGCCGAGGCGCCGTAGCGAGGCGTCGCAGGCCTCGCGCACGTACCGTGCGTCGCCGCGGATGCCGAGAAACTCGCCGTTCTCGCCGCGGACGTTGGCGAACTTCGTCGCCAGCACGACATCCTCCCGACGGCCGGCGATCGCCTTGCCGACGAGCTTCTCGTTCGTGAACGGGCCGTACATGTCGGCGGTGTCGAGGAAGTCGACGCCCAGCTCGAGCGCGCGGTGGATCGTGGCGATCGCCTCGCCCTCGTCGGCCGAGCCGTAGAACTCCGACATCCCCATGCAGCCCAGGCCCTCGGCCGAGACCTCGAGCGCGGCCTCGCCGCGGCCCAGCGTCCGCCTGTCCATCCGAACCTCCTCATCGTGCGTTGGTCGCGTTCCGCGCCGCGGCCTACCCGCCCGCGACGGCCGCTAAGAGCGCGGCCGCGCCCGCGGCGCGCCGGGGCGCCCGTCGCCGTCCGGCTCCGGCTCGGGCACGTCGCGGTGCCAGACGACCTGCTGGGGAAACGGGATCTCGATCCCCTCGGCGTCGAACGCCTCCTTGAGGCGCTGGCGCAGCTCGCGGCTGACGTTCCACTGGTCGGCCGGCCGTGTCTTCACGACGAGCCGGATCACGATCGCGCTCGCTCCGAGCCGCTCGACGCCCCACACCTCCGGCTCCTCGAGGATGTCGTCGCGCTCCTGCCACAGCGCATCCGCGACGCGCTTGATGACGCCCTTCGCCTGATCGATGTCGGTGTCGTAGGCGACCTCGACGTCCAGCAGCGCGCGCGACCAGTGCTGGCTCTTGTTGCCGACGCGGCGGATGTCGCCGTTGGGCACGTGCCAGACGGTGCCGTCGACCGCGCGCAGCCGCGTCGTGCGCAGCGACACCGCCTCGACCGTGCCCGAGGTCTGCTGGTCGAGGTCGACGATGTCGCCGACGCCGAACTGGTCCTCGACGAGGATGAACACCCCCGACAGGAAGTCCTTGACGAGCGACTGCGCGCCGAAGCCGAGCGCGATGCCGACGATCCCCGCCCCGGCCAGCAGCGGCGCGAGGTTGACGCCGAACTCGCCGATGATGAGGAAGATCGCGATCGTGAAGATCACCCCGGTGGCGACGCTGCGCATGACGCTCGTCAGCGCGTTGATGCGCTGCTCGGCGCGCAGGCTGACCTCGCCGGTCTCCAGCAGCGCCGCCGGCGTGCGGCGCCGCAGCGAGCCCAGCCGCTCGTGTACGGCGCCGGAGTGCAGGGTGCGCAGCCCGCGTCGCACGGCGCGGCCGACGAGCTTGTTGAGCACGTAGGCGACGAGTAGGATCGCCAGCGCGGTCAGCGTCGCGCCGAGGGCCTTGTCGGCGAGCTCGGCCAGCCCGCGGTCCTCCGTCCACTCGAAGACCTCGCGACAGAAGAAGCCCGGGTCCTCGCCACAGGTGTCCCGCAGCTGGGTCGGCGTCACCGCTGAGAGCGGGGCTAGCACAGCGAGCGACACGCTAGCAACCGGTCCCGGGGGATCTTCGCAAGCCGTTAACAACCCCATCTAGACTCAGTCGATGGCCGTCGCCGTCGCCCGCGAGCTGTCCGGAGCCGCCCGGCTGGGGCGCCGCACGAAGCTCATCGTCAAGACGCTGGCCCCTGGGCAGATCGCCGTCCTGGACCATCGCGACCTCGACCGCGTCTCGGCCGAGGACCTCATCGCCGCGGGCGTGCCGGCCGTGCTCAACTGCAGCCCGTCCTCGACGGGCGCCTATCCGAACATGGGGCCGCTGCTGCTCGTCCAGGCCGGGATCCATCTCGTCGACCTGCCCGACGACGCGCTGTTCAAACGACTGAAGGACGGCGACCCGATCACGATCCGCGGCGGGGAGATCCTGCGCGGCGGCAAGGTCGTCGCGACGGGCGCGGTGCAGGAGCCGGCCGCCGTGCGCGCCTCGACCGACGAGCGGCGCCGCGAGATCGGCGACGCGCTCGAGGCGTTCGCGCGCAACACGATCGAGCACATGCTCGAGGAGCGCGAGCTGCTCTCCGGGCGCATCGAGCTGCCCCGCTTCGACACCGACTTCCGCGACCGCCCCGCGCTCATCGTCGTGCGCGGCGTCGACCACGAGAAGGACCTGCGGATGCTGCGGCCCTACATCCGCGACGTCAAGCCGAAGATCATCGCCGTCGACGGCGGCGCCAACGCGCTGCTCGCCGCCGGCTTCAAGCCCGACATGATCGTCGGCGACATGGACTCCGCCAGCGACACCGCTCTGCGCTGCGGCGCCGAGCTCGTCGTGCACGCCTACCCCGACGGCCGCGCGCCGGGCCGCGAGCATCTCGAGGAGCTGGGGCTGCCCTTCAAGCTCGTCCCCGCGCCGGGCACGAGCCAGGACGTGGCGATGATCATCGCCGCCGAGAAGGGCGCCGAGCTGATCGTCTCGGTCGGCTCGCAGTTCAACCTCGTCGAGTTCCTCGACAAGAACCGCCGCGGGATGGCCTCGACGTTCCTCACGCGCCTGCGCCTGGGCGAGATCCTCGTCGACGCCAAGGGCGTGAGCCGGCTGTACCGGCCGCTGCCGGGGCGCTCGCCGGTCGCGTTCGTCGTGGCGGCGGGCCTGCTGTGCCTGCTGGGTATCGTCGTGCTGACGCCGTCGCTGCGCGACCTCGCCGACCTCATGTGGCTCAAGCTCGAGGTCGTGCTCGGGCTCGAGTGAGTCGCCGCACCTGAATGTTCGACTTCCGCTACCACGCGCTGTCTCTGGCAGCCGTCTTCATCGCGCTCGTCGTCGGGCTGCTGCTCGGCGTCGCGATCGGCGACAAGGAGCTCGTCTCCTCGGCGCGCGAGGACCTGCGCAGCTCGCTGCGCGCCGACGTGCGCCAGGCCGACCAGGAGCGCGACGAGGCGAAGGCCCGCCTGGAGGACCAGGAAGATTTCGCCGACGAGGCGTATCCGATCCTCACGCGCGACCAGCTGCGCGGACGGCGCATCGGGCTCGTCGTGCTGGGCGACGACGACGCCGCTCCGGACATGATCCGGCGGGCGCTGGAGCCCACCGGCGCCGACCTCGCGCTCGTCGCCGTCGTGCGCGAGAACGTCGAACTGCAGGCGCTCGCCGACCGCGCGATCGGCACGCGCTACGCCGACGTCGCGCAGGACGCCGACCTGCTCGACGACCTCGGCCGGCGCGTCGGCATCCAGATGGTGCTGGGCGGCCGGCTCGTCCGCCAGCTGCGCACCGCGCTGCTGGATCGGCTGAGCGGCAGCTTCGGCAACCTCGACGGCGTCATCGTCATGCGCCCGTCCGACCGCCCGGAGGACAAGGACGCCGCCGACCGGCTCGCCGCCCTGCAGGACGGCATCGCCCGCGGCCTCGTGCAGACCGGCATCAAGGTCGTCGGCGTGGAGCGGCGCGCCAGCGATCCGTCGCACATCGGCTGGTATCGCGAGCGCGAGATGTCGACCGTCGACAACATCGACGAGCACGCCGGCCGGGCGGCGATGGTCTTCGTGCTGGCCGGCGCCCAGGGCGCCTACGGCCGCGACGACGCCGCCCAGGACCTGCTGCCGCCGGTCGTCGGGCGGGTGCGCTGAGCGTGCCCCGCCGCGGCGGCCGGGCGACCGCCGTCCGCCGTCCTCGCTAGGTTCACGTCCCGGTGCAAGCCCTGCCGTTCGTCTTCTCGCTGCTCGTCGCCGTGGTGCTCGTGCCGCTGGTGCTGTCCCGGCTCTCCGAAGCGGGGCTGACGCGGGAGAACTACCGCGGCCGGGTCCTGCCGGTCCCGCTGGGCCTGGCGATCGTGCCCGTGGCGCTCATCGCGCTCATCGGAGTGATGCTGCTCGCGCGCCTGACCGACCTCGACGTCTACCCCGACAACCTCGGCTTCGCGATCGTCTTCGTGCCCGGCATCGCGCTGCTCGGCCTCGTCGACGACATGCTCGCCGGCGCCGGCCGCGGCTGGCGCGGCCACGGCAAGGACGTCCTGAGCGGGGCGCTGTCGACCGGGCTGCTCAAGGCCGCCGGCACGCTCGGCCTGGCGCTGCTCGTCGCCTCGTCGCTGCCCGGCTCGGACGCCGACTTCCTGCTGGCCGCCGCCGTCCTCGTGCTGGCGACGAACGCCTTCAACCTGCTCGACCTGCGGCCGGGCCGCTCCGTCAAGGCGTTCGTCCTGCTCGGCATCGGCCTGACGATCGCCACCACGAACACCCAGGCGCTGGCGGGGCTGGGCCTGTTCATCGGCCCGGTGCTCGTCGCGGGCTACTTCGACCTGCGCGAGCGAGCGATGCTGGGCGACGCCGGATCGAATGCGATCGGCGCCCTGGCCGGGCTCTGGCTCGTGCTCACCCTCGACACCGACGGCCAGCTCGTCGCGCTCGCCGTGCTTCTGCTCGTGAACCTTTTCGGGGAATTTCGGTCAATCTCGAACGTCATCGAGAAGGTTCCGGGTCTACGCCACCTAGACTCGTTGGGAAGGCCAGGATGACTCCCTCAGCACAGCCCCAGCGCAAGACCAAGTTCATCTTCATCACCGGCGGGGTCGTCTCATCCCTCGGCAAGGGCATCGCCGCCGCGTCGATCGGGCGCCTGCTCGTGGCGCGCGGCCTGACGGTCGGCCTGCAGAAGTTCGACCCGTACATCAACGTCGATCCGGGCACGATGTCCCCCTACCAGCACGGCGAGGTGTTCGTCACCGAGGACGGCGCCGAGACCGATCTGGACCTCGGCCACTACGAGCGCTACACCGACGCCAACACGTCGCGCGCCTCGAACGTGACGGCCGGCGGGATCTACAACTCGGTGATCCGGCGCGAGCGCCGCGGCGACTACCTAGGCGGCACCGTGCAGGTCGTCCCGCACATCACCGACGAGATCAAGCACCGCGTCCAGCTGCTCGCGCAGATGCACGACGTCGACATCATCATCACCGAGATCGGCGGCACGGTCGGCGACATCGAGTCGCTGCCGTTCCTCGAGGCGATCCGCCAGTTCCCGGTCGACGTCGGCCGGCGCGAGTGCATGTTCATCCACCTCACGCTGGTGCCCTACATCGGCCACGCCGGCGAGCTGAAGACCAAGCCCACGCAGCACTCGGTCAACGAGCTGCGGCGGATCGGCATCCAGCCCGACATGCTGCTCTGCCGGTCGGAGTCCGAGCTCGGCCAGGACATCCGCAAGAAGATCGCGCTCTTCGCGTCGCTGCCGGTCGAGGCCGTCATCAGCGCCAAGGACGTCGACAACATCTACAAGGTGCCGCTGTGGTTCGCCGACGAGGGCGTCGACGACCTCATCTGCGACCACTTCTCGATCGACGCGCCGCCGCCCGACCTCTCGGAGTGGAACGAGATCACGCGCCGCGCGAGCGCTGCCACCGAGACCGTCCGCATCTCGCTGGTCGGCAAGTACGTCGCGCTGCAGGACGCGTACCTGTCGGTCGCCGAGGCGCTGCGCCACTCGGGCTTTCATCACGACTGCAACGTCGAGATCGACTGGGTCGACTCCGAGCTGCTGACCAGCGACGCCGCGGCGCTCGAGCGGCTCGGCGGCGCCGACGGCATCCTCATCCCGGGCGGCTTCGGCGGTCGCGGCATCGAGGGCAAGATCCGCGCCGCGCGCGTCGCGCGCGAGCAGCGCATCCCGTACCTCGGCGTCTGCCTCGGCATGCAGGTCGCGGTGATGGAGTTCGCGCGCCACGTCGCCGGCATGGAGGGCGCCAACTCGACGGAGTTCGACCCCGAGACGCCCTACCCGGTGATCGACCTGCTGCCCGAGCAGAAGGAGATCACCGACCTCGGCGGGACGATGCGCCTCGGCGTCGAGCCGATCAAGATCCACCCCGGGACGCGCGCCCGAGCGCTCTACGGCGAGCTCGCCTACGAGCGCCACCGCCACCGCTACGAGGTGAACATCTTCCTGCGCAAGCGGCTCGAGGCCGCCGGCCTGATCGTCGGCGCCACCACCACCGACGAGCGCCTCGTCGAGATGATCGAGCTCGACGACCACCCGTTCTTCGTCGCCTCGCAGTTCCATCCGGAGTTCAAGTCGCGCCCCGAGCGGCCGGCGCCGCTGTTTCGCGACTTCGTGGGTGCCGCGCTGCAGCGCGGCCGTCGTGACGAGCAGCCGGTCGGCGCGCCCGACGAGCTGCGCATCTCGCGCGGCTGAACGGGCTTGCGCCGTCCATGCTGGGTCGTGCGCGCTCGCCCGGCGTGGGCGATGTGGTCGGCGGACGGCCGAAATTGCCGCCGCGGCTGATCAGTCGCTTCTACCGGATCGTGATCCGGATACCTCGCCGATCACGGCCGCCGCACTTTCATGCCGTTCACGCGGGGGGAGGAGGCGGTGATCGTGATGGCGTATTCGGTTCGATCCGCGACGAGCGCGACGTCTTCGAGGCCGTCAGCCGGCCTGACGGCTCTCTCCCCGGGACGCGCGCTCGAGGAATGGATGCTCTATCAGGGTGGCCTGCGCACCAGGACGGACGGCTTCCGGCGGCCCGTCAGTCGCAGAGCGCTGTCGGGAACCGCGGCGCCGCCGCGCGAACTACCGCACAGTCAAGCGTCGATCCGTATGTGATGAGACGCCAGCGCGTGGCGTCTCGCCGCCACGCGGCGACGCGGGTGCGCTCGCAGGCTGACCGTCGTTCGGTCTGCTCCGGCAGGCAGTCGCTGAACGTGTAGCGCGTGCTGGCGAAGTTGCCGCGGCAGCGCATCCGATCGATGGCGAACCGCAGCTGATCGACGTCCTCGCGGAGGGCCGCGACGAAGGCGCGCGAATCGCAGCGCCGCAGCCCGGAGTCCGGGGGCGGCTGCGCGCAGAGGCGATGGGCGGCGGCCTGGGCGGAGCAGACACCGGGCGCAACGCGTTCGATCTCGCTCCAGAGCCCGCTGTGGTCCTCCCACAGCAACGTGGCCCGCGTCTCGCCCTGGCTGACGCGCGTCAGCGCGTACCCCGGTGCGCACCGTAGCGTTCGAATCGACGCGGGCGCCCCCTGCGACGTCGAGCGCAGTTCTTGCAGCAGCGCAGGCTTCGTGCATGGTGCCTGTGCGGCGGCCGTGGTCTTCGCGTCCTGCCTCATGGCGGACGAGTCACCCGTGGTGGCGGTCGAGTCACGCGTTTCGCCGCAGCCTGCAACCAGCACCGCGGCTGCGAATGTCAGCACGAATGCACCCCGCCCCACGCACCCATTGGAGCAGATGAGCGCACGCGAGCGATGCAGCTACACAGTCAAGCGGGACGCCGGCGACGCCAGTTCGACGTTCAAGCCGAGCCGCTCCTTGGGGGTGGGGATCTTGCGGAGGATCTCGTCCTCCGGCGCGAGCCACGGGTTCAGGTCTCGGCGGGCGTCAGGGGCGAGACGCATGCAACGCTGCTGGCCGCGAGCTGCCGTGAGCTTGACGAGGCAACGAGAAGGCCGCCCGGTGAGCGGCCTTCTCGTGTCTCTTGCACCCGCGCGTTCAGCAGGTCTGGGTGTCGCCGGGTCCCGGGCCGGCGAGGGCCACGCAGGCGGGGGCGTTGGCGACCGCGAGGTTGTTGTCTGCACCGGCGGCCTGCGCGGTGGTGTCGGTGCCCTTGGCCTTGGCGGTGTTGCTGTCGCCGAAGCCTGCCGTCGCGCGGCTGGCGTCGCCGCTGGCCGTGGCGGTGTTGTTGTCGCCCTGGACTGCCGTGGCGGTGCTGTTGAGCCCGCTGGCCGTCGCGGTGTTGCTGTTGCCGTCGGTTGCGATGGCGACGGCGCTGTCGCCGCCGGCCGTGGCAGTGTTTCTGTTTCCACCGGCCGCCTGCGCGGTGCTGTCGGTGCCGCCGGCCCTGGCGGTGTTGCCGTTGCCGAAGCCTGCCGTCGCGCGGCTGCCGTCGCCGCTCGCCGTGGCGGTG
>JAUXSD010000243.1 GCA_030681525.1 Solirubrobacteraceae bacterium
GCGTCGGCGGGACGCAGGACGACGAGGCCGGGGATCGCACGCAGCGCCGCGAGGTGCTCGACCGGCTGATGGGTCGGACCGTCCTCGCCGAGCGCGACCGAGTCGTGCGTGAAGACCCATGAGCACGGCAGTCCGGTCAGCGCCGACAGGCGGAGCGCGCCGCGCATGTAGTCGGCGAACTGCATGAACGTCGAGCCGTAGGGCCGGACGATGCCGCCGTGCGCCGCCATGCCGTTGACCGCGCCGCCCATGCCATGCTCGCGCACGCCGAAGAAGACGTTGCGGCCGGCCTTCTCGGCCGTGAAGCGCTCGGAGTCCGGAAACTCGGTCTTCGTGGACTCAGACAGGTCGGCGGCGCCGCCGACCATCGTCGGGGTGAACGCCTCGAAGGCGGCCATGACCTTGGCGCCCGCGCTGCGGGTCGCGACCTTGGGCTTGTCCGACCAGTCCATGGCGCCCAGGGCAGCGGCGAGGCCGGGCAGCGGCTTGCCCTGCCAGGCGAGGTCCCATTCCTCGGCGAGCTCGGGATTCGCCTCGCGCCAGGTGTCGAAGCGCTCCTTCCACTCCGCGTGCTGCCGGGCGCCCTCCTCCTTCATCGAGGCGGCCGCGTACGCCTCGTCCGGAACGTGGAACTGCTTGTCCGGATCCCAGCCCATGACCTCCTTGGTGAGGCGGACCTCGTCCTCCCCGAGCGCGGCGCCGTGCGCCTTGCTCGAGCCGGACTTGTTGGGCGACGGGTAGCCGATGATCGACTTCACGCGGATGAGCGAAGGCCTGTCCTCGATCTTCTTCGCGTTCTTGATCGCGGTCTCGAGCGCGACCATGTCGTTGGCGTCGCGCACGTCGGAGACATGCCAGCCGTAGGCCTCGAAGCGCTTGTCGACGTCCTCGCGGTCGAAGCTCAGCGACGTCGGGCCGTCGAGCGAGATGTCGTTGTCGTCATAGAGGTAGACCAGCCGGCCGAGGCCGAGCTGGCCGGCCAGCGAGGCGGCCTCGGCGGCGATGCCCTCCATGAGGTCGCCGTCGGAGACGATCGCGTAGACGTGGTGGTTCTGGACCTCCTCGCCGTAGTGCTCGCGCAGGTACTTCTCGGCGATCGCCATGCCGACGCCGTTGGCGAAGCCGGCGCCCAGCGGGCCCGTCGTGACCTCGACGCCCGGCGTCACGTGGACGCGGTCGCGCTCGGGATGACCGGGCGTCAGCGAGCCCCACTGGCGAAACTGCTTGATCTCGTCCATCGAAAGGTCGTAGCCCGTGAGGTGCAGGATCGCGTAGAGCAGCATCGACCCGTGGCCCGCGCTGAGCAGGAAGCGGTCTCGGTCGGGCCACGTCGGGTCCGCCGGGTCGTGGCGCATGATGTGCCGGTACAGGACGACGGCGGCCGGCGCCATGGCCATCGGGAGACCCGGATGACCGGAGTTCGCCTTCTGGATCGCGTCCATCGCCAGGGCGCGGATGGAGTCGACGCAGAGCTGATCGGAATCGGAAGTCATATCGGGAAGTATCGAGATCGGCGCGCCATCGCGTCGGCTCGACGTGCTCCCCCGGCGTTCCCTGCAGCGCTTCCGGCCATGTGTCAGCGTCCGCGGGATGACCGAGGAGCTGAGCTGGGATGCCGTGCTGGCCTGGCGCGTGGCGCGCCAGGGGCTGGCCGAGCGGGCGCCGGCGACGGCCTGGCGGGCGGTCGTGGGGCGCGTCTGCGGCCTGCATGCGCAGGTGCAGTCGTCGGCCGAGCTGACGCTCTGGGCGCGCGTCGATGGCCTCGCGGCCGATGCGGTGGCGCACGCGTTGTGGGCCGACCGGACGCTCGTGCGGACGTGGGCGATGCGCGGGACGCTGCACCTCCTGCCGGCCGACGAGCTGGCGCTGTGGATCGGCGCGCAGGGCGCGCTCCGGCCGCGCTACGCGACGGCGAGCTGGCGCAGGGCGGCCGGCATGACCAGCGAGGAGGCGGTGGCGGTGCTCGACGCGATCCGCGCGGCGCTCGACGGGGAGCCGCTGACGCGCGACGAGCTCGCCGACACCGTGGCCGAGCGGCTCGGCAGCGCGCGGCTGGGCGAGGCCGTGCGCGGGAGTTTCGGGACGATGCCGAAGCTCGCCGCCTTCCGCGGCGACGTCGTGTTCGCCGAGCCCGCCGGGCAGCGGGTGCGCTTCACGCGGCCGGACCGCTGGCTGGCCGCGGATTGGGCGCCGGCGCAGCCGCGCGCGGCCATGGCCGCGGTCATCCGCCGCCACCTGGCGGCCTACGGGCCGGCATCGCGCGAGACGTTCGCGCGCTGGTTCGGGATGCCGTCGGCGGCGCAGGCGGGCAAGCTCATCGCCGCGCTGGGCGAGGAGGTCATGCCGGTCGACGTCGAGGGCTGGGAGGGCTGGATGCTGCGGTCCGACGTCGCCGAGGCGGCTGCGTCCGCGGCGAGCGGCGTCGTGTCGCTGCTGCCCGCCTTCGACCAGTACGTCGTCGCCGCGCCGCGCGCGGAGACGCCGGTGCTGGCCGCGCGGTTCAAGGCCCGCGTCTACCGCCCGCAGGGCTGGCTGTCACCGGTGCTGCTGGTCGACGGGCGGATCGCCGGCGTCTGGTCGCACGAGCGCAAGGGCGGCCGCCTGCGCGTGACGATCGAGCCGTTCGGGCGCGTGGACGACGCGGTGCGGGCGGGCGCCGAGCGCGAGGCGCGGCGGCTGGCGGCGTACTTCGGCGATGAGCTGGAGCTTGGCTGGGAGTAGGGGTGTGTCTCGGTTCAGCCTCGCGGGGGGTAGGCGCGCTGTCGCGCCGGGTTGCCGTGGCCGCGGGCGAACTGCGTCGTTGAGGGTGTGTGAGCTGTGCGGGTGCGGACGGGCGGTCCGGGTTCGGCGTGGTCGGGGCGCGCCTCGTGCGGATATCGCACCGGGCGCGCCCCAGTGCCGCGCACGGCCTTGGGGTGTGGCGAACAAGCCTCGCGGGCCGAGGGTCATTCGCCACACCCCCCCGGACGCCGACCCCGGCCGAACGGCCGCCAATGAACCGACCACCCTGATCGATTGCCGTTGATCCGCGCGATCGCCACGGACCGGCGGCGCGAAGCGCACCGCGCGCACCGCGAGGCCGCGCCGGAGGGTCGGTGTGTCGAATGGTTCGCGCCCGGCGCGAGGTGTTCGACACACCCCCGCTAGTAGTCGCGGCCGGCGTCCTCGTCCGGCGACCCCGCCGCGCGCAGCTCGTACGCCCGCCGCGCCTCGGCGTCGGCGCCGCCCAGCACCCGGTCGAGCGCGAGCAGCCGGGCGAAGCCGTCGCGAACCGCCGTCGGGACGACGCCGCCGAGCTTCGTCAGCGCCGCGATCCGGCGCGGCACGAAGACCTCGAAGCGGGGGCAGCGCAGCGCCGCCACGATCGCATCGGCGACGAGCGGCGGCTCGATGTGCGCCACGAAGCGCGCCGGCGACGTGCCCGCCGACAGCTCCGTGTTCACGACGCCGGGCATCACGCAGCTGATCTCGATCGGCGACCGGCGCAGCTCGGCGCGGGCGCTCTCGCTGACGCCCACGACGAAGTGCTTCGTGCCCGAGTACGTCGCGCCGCCCGCGAAGCCGACCTTGCCCGCCGTCGAGGCGACGTTGACGATGTGCCCGCGGCCACGCGCCCGCATCCGCGGCAGCGCCTCCTTCATCCCGTGCAGCACGCCGTGGATGTTGATGTCGACGAGCCGCTGCGCCGTCGCGTCCGGCTCGGCGTCCAACGGTCCCAGCGGCATGATCCCCGCGTTGTTGACGAGGACGTCGAGCGGGCCGAGGCGCTGCTCGGTCTCGTCGAGGAAGGCGCGCACCGAATCGCGGGCGACGACGTCGACGTGCAGCGCGATCGTGCCGTGGCCGAGCTCGGCGGCGGTCTGCTCGGCGGCGGCCACGTCGACATCGCCGATCGCCACCTTCATCCCGGCGCGCACGCAGGCCGACGCTGTCGCGCGGCCGATGCCGCGCGCGGCGCCGGTGATCGCGACGACCTGGCCTTGGAGTGTGCGGGGGGAGCGGGCCATCGGGAGGGTTATCGTTGCGTCCATCGCCAGCTTTCGCCACGCCGGGCAACGGATCGCCTACACGGAGTATGGCTTCGGTACCCGCACCGTCGTGCTCGTCCACGGGCTGCTGCTCTCCCAGCGCATGCACGAGCCGCTCGCGCGCGCGCTCTCGGCGCGCGGGCACCGCGTGGTCACGATCGACCTGCTCGGCCACGGTCGCTCCGACCGCCCGACGCAGCCCACGCGCTACTCCGTCGCGCTCTTCGGGGCGCAGGTCGTCGCGCTGCTCGACCACCTCGGCGTCGACGAGGCGGTCGTCCTCGGCACTTCGCTGGGCGCCAACACGGCGCTGGAGGCCTGCCACCTCGCGCCCGAGCGCGTGCGCGGGATGGTCATCGAGATGCCGGTGCTCGATCAGGCGCTCATCGCCTGTCTCGTCGCGTTCGGGCCGCTCATGATCGCGCTCCAGGTGGGCCGGCCGGTCGCCCGGCTCGTGGCGCTCGCCGCGCGCGCGATCCCCCACCGCGGGCTGCCGTTCTACGCCGACATCGCGCTGGACACCGTGCGCCAGGATCCCGGTCCCAGCGGCGCCGTCCTGCAGGGCCTGTTCTTCGGGCGCACCGCGCCGCCGGCCGACGAACGCCGCGCGCTGCTCGCGCCGACGCTCGTGATCGGCCACCGCCGCGATCCGATCCATCCGCTGACCGATGCCGGCATGCTCGCCGACGAGCTGCCCAACGGCCGGCTGTTGCAGGCCAACTCGTTCGTCGAGCTGCGCCTGACACCCGACCGGCTCACCGGCGAGATCGCCGACTTCCTCGACGCGTGCTGGAAGCCGACGCGGCGCAGCGGCCGGCGGCGGGGCGCCGTCGCGGCCTCCTGAGGCGGCCGGACCGCCTCGCCGACTAACCTACGCGCGAATGTCGAGCCGTCAGGAAGAGAAGGAGCAGCGCAAGCAAGAGCGTCTGGCGCGCGAGGCCGCCGCGGCGAAGGCCGCGAAGCGCAAGCGCCTGCTGCAGCTCATCGGCGGCGTCGTGGTGGCGTGCGCGATCATCGCGGCCGTGGTCTTCGCGGTCGGAAGCGGCGGCGGCGACGGGGGCGACGTGGATGACTCCAGCCTCACCGCCGCGGCTGAGGAGGCCGGCTGCACCTACCGCGCCTTCCCCGACGAGGGCCAGGGGCACACCGCCGAGAAGCTCACGGCCGACGACTACGACACCAACCCGCCGACCTCCGGGCAGCACAACCCCAACCCGGCGCCCGACGGCATCTACGCGCCGGGCAACGAGCCGGCGATCGAGAACTGGGTCCACACGCTCGAACACGGCCGCATCATCCTGCAGTACAAGCCGCGCACCCCGACCGGCGTGGTGACGCAGCTGACGACGCTCTTCAACGAGGACGTCGCCGACAGCGGCGGCGCCTACCACACGGTCCTCATGCAGAACAACTCCGCGATGCAGCCGCAGGTGGCCGCGGTCGCCTGGCGCCACTACATGGCCTGCGACGAGTTCACGCCGGCCGCCCTCGACGCGTTGCGGATGTTCCGCGAGTCGCTCGTCGACAAGGCGCCCGAGCAGGTTCCGTAGACGCCGACCTGGCGCGCAAGACACCGTGCGGACCGCACCGCGGCGGGCGTCATGGTGTTCACCCACCGATGCGCCGTCTCCTCGCCGTGCTGCTGGCCGCGGGCCTGATCGTCTGGCTCGCCGCGCCCGCCCTCCCGTCACAGCCCTTCGTGCCGCGCGCGGTGGAGTTCGAGCAGGCGCTCGCCACGAGCGCGTGGTCGCGGGCCGCCGGCGGCGCCTGGCGGTCGCCGGTCATCCAGGCGCCCAAGCGCTTTGACCTCGTCGGGCTGCAGTGGCAGCGCGCGACCTCGGATCGCCGCGAGGTCGGCACCCGCATCCGGGTGCGCGAGGCCGGCGGGCGCTGGGGGCGCTGGACGCTCATGGCGGCCGACCACGCCGGCGGCGCCGGCGCCGAGCCCGTCTGGGCGGGCGGCGCCGACGCCTACCAGCTGCGGATGGACGGTCCGCCGCCGCCTCCGCCCGCGCTGCGCGCGCGGTTCGTCAACGCCACCGGCAGCGCGACCGCGCGCGACCGGCTGACCACCGCTCTGCAGCGCGGCGCGCGGCGCGTCCTCGCGACGGTCGCCGGCACCTCGGCGCGCGCGCAGACGCCGGCGCCGGGCAGCCGCGCGGCACCGCCGATCATCCCGCGCGAGCAGTGGGGCGCCGACCAGTGCAAGCCGCGCGCGGCCCCCTCCTACGGCGCGGTCCAGGTCGGCGTCGTGCACCACACGGTCAACGCGAACACCTACGCGCCGCAGGACAGCGCCGCGATCGTGCTCTCGATCTGCCGCTATCACCGCAACGAGAA
>JAUXSD010000247.1 GCA_030681525.1 Solirubrobacteraceae bacterium
GCGGCGACAGGAGTGGCGTTCTGCGGCAACAAATCACTCTCGGTCCTCGTCCAGAAGGGCTGAGAACGCCTCAGATCGGATCGTCGGCGGCGCGCAGCTCGTCGTCGGCGACTTATGCGACAGCCTCAGGCGAAAGCAGCAGTCCTATCCGTCGCGTCCCGAAGTGCCGTGACGTCGCGCCTGAATGCGTCGTTCTCGGCGAGGGTGAGCGCGCACGCCCCCGATATCAGGACGGCATACCGCTGCCACCGCCAAACCGAAATCAGTGGTCCGCCAAGGCCGCCGCGTCGATGAGCGACCGGCCGCGACGACAAGTCACCCGCGCAAGCCCGTCGCCGAGACCCATATGGGTACAGCGAAAGCCGCGACTCCTCATCGGGCTATCCAGTGCGCAGAACGCGGGGTAGCAGTCTTCCCCCGCGCGTGTCCGGCGGACGACCTGCTCCAACAACGCGGTGAAGGCACGGACGGTGGTAGCGCACGTGACGTGCTTCACGGCGGCAAGGCTGCTGTAGCTGTAGCTCCCGCTCTCAATCCGGGTGCGGCAAGAGCGCCCACGGGCCGGCAAACCGGGTCCGCGTAGAACGGTGTCGTGACGGTCGCGCACGACACGCACCACCTGCGCCTGTGTTGTCGTCGACGGCGACCCCTGTTCCTGCGCAGCACGCGGACCGTCCGAGCAGCCAGCCAGCAGCGCGCCAGCCACGAGCATTCCTAGGATGGTCAGCCGCACGTGCACAGCCTTGCAGGCGACATGTCACCTGGGTGTCCCAGAGCGATGAAGCACGACCGAACGTCCGTAGCGGTCGAGGCCGCGCTGCTCCTTATAGGCGAAAGCGAAAGCCGGATCCTCGCGACCAGATCAAGAGGGATGCGAGGATCCCGGTGTGGGCGACGAGTTGATGATTGCGGTTGAGCACGGGCACCTTGAGCAAGCGCGCTCGCTGTTGGAGGCTGGCGCTGACCCACGCGAAGACGATTGGGGTTTCTCGCTGATCGACGAGGCGGTTGACAGGGAAGACGAGCAGATGGTTCGGTTGCTTGTGAGCTACGGCGCGCGGCTCGATGTGCAGGACGAGCAGGGCCGGACGCGGCTACATCGCGTCGCGGGCGCGAACCGCACGCGCCTGCTGCTTCGGTTGGGATTGGATCCCAACGTCGCTGATCACGATGGTTGGACGCCGCTGCACTTCGCGGCGGCGTACGGCTCTCAGCAAGTGGCTGCGGCGCTGATCGAAGCCGGGGCGGATCCGACGGCTGCGACAAAGGCCGAAAAGAAGCCCGGCGACCTGGCCCGCGTCAACGGGCACGACTGGGACTAATCCCCCCTGTCGCGGGCAGGCGCGGCTGCTGCAACGAGGCAAAAGCAGTAGCGCGGGCTGGCCATCATCGGCATTTTGCTAGCGATTCGAATGGACGACCCGGGCCGAGTGCGTCCGAAGGTGCAGCAGGAGACGAGTCGTCGGCATCGGGCTGACGGCCGACCCTTATTGCGCCGCGGCGCCGGCGCGCGAGCGGGAGCGCGCCCTTCTCTGATCTGGCAGGCGCCGCGGCGCGCTAGCGCAGGCAATGTCCACTTCGAGTTCGGAGGCACGTTTCCCGTGACCGACTCAGCACTGCGTGAGCTCGCAGACGATCCGTCTTCGCGCAAGCGCTTCTTCAAGATGCTCGGCGGGGCGGGCGCGGTCAGCGCCTTCTCGCTGGCGCTGGCCGCCTGCGGCGACGACGACAAGCCAGAGGCGGCTCCGGCTGCCGCCGCCACGTCCGACGACACCAAGTCCAACAATTCGGACCTGGAGATCCTCAACTACGCGCTCACCCTCGAGTACCTCGAGGCCGAGTTCTACGACGGCGTGATCGCCAGCGGGATCGTCAAGGACCCCAAGGTCGTGTCGATCGCCAAGAAGTTCGGCTCGACCGAGCAGGAGCACGTCGACGCGCTCACCGCAACGATCAAGAAGCTCGGCGGCAACCCGGTCGCCAAGCCCAAGACGAACTTCGGGCCGACGCTCGACAAGGGCCTGAAGGCCGTGCTCGAGGCGGCGGCCGACGTCGAGAACCTCGGCGCCGCGGCGTACCTCGGCCAGGCGGGCAACATCAAGAACAAGGAAGTGCTCGCCGCCGCGCTGGCGATCCACTCCGTCGAGGCCCGTCACGCGGCCGCGCTGAACATCCTCGTCGGCCGCGGCTTCGGCAACGGCAACGGCGGCCTGAAGGGCGCCCTGCCCGACGGCGCCTTCGGCAAGCCGATGGACATGACTTCCGTCCTCGCGGCCGTCAAGCCGTTTCTGGCCTAACCGACCACCACGATCACGAAAGCGAGACTGCACATGGCTCAATCGCGACTGGTGGCGCCCGAGCTGGCCGCCATCAAGGTCCACGGCATGACCCGGGAGTCGTTTCTCCTGCGCTCCACGCTGGCCGGCGCCGCCGCATTCGGCACGCTGTCGGCGACCGGCCTCATCACGAAGGCGCTGGCCGACGCCGGCAGCGGCGACGTCGACATCCTCAACTACGCGCTCACGCTCGAGTACCTCGAGACGGAGTTCTACGTCCAGGCCGCCAAGCAGGTCAAGGGGCTGTCCGGCTACGAGATGAAGCTCACGAAGGAGCTGCGCGACAACGAGGCCGAGCACGTCGACGCGCTCGCGGCGACGATCAAGAAGCTCGGCGGCAAGCCCGTCGCGGAGCCGATGTTCGACTTCGGCGGCGCCTTCGGCAGCCGCGCGACGTACCTGAAGACCGCCAACACGCTCGAGGACACCGGCGTGAGCGCCTACAACGGCGCGGCGCCGATGATCGCCTCGGCCGAGGTGCTCGGCGCCGCCGGCGGCATCGTGCAGGTCGAGGCGCGCCACGCGGCGATGATCCGCCTCGTGCGCAACAGGCCGCCGGCGCCCAGCGCGTTCGACAAGGCCAGCGAGATGCAAGCGGTGCTCGCCGCCGTCAAGCCGTTCATCGCGGCCTGAGCCTGCGGCTCGCGCCGGCGTTGAGCCCGCCCGCCGGGAGGGGGCCGTGCCGCGGCACGGCCCCCACGCGCCGATCAGGCAGCGGTCGAGGCGTCAGCGCGCCGCCTCGAGCCTGCTCAGCCGCTCGTCGAGCTCCGTGATGACCCGGTCGAGCTTGAGCTCGCGCTCCGACAATCCGCTGCCGCTGCCGCTGCCGCTGCCGCTGCCGCTGCCGCTGCCGCTGCCGCTGCCGCTGCCGCTGCCGCTGCCGCAGCCGGCGGCCACGACGCCTTCCGCCGTCGCGTCGCTCGGGGTGGGTGTGTCACATCCGCACTGACAAGCCATGCGACTACCTCTCTCTCTGCCCGTCTAGGGCTCGGGAACATCGTCGAGACAGCCACAGAACGACCCGTGGCCGCAACAACCGGGATTTGGGAAGGCGGTCTTGCCCGCGGCATAGCTCGAGAGCTGATCGCGGAACGCCGCCAGCTCGCTGATGCGCGCGTCGATCTGCGCGATCTTGCGATCGAGCAGCCGCGCAAGCTCGGGAACCGTCTCACCGCAGCCGCTCTCGGCCGCCACCAGAAGCCCACGGATCTCGTCGAGCGACAGGCCGAGCCGCTTGGCCTGCTTGATGAAGCGCAGCCGGCCCTCGTCCGCGTCGCTGTACAGGCGGTACCCCGCCTCCGTGCGCTCATGGGCAGCCACCAGGCCGATGCGGTCGTAGTAGCGGATCGTGCGGCTCGGAAGCCCGACGCGGTCGGCGATCTGCTTGACGGTGGCGGCCACCGATCAAGGATAAGCCTGACACCCGGGTGTCAGGTCAAGCAGGTTTCCCGAACGGCCTTCGCCGGCGCATGAGCCGACGTCCCTTGACACGACGCTACGTGTCTGCGACACATACGACTGAGCGTTTGGGCCATGACGCTCCGGAGAGGGGGCGCGCGGCTTCGCGGCAACGCGGCGCGGGGCCGCGCGCAACCCCGGCCCTCTGCGTCATCGGATCGGACGGAGCGCAGAGCACCCGCGCGGTGATCCATGACAGCGGCCTGTATGTGACGCACGCACGTAGTACAGTCAGGCCCGCTGTCCCGAGCGGCCCCGACGAAAGGATCATCGACCATGTCTTCAGACAACAAGGGTGGCGGCCTCGCGCTGTCGGCCACGATCGTCGTCGCGCTGCTGCTGGCGCTGATCTTGCTGCCGCTGATCATCGCGACCTAGGAGGCTGTCGACACGCCCTCGGGCGGCGATCGCGCCGGTGACGGACCCCGCCCTCGGGCGGGGCCGTGCCGTGGCACGGTCCCGCCTGCGTTGGGGGGCGCGCAAAACGCTGGGGGTTGACTCAGCGCGTCGCGTTGCTGAGCGCGTTGGCGACCTTCTGCAACGCGCCGTTGATGCCGCGGACCTCAGACTCGATCGGCCGCGTCTGGTCGTCGATCGCATGAACGCCGACGCGGATGAGCGCGGCGGTCGAGGCGATCTTGTTCAGCGTCCCGGTGATCGTGACGGCACTACATACACCTAACCCGAACGTGTGTGACGGTGACCGGTCACCTCGCCGCGCAGATGACCGTTATTCAGCTGGTCGCCGGCGCGTCGGCGCGCCGCTTGCGCAGCGCGGCGGCAACGAGCAGCGCGGCCCCTACGACGATCGCGGCGACCATGACGATCCGCGTCACCGTCTCGCCGGCAGTCTCGAAGGAGTCGGCGAAGGCGTAGCCGACCAGCGTGAACGTCGTCGCCCAGATCAGCGTGCCCGCGGCGCTGTAGGGCAGCACGCGCCGCACGGCGATGCCCGACGCGCCGGCCACGAACGGCGTCAGCGCGCGTAGGACGCCGACGAAGCGGCCGAGCAGGATCGCCTTGCCGCCGTGGCGCTCGAAGAAGCGCTCGGTGCGCTCACGCTGGGCCGGGCCGATGCGCAGGCGCGGGCCGTGCGTGTCGAGAAAGCCGCGGCCGAGCCGGCGGCCGATGAAGAAGCTCAGCATGTCGCCGGCGAACGCCCCGCCCCAGACGAGCGCGATGAGCAGCGCCAGCGCGAGATCGCCGCGCGCGGCGACGACGCCGCCGACGACGACGGCGGTCTCACCCGGCACGACCAGGCCGATGAACGCTCCGGTCTCCAGCAACGCCAGCAGCGGGACGAAGAGGTAGGCCAGCGGGCCGATCGACTCCGACGCGTCCGACAGCGCCCCGGCGGCGTCGGGTACGGCGATCGCGCCGGTGACGAGCGCGCCGGCCAGCCCGACGGTCGCGATCAGGGCGGCGGCGACCGCGGCGACGGTGGCGGCGCCCAGGTTGCTCGCGGCGCGCGCCGGGCGGGGGAGGGAGAGCGTCGACGCCATGTCCCACAGCCTGCCGCGCGGCGCCGGCCGCGGCCATGGGGCATGCCCGCCAACGGGGTGCGGCTAGCCGTACCTCCCGGCCGGGTTGGGCTCAGCGCGCGTCGCGCGAACCGGACCGGCCGTCAGGCGAGCGGGTCACCAGTGCACGCCCTTCATGATGTTCGCCATCGCGAGCTGCTCCATGCTCGCCCGCTCGGCGTCGGCCGGGGCCTTCTCGCCCTTGGACGCCGCGGAGTCCGGGAAGACGTTGTAGGCGACGTGGAGGATCTGGTCCATGACCTTCGGCGCCAGCGCGTGCAGGACCTCGCCGGCGGTGCCGAGGCGTGTGTTGATCTCCTTGGGCCGCGACCGCATCGCCTCGCAGATGAGATCGCCGGCCTCCTCGGGCGAGATCGTCGGGAAGTGGTCGTAGAGCTTTGTCGGCGCGATCATCGGCGTGCGCACGAGCTGCATGTGGATCGTCGAGAACGTGATCCCGTCGCCGATGACCTCCGACGCGACGACGCGCGTCCACGAGTCCAGCGCGGCCTTCGAGGCCACGTAGGCGCTGAAGCGCGGCGGGTTGGTCTGCACGCCGATCGAGCTGACGTTGACGACGTGGCCGAAGCCACGCTCGCGCATGTGTGGCAGCAGCGCCATGATCATCTTGATCGCGCCGAAGTAGTTGAGCTGCATCGTGCGCTCGAAGTCGTGGAAGCGATCCTCGGAGAGCTTGACCGAGCGGCGGATCGAGCGGCCGGCGTTGTTGACGAGGAAGTCGACCGCGGGATGCTCGTCGAGGATCCGCGCGACGACGTCGTCGATCGCGTCCATGTTCGACAGGTCCGCGCTGTAGACGTGGGCGGTGCCGCCCTTGGCCTCGATCTCCTCGCGCAGCGCCTCGAGCTTCTCCAGCCCGCGCGCGACGAGCAGCGGGATCCCGCCGGACTCCGCGACCTTCAGCGCGGTCGCGCGGCCGATTCCGCTCGACGCGCCCGTGATGATGACCGTGCGCCCGTTGATGACCTTGCGAAACGACCGGTCCTTGTAGAGGTCCGGGTCCAGCGTGCGCTCCCAGTAGTCCCACAGGCGGTCGGCGTACGTCCTCAGCTCGGGCACGACGACGCCCGAGCCGGCCAGCGCGCGCTCGGTGTCGCGCGTGTCGAACTGCGGCCGGATCGCCATGTGCTCGAGCACCACCGGCGGGATCCCGAAGTCGGCGAGCACCGTGTTGCGGATGTCGCGGACCTGCGGCAGCTTCATGAGCATCGAGACCGTGCCCTTGGGCAGCGCGTCGGTCAGGCGCTTGTCGACGCGGATCGCCAGCTGCGGCGCGTGCGCGGCCTTCGCGAAGGCGTTGAGCGACTCGCCGACGCGCATCGGCTTGGGGTTCGTGAGGTGGAAGGCCTGGCCGTCGAGGCCGGGCTGGTGGGCGATGTGGTCCAGCGCGGCGGCGACGAAGTCCACCGGGACGATGTTCGTGTAGCCGAGCTCCGGGCCGACGAGCGGCACCCACTCCGGCAGCGCGAAGCGCGCCTTCTGGATCGCCTTGAAGAAGTAGTACGGGCCGTCGATCTTGTCCATCTCGCCGGTCTGCGAATGGCCGACGACGATCGCGGGGCGGTACACGCGCCACGGCACGGCCGACTGCTCGCGGACGAGCTTCTCGGACTCGAACTTCGTGCGGTGATAGGCCGACGTCAGGTTCTGGCCCTCGTCGAACATGTCCTCGCGAAACAGGCCCTTGAAGTCGCCGGCGGCGGCGACCGAGGAGACGTGGTGCAGGCACGCGGCCTCCAGCGCGCCGGCCAGGTCGACGGCGTGGCGTGTGCCGACGACGTTCAGGCGCTCGTTGACCTCGGCGGGCGCGGTCATGTCGTAGATCGCGGCGAGGTGGACGAAGTGCTCGATCCGGCCGCGCAGCGCGGCGACCTCGTCGTCCGACAGGCCGAGGCGCGGCTCGGCGAGGTCGCCGACGACCGGCTTGACGCGGTCGGCGGCCTCGCCGCCCCAGCGCTCGATCAAGGCGTTGAGGCGCTCGCGCGACCCGGCGCGGACGAGCACGTGGATGTCGCCGTCGCGCTCGAGCAGCCGCTCGACGAGATGGCGGCCGATGAAGCCGGTCGCGCCCGTCACGAAATACGCCATTGCTCTCCTCTTCGGGTAGTGCCGCCTGACCGGCACAAGCCTACGGGCGCACGCGCACGGGCGCGCGCGGTGCTACCAGCCGCCGGGCGACTTGCCGAAGGAGTCCTCGTCGGCTTCCTTGCGCCGGTACTTGCGCTTCTCGAGCTGCCACTGCAGCAGCGACACGAGGAAGATGAACAGCGGAAAGAAGACGATGAGGATGAAGCCGGCGTTCGTGACGACGCGGTCGTTCGTCTCGCCCCACCAGCCCTCGCCTCCGTCGTGGGCGAGCACGGGAGCCGCCGCGACGAGCACGGCGGTGATGGCGAGGACGGCGCTGATCGGCAGGCGGCGAAGCACGGGCAGGGAGTTTATTGAGGTCGCCGATGGATCGCGCTGCGGATCGGGTAGCTCATCTGCAATGGAACGCTACGACGAGAACGATCCGGACTTCGCCACCCGCCAGGAGTGGGAGGCCGCCCGCGAGGCGGCCGCCATCGGCGGCCGCAACCCCGACGTCGGCGGAGCCGACCCGTCGGAGCATGTCGACCCCGCGATGCAGCCGGTCTACGAAGCCGGCGGGGGCGAAGCCGACGGCTTCGAGCTGGCCGAGCGCGACCTCGTGCGCAACGCATCCCACGACGACGGCGGGGGCTTTCCCGAGCGCGACGCGTTCACCCCCGAGGTGGAGTCCGATCTGTCGCCGGCGGAGTACGGCGAGGCCGACGAGGAGGAGGGGCCGGACCGCTGAGCGCCCCTGCCGCCGCGGCGGCAGCCGGCGCTCATGGATCGCGCGCGCCCGCGCGCGCATGCTCCGACATCCCCATGCGCGGGTGTGGTCGCGCTGGCCGATTACCCACCCACCGGGATGTTGCGCAACGCCGTGGTCGCCGATGCTGACCGGGACGGGAGCCAACCCGATGCGATCAACCTGGGCGGACTGTGTCGTCCGCCCGGCCGCGTCCCACCCATGAGGTCCGCACGTGCATCCGAATACCGGCAGTCCGCGCCCTTGCTCGCTTCAGGGCCAGCTGCGCGCACACTCTTCGCAGTTCGCCTCGGCCGTCCGCGGGTTGCTCGCGTCCCGCCGCCAGCAGCTTCTGCTGCTGGTGCTGAGCGCCGCCACGGTGCTCGTGCCGGTCGCGCTGGCCGCCGCCGCGACCGTGTGCCCGCGCCCGCTTCCTCCCTGCGAGGACCACGTCGCGGTGGCGGGGAGCGTGCGTGCCTACAGCAGCGCCGTGACGAGGCCGAAGTGCGCCCGCAAGGTGCCGACGTGCACGACCAAGAATTCGAAGAAGCGTACCGGCGCGGTTCGGGGCGTCGCCGGCAAGACGGGCGCAGCCGGTAAGACCGGCGCCAGGGGTAAGACCGGTGCGCAGGGCGGGCGCGGCGATGCGGGTGGCGCCGGCGCGACCGGAGCCACCGGAGCCACCGGAGCTGGAGCAACGGGTGCCACCGGCGCCACGGGCGCCACGGGCGCAGTGGGCGCCACGGCCGCGACCGGTGCGGCCGGAGCACAGGGTCTGCAGGGCGTCAGCGGCGCGACCGGCGCTGCCGGGGTCAAGGGCGCGACCGGCGCGACCGGTGCGGCGGGCGACGCCGGGCCGACAGGCGCCGCGGGTCAGACCGGTTCGGCCGGCTCGGCCGGCTCGCAAGGTGACACCGGGTTGACCGGCGTCGCCGGGGTGGCTGGCGCGAAGGGCGAGACGGGCGACACAGGAGCCCCCGGCGAGGCCGGCGCCGCCGGCCCCCAGGGCGACAGCGGTGACGCGGGCGTCGCTGGCGCGGCCGGCGTCAAGGGCGACGCGGGCGTCGCTGGTGCGGCCGGCGTCACGGGCGACAGCGGTGACACCGGCGCTGCCGGTGCGACCGGCACGACCGGTGACATCGGTGACACCGGCGCTGCCGGTGCCACCGGAGCGGCGGGTGCTGAGGGCGATGTTGGTGCCACGGGTGCCGCGGGTGCTGAGGGCGATGTTGGTGCCGCGGGTGCTGAGGGCGATGTTGGTGCCACGGGTGCCGCCGGTGCCAAGGGCGACGTAGGTGACACCGGCGCCGTCGGGGCGACAGGTGCCGAGGGCGACACCGGGCTGACCGGTACGACCGGCGCCACCGGGGCCACGGGTGACGCGGGTGCCGCCGGTTCGACCGGCGCGACCGGACTCACGGGTGACAGCGGTGCCACGGGCACTGCCGGTGCCACGGGTGCCGCGGGCGCCAAGGGCGACATTGGTGAGACCGGCGCTGCGGGGGCCACGGGTGCCGAGGGCGGTGTTGGTGACACCGGCGCGGTCGGTGCCACGGGTGCCGTGGGCGACATCGGCGACACCGGCGCCGCGGGCGCCAAGGGCGAGATCGGCGACACCGGCGCGGTCGGTGCGACGGGCGCCGAGGGCGACACCGGGCTGACCGGTACCACCGGCGCCGCCGGCGCCGCCGGTGACGTGGGCGCGACCGGTGCTGCCGGTGACGTGGGCGCGACCGGTGCTGCCGGCACCACCGGCGATACCGGGCTGACCGGTCTGACGGGCGCGACCGGCGCCGCGGGCGAGGACGGCGCCGCCGGCTCGGACGGAGCAGCCGGACCCATGGGGCCCGCCGGGCCGACCGGTTCCAGCGGCCCGACCGGGTCCACCGGCGCCACCGGGTCCCGGGGCGAGACCGGAACGACCGGGGCCACGGGAGACACCGGCGCCGCCGGAGCAGACGGTGCCGGCGGAGCCGCCGAGTACGCCTACATCTACAACGACTCGGCCCAGACGGTGGCCATCGAGGCGGACGTCACCTTCAACAAGAACGGGCCCATGACACCGGGCATCACGCATGCACCGGGCGCCGAGGCAATCGCGTTTACGACGGCCGGCACGTACAAGATCTCCTATTCGGTGTCGGGTGTCGAACCCAACCAGTTCGCGCTGTTTCGCAACGGCGCGCTGGTGGACGGTTCGGTCTACGGCTCCGGGGCCGGAACGCAGCAGAACAGCGGCCAGGTCATCTTCACCATCGGTGTCAACGACGTGGTCACGCTGAAGAACCACTCATCCGCCGCGGCGGTCGGGCTGCAGACGCTCGCCGGCGGCACACAGACCAACGCAAATGCGTCACTCGCGATCGAAAGGCTCGGGCTATGAGCCCTGAGTTCACGGAAAGGCTCTCTCGAATGAAGCCTCAGAACAGCGCAGCGTCGGTTCCGACCTCCGGAAACCGTGACATCCGCAGGCGCCTCCGCGTCGGTCCGCCGCTGGCGGCGGCCCTCGTGGCGGCGGGGCTCGCGCTCGCCGCATGTGGTGGGAGCTCCGACGAGGCACCGACGATCCTCAACACCGAGAAGGTGGAGCGGGCGATCGAGCGCAGCAGCCTCGTGCAGCGCGGCAAGCGGGCCGACGTCAGCTGCCCGTCGGGCGTGCATCAGAAGAAGGGCCTGGAGTTCGCCTGCACCGCCGTCGTCAAGGACAACAGCACCCGGTTCGTCGTCAACCAGGTGGACGGTGCCGGCAACGTGCATTACGAAGCGCGTTGATGCGGCCTCGACGCCTGGTCGTCGTCGTCGCTGCGGCGGCGATGGCCTGCGCCGCCGCCCCGGCCGGCGCGGTGGCGCAGGCCAAGCCGCGCCCGACGCAGGAGCTGGCCGTCCTGCTCGAGCCCCACCAGGTGCGGCCGACGCCACAGACGCGTTCGGAGCGCCCCGTCACGATCCCGGCGTGGGCCCCGATCACCGGCGGCGCGACCGTGCTCCCCGTCATCGGGCACGCCACGACGCGCGGCGGCGTCCGCTGGCTGCGGGTCATGCTGCCCGGCCGCCCGAACGGATCGACCGGGTGGATCGCGCAGCGGGCGACTCGGTCGACGACGACAAGCTGGCGGATCGCGATCAGGACGGCCGCGCGGCAGGTCCGCGTGTACCGCCGGGGACAGCTCGTGCGCACCGTCTCGGCGG
This sequence comes from Solirubrobacteraceae bacterium, assembly GCA_030681525.1. Taxonomy (GTDB): domain Bacteria; phylum Actinomycetota; class Thermoleophilia; order Solirubrobacterales; family Solirubrobacteraceae; genus CADCVQ01. The sequence goes on from JAUXSD010000247.1 coordinate 11,340, forward strand.
TCGTCGGCAAGCCGTCGACGCCGACCCCCAACGGGCGGTTCTTCGTCGAGGAGAGCATCGCGATGCCGCGCGGCAGCGCGGGCGCGCCGTACGCGCTGGCGACCAGCGCGCGCTCCAACGTCCTGCAGAGATTCGAGGGCGGGCCGGGCCAGATCGCCCTGCACGGGGTGATGAACCTCGGCGGCGTGCCCGGCACCGCCGTGTCGCACGGCTGCGTGCGTCTCGCCAATTCGAACATCCGCTGGCTGGCCGCGCGCATCTCGCCGGGGGTGCCGGTCACGATCACGCGCTGAGCGGTCGCGGAGCGACCTATCCTGGGGGAATGGCCGTTCTCATCGCCTCCGACCTCAGCAAGGACATGGCCGGCAACCCGCTGCTGCGGGGCGTGTCCTTCAAGCTCGAGCGCCGTGAGCGGCTCACGATCGCCGGCCGCAACGGCGCCGGCAAGACGACGCTGCTGCGGATGCTGGCCGGCGAGACGTCGATCGACGGGGGCGACCTCGTCTTCGAGAAGGGCTGCAAGGTCGCGCTGCACGACCAGCGCCCACCGCGCGATCGTGACCTCACGCTGCGCGACTACATCCTCGGCGGCTGCGCGGACCTCATCGCCGTCGAGCAGGACCTCTCGCGCCTGGCGCAGGCGATGGCCGACGGCGACGAGGCGGCGTTCGACGCGTACTCGCGCGCGGAGGCGCGGCTGGAGCACGCCGGCGGCTGGACCTGGCGCGACCGCGCGACGTCGATGGTGCGCGGCCTGGGTTTCGGCGAGGACGACCTCGACCGCTCGCTGAAGACGTTCTCCGGCGGTGAGCTCACGCGCGCGTCGCTGGCCCGCGCGCTCGCCGGCGACCCCGACCTGCTGCTGCTCGACGAGCCGACCAACCACCTCGACATCGAGTCGCTGGAATGGCTCGAGAAGACGCTGCAGTCGCTGGATGCGGCGATCGTGCTGGTCGCCCACGACCGCTGGTTCCTCGAGGCCGTGGGCACGGCGGTGCTCGAACTCGAGGCCGGCCGCTCGCGGTTCTTCCCCGGCACCTGGACGCAGTGGCGCAAGGAGCTCGCCGCGCGCGAGATCGCCCTGGGCCGCGCGATCGACAAGCAGCAGGCCGAGATCGCGCGCCTCGAGAAGTTCGTCGAGCGCTTCCGGGCCAAGGCGACGAAGGCCAAGCAGGCGCAGTCGCGGGTCAAGCGGCTGGACAAGATCGAGCGCATCGAGCGTGACCCGCGCGACCGCGAGGGCCTGAAGTTCCAGTTCAAGGCGCCGGAGCGCAGCGGCCGCGTCGTCTTCGAGATGACCGGCGGGCGCATCGAGGTCGGCGCCCACCCGCCGCGCGTACTGCTCGACGACGCCGAGATCTGGCTCGAGCGCGGCGAGCACGTCTCGCTCGTCGGGCCCAACGGCGCGGGCAAGACGACGCTCATCGACACGCTCGCGGGCGTGCGGCCGCTGGCGGCGGGCAAGCTCTCGACCGGCCACAACGTGAAGATCGGCCACCTCTCTCAGCACGCCGACGAGCTCGGCCAGGGCGAGGGCGCACGCGCGCGGACCGTCGCCGAGGCCGCGACGATCCACACCGGGCTGACGCCGCAGAAGGCGCGCGCGCTGCTGGGCCGCTTTCTGTTCAGTGGCGAGGACGGACAGAAGCCGCTGGACGGGTTGAGCGGCGGCGAGCGCCGGCGCCTGTCGCTGGCGATCCTCGTCGCGTCCGGTGCCAACGTCCTGATCCTCGACGAGCCGACGAACCACCTCGACATCGAGAGCCGCGAGGCGCTCGAGGACGCGCTGCAGTCCTTCGAAGGGGCGCTGCTGCTCGTCTCGCACGATCGCGCACTGCTCGAGGCGGTCGGCACGCGGACCGTCGCCGTGCTCGACGGCACGCTGCGCTCCTACGAGGGCGGCTGGCAGGAGTACGTGCGCGTCCGCGAGGAGAAGCGGATCGCCGAGCGGGCCTCGAAGAACGTGGCGGGCAAGGCGGCGAAGGCGGCCGCCCGGGCGATCCCGGCGCCGGCGCCCACGGCCACCGCCGCGGCGAAGGCCGATGCGAAGGCGAAGCCGAAGGGCAAGAAGCCCAAGCCCGCGCGCCCGCCGCAGCCGGCTCCGGCCGGCGCCAACTGCGCCGGCGAGCGCCTCGCCGCGGCGACCGCGGCGGCGCTGGTCGAGGGCGGCGGCGGCAACGGCAGGTCCAACGGGCTGTCGAAGAACGCGCGCCGCCGGGTGCGCGAGCTCGAGCGCGAGATCGAGCAGGCCGAGGCGGCGCTCAAGGCGCTGGAGACCGAGCTCGCCGACCCCTCCGCCTGGGCCACCGCCGAGGCCACGGCGAGCTCCACGCAGCGCCACTCGGCGGCCAAGCGCGCCGTCGAAGAGGCCTTCGCGCGCTGGGAGGCGCTCGCCTCGCAGTGAACGTTTTCGGGCGTGCGCCGGCTCTCCCGAGAACATTCTCCCCAGCGACGCACCACCATCTGGTAGAAGAGCGCATGGCGCCCGAACGGGATGACCGCGTCTTCAAGCAGACCCGCGTGCTCGCGGCCTTCATCGTCCCGTTCCTGCTCGTCGCGTTCGTGCTGCTGTACTTCTTCCCCGGCTCCACGAAGGACTACTTCGCCTGGGAGATCCACCCCGACATCACGCCGCTGATCATGGGCGCGGGCTACATCGCGGGCGCCTACTTCTTCGCCCGCGTGTACATGGAGCGGCGCTTTCACCGCGTCCACGTCGGCTTCCTGCCGGTCACGGCGTTCACGATCTTCATGGCGATCGCATCGTTCGGGCACCTCGATCGCTTCATCCAGGAGAACGTCGCGTTCTGGATCTGGATGGGCCTCTACGTCACGACGCCGATCCTCGTGCCCCTGGCCTGGTGGGCCAACCGCAAGACCGACCCCGGCACACCCGAGCCGGGCGAGACGCGGTTGCCGCCCGGGGTCCGCAACCTGCTGATCGGCGCCGGCACCTTCCAGCTGCTCGTCGCGCTGTTCCTGCTGTTCTCGCCGTCGACGATGATCGACGCCTGGCCGTGGACGCTGACGCCGCTGACCGCGCAGACGCTCGGCGGATGGTTCGCGCTGCCGGGGATCACCGGGATCATGATGGGCCTCGACGGCCGCCCGAGCGCGATCCGGATCACCCTGCAGAGCCAGGCCATCGGCCTGGCGCTCATCCTCCTCGCGGCCGCGCGCGACTGGGGCAGCTTCGACACCGACAACGCCCTGACGTACGTGTTCGTGTTCGGCCTCGGCGGGCTGCTCGCCGGGCTGCTCGCGCTCGAGCTGTACATGCGGCGGCTGTTGCCGGGATCGCCGGCCGCGTCGCCGCCGCCGGCCACGCCGGCCTCGCCGTAGCGTCGCCAGCGTCTTGCTTCGCAGAATCGGCGGCTTGCGCAAGAATCAGACGGCTTCTTGCGTCAGACGCAAGCAATCGTTGCACAGGCGCAAGCCAAGCCCCTTGGCGTCGCGCGCCGCGCGTGCCACCGTGTAGTCATGCCCGCAGAACTCACGTGGGGCCGGCGCCTGCTCATGTGCCCGCCCGCGCACTTCGACGTCTCGTACGCGATCAACCCGTGGATGGACCTCGCCGTCCCGGTCGATCGCGCGCGCGCCCAGCACCAGTGGGACGCGCTCGTCCAGACGCTCACCGAGGCCGGCGCGCAGGTCGAGGTCCTCGCCCCGCAGGCCGGCCTGCCCGACCTTGTCTTCACCGCCAACCTCGGCCTCGTCGACGGCGACACGTTCATCCCCGCGCGCATGCGCCACCCCGAGCGGCGCGCGGAGCCCGCCCTCGCCGAGCGCTGGTTCGCCCAGCACGGCTACGCCATCCGCCCCCTCGGCGACGACGTCGTGCAGGAGGGCGCCGGCGACGCGCTGCCCTTCGAGGGCACGCTGATCGGCGCCTACCGCACGCGTTCCTCGGCCTCCTCGTACGTCGACCTCGCGCGGATCGTCGACGCCCCGATCCTGCCGGTCGAGCTCGCCGACGATCGCTTCTACCACCTCGATATCGCGTTCTGCCCGCTCGACTCGCGCAGCGCGCTCGTCGCGTTCGACAAGTTCGACGAGGACAGCCGGCGGCTGCTGACCGCGCTTGTGCCCGACCCGATCGCGCTCACCCCCGAGGAGGTCGAGGCGTTCAGCGCCAACGCCGTCGTCGTCGGTCGCACGATCGTCATGGCGTCGTGCTCCCCGCGCCTGGCGGCGGAGCTGCGCACCCGCGGCTTCGATCCGGTCGTCGTCGACGTCTCGGAGTTCCTCAAGGCGGGCGGCGGGCCGCGCTGCCTGACGCTGGCCCTCGACGTGCGGCTCGCGGCGCAGGACACCGGCGCGCTGGCCGACCGCTACACGGCGCACAACTACCACCCGCTGGCCGTCACGATCACGCACGCCGAGGGCGTCTGGGTGCACGACGACCGCGGCCGGCGCCACCTCGACGCGCTGTCGGGCTACAGCGCGCTGAACTTCGGCCACCGCCACCCGCGCCTCGTCGCCGCCGCGCACGAGCAGCTCGACCGCGTGACGCTGACGAGCCGCGCGTTCGCCAACGACCAGCTCGGGCCGTGGGCGCGCGACCTCGCCGCGCTGACCGGCAAGGACCGGGTCCTGCCGATGAACACCGGGGCAGAGGCCGTCGAGACGGCGATCAAGACCGTGCGCAAGTGGGGCCACGAGGTCAAGGGCGTCGCGCCGGACCGCGGGACGATCATCGTCTGCGAGGGCAACTTCCACGGCCGCACGACGACGATCGTCTCCTTCTCCGACGACCCGCTCGCGCGCGCCGGCTTCGGCCCGTTCACGCCCGGCTTCGTCCGCGTGCCGTTCGGTGACGAGGCCGCGCTGGAGCACGCGCTGCGCGCACACGACGACGTCATCGGCTTCCTCGTCGAGCCGATCCAGGGCGAGGCCGGCGTGGTCATCCCGCCCGACGGCTACCTGCCGGCGGCGCGGCGGCTGTGCAGCGAGCACGGCGTGCTGCTCGTCGCCGACGAGGTCCAGTCGGGGATGGGCCGCACGGGACGGACGCTGGCCTGTGAGCACGAGGGCGTCGTGCCCGACCTCTACGTGCTCGGCAAGGCGCTCGGCGGCGGCATCGTCGCGCTGTCGGCGATCGCGGGCGACGACGACGTGCTCGACGTCTTCACGCCTGGATGCCACGGCTCGACGTTCGGCGGCAACCCGCTCGCGTGCGCGGTCGGCCGCGCGGTGCTCGAGTTGCTGGCCACCGGCGAGCCGCAGGCCAACGCGGCGCGCATCGGCGCGCGCCTGCGCGCGGGACTGCAGGACGCGGCGCCGCCGGCGCTGGCCGCCATCCGCTCGCGCGGGCTGTGGTTCGGGCTCGACGTCCACGAGAGCCACGGCAGCGCCCGCGCGATCTGCGAGCGGCTGCTGGAGGTCGGCGTGCTGGCCAAGGACACGCACGAGCAGACCGTCCGGCTCGCGCCGCCGCTGACGATCACCGCCGCCGAGGCCGACTGGCTGCTCGAGCGCCTGCTCGGGGTGCTCGCCGATGCGCATGCCGACGCCGAGGCGGCGCACGCCGACCTGCGTTTCGCCGACACTGCAGTCGTTCCCACCCCGCCGCTCGCCGCATAGCCGACCTCGACGACATCGACCGCCGCATCATCGCCGAGCTGCTACAGGACGGCAGGCGCAGCCTGGCCGAGCTGGGCGAGCGCGTGAACCTCTCCTCGCCGGCGGTCAAGCGGCGCGTCGACCGCCTGCGCGAACGCGGTGTCATCACCGGCTTCACGGCGCTCGTCGATCCCGCGGCGCTCGGCCAGCGCACCGAGGCGTTCGTCGAGATCTTCTGCGCCGCGAACATGAGCGCGATCGCGCTGCGCGAGACGCTGGCCGGCGAGCCGGAGATCGTCGGCGCCTACACCGTCACCGGCGACGCCGACGCGCTGATCCAGGTGCGCGCGACCGACGTCGAGCACCTCGAGGCGGCGATCGAGCGGATCCGGACGAACGAGGGCATCGCGCGCACGAAGACGATCATCGTGCTCAGCCGCCTGATCTCCCGCGGCGATCCCTAGCCCTGGACGCCGGGCCGCGGCGCAACAACGTCCGTCCGCCGGGGTTCACGTACAACGTCCCCCGGGCACAGCACAATGATCGTAGTGAGCGTGCAGCTACACCAGTCGATGGACGCCGTCCCCGCCGCGGTGCCCGCGCTGCGCGGCGCGATCGCGGGATTTCTCGGTGAGGCGGGCGTGGGGGAGCCGGTCCTGACCTCGGCCAAGCTCGCCGTCTCGGAAGCGGTCACCAATGCGGTCATGCACGCCTACGTCGACGCGCCGCGGCCCGGCGCGGTCAGCGTCGATGCCCGGCTCGACGGCGACAGCCTGCTCGTCGAGGTCTCCGACGACGGCAGCGGCATGACGCCGCGGCTCGACAGCCCCGGCCTGGGCGTCGGGCTGCCGCTCATCGCCGGCAGCGCCGACACGCTGGACATCGACAACTCGCCGCGCGGGGGCACCGTGCTGCGGATGTCGTTTCTGCTCAGGCACTGAGCGCGCATCGGTCAACGGCCGCCGCCGAACCCGGTAGGTTGCCGCGGCATGCGCCGCCGTCTCGCCCTGCTCTCGTGCCTCGCGTCGCTCGCCGCGGCGGCCGGTGCGATCGGCGTGTCGGCCGCGGGCGCGCACCCCGGCGAGGCGCATACGCCCGGCGCGCTCGGCGGACACGGCCTGTTCGGCGGCCTCGCCGGCGGTGCACAGGCCGATGCCGCCGCGGCCGTCTCGCGCTTCGCCACCCCGCGCCAGGCGCCGACGCCGGCCGGCCCCTGCACCGACGAGGCCGCGAAGGCGATGCCGGTCGGCGAGGGCCACAACCACTCCGATATCAAGCAGCACGAGTTCGCCTGCCGGATGGAGCAGGTGGCGTTCGCGTCGCTCACGGCGCAGCTCAAGGACCGCCCGAACGTGATCCTCGGCGAGATGGACGTCAAGGCCGACATCGCCGCGGTGGCGATCACCTACCCGCAGGGCGGCGTGCTGTTCTTCGACGTCTCCGACCCGGCGAAGCCGATCTTCCTCTCGCGGTACAACGCCACGGAGTGCGACCAGCTGCTGGAGGACATCAACTGCGGCGCGTTCGTCGACCTCTCGGCCGACGGCAAGACGGCGTACCTGTCGATCCAGAAGCTCACGATGCTGCCGACGCTGCCGCTGAACCTCAACGCGCTCAACCAGAGCGGTCCGGGCGTCGACGTCATCGACCTCGCCAACCCGCGCCGGCCGGTGCGCACGATGTTCTATCCCATCCTCGGGCTCGGCGGGGTGCACACAGTGCGCTCGCACACGATCCCGAAGGGGCCGTCGAGCCGCGACCGGCCGCGGGCCGCCGGCGAGTACGTCATCTCCAACCAGAACGGCATCGGGATCGACATCGCGAAGGTCACGAAGGTGGCGGGCAAGCGGATCCTCACGACGGTCCGCCAGCTCGGCACGATCAACCTCGCCGCCACGATCCAGAACAACGAGGTCCACGACACCTTCATCCAGAACGACCCGCTCGACGGCCGCACGTACCTCTATAACGCGGCCGGCTTCTCGACCGGCTTCAACGTCTACGACATGACCGATCCGTCGAAGATCAAGCAGGTCGCCGAGTGGGATCCGACGCCGGAGTGCGAGAACGACTGGTACGCGCACACGATCGACGTCACGCACAAGGACGGCCGCCGCTACGTGACGATGCCCGCCGAGATGCTGCTCATGATCGACCCGCAGTCGCCCAGCGGCCTGTCGGAGATGTCCGACGGCGACAAGCACCACGGTTGCGGGACGTTCGTCGGAAACGGCGACAAGCCGGGGCCGCTGTGGATCGTCGACGCGACGGACTTCTCGAAGCTCGGCCCGGCCAACGACAAGAAGTCGCCCGAGCAGGCGCTGGCGACCGACGCCGCGCTGAAGAAGGCGTCGCTCGACGCGCTCGTCGCGACGTGGACGAACCCGGCCGGCCGCGCCGGCGGCTCGCTGACGTTCTCGCCGCACAACCAGCAGATCGTCGGCGACAGGATCTACCTGTCGCACTACCACGGCGGCGTCTACGTCCTCGATGCCTCCGCCGCGTTCGCCGGCAAGCGCGAGCGGCCGAAGGAGGTCGGCTTCATCGTCCCGCACGACGATCGCACCCGGCCGCTGCTCGGCCAGCCGACGCTGACCGGCCTGCTGGGACGCTTCTTCACCGACTTCCCGCTCGGGCGCCCGGAGGTCTGGGACATGGTCCACTACAAGGGCCACGTCCTGGCGTCGGACATGACCGGCGGCTTCTACTCGCTGAAGTACGACGACAGCCCGCTGCCGCTGTGCGCGGACCGCAAGCGCCCGGCGACGGTCTTGCACCGCAAGCGCTCGGCGATCAGCACGAGGCGGATCGTCGTGCGCGGCACCGCCAGCGACCGTGGCTGCAAGGCCGACGCCAAGACCCGCGAGCGCGCAGGCGCGCTGCGCCGCGTCAGCGTGGCGGTCGCGCTGAAGTCCGGCACGCGCTGTCGCTATCTGAGCAAGACCGGCCGGCTGCGCGCGGCGCGCAGCTGCACGAAGCCGCTGTTCGTGACCGCGCGGGGCAAGAAGACGTGGCGCCTGGAGCTCAAGAATCGCTTCCGGCCGGGCACGTACGCCGTGAGCGTTCGCGCAACCGACTCGGCGGGTAACCGCGGGCCGACGAAGACGGCGACGCTGCGCCTGCGCGCAGCAAACCGTTAGCAGAACCGCAACAACACACCGCGTTTCATCGCCTAGCTTTTCATCTTCGATGCGCTTCGAGCGGACGCCGGGGCCTCACCCAGCGCCGTCCCGGCGACATCGGCTGGCGCTCACGCTGACGATCTTCGCCTTCGCCTGCGCCTTCGTCGTGCAGTCGCCCGGCTGGGCCCAGACGTCGTACATGGCGCTCTCCAAGGCCCTGTCGAGCGGAACCCCGCAAATCGACCGCTGGCACTGGGAGACGCACGACGACGCCTACACGAACGGCCACTACTACTCGGTCAAGCCGCCCGGCCTCGTGCTCGCGACGCTGCCGCTGTACCGCGCGCTCGACGCGGCGGGAGCCGAGCGCCTGGCCGCCGAGGCGCGCATCCGCGCGGAGTCCGGCGGTGGCGCGCCATGGGCGGCGCGGACGCTGCCCGTCGCGCAGTACGGCTACAGCAAGGCGCGCGCGATCGAGGCTCGCCGGGCGATCGCCGACGACGCGCCGATGACCTGGGCGCTGGGCCTGCTCGGCGTCGTCGTGCCGGCCGTGCTGCTGCTCCTGCTCGTCGCGCGCGTGGCGGAGCGCGTCGCGCCGGGGACGGGCGTCGCGACGGCGATCGCGCTCGGGACCGCAACGCTCGTGCTGCCGTTCTCGACGCTGTACTTCTCGCACATCCTCAGCGCGCTGCTGGGCTTCGGCGTTCGCGCTCGTCTGGCGCGAGCGCGAGCGTGTGCGGTGGCGTGCCGGGTACCTCGCGCTGGCCGGGCTGCTCGCCGGCCTGGCCGTCGTCTGCGAGTACCCGCTGGCGATCACCGCCGGCATCGTCGGGCTCTATGCGCTCATGCCCCGCGCGCCCGGGCTCGTGCGCCGCGCGCTGGCCTACGGCGGCGGGCTCGCCGCCGGCGTCGCGCCGCTGCTGGCCTACCAGTGGTGGGCGTTCGGCTCGCCGCTGCACCTCGCCTACGACAACGCGATCGCCACGCCGGGGCGCAGCGGCCACGCCGCGATCGGCCTCAACGAGAGCGGCTTCTTCGGCATCACGGTGCCGCGCCCGGAGGCGGCGCTCGAGCTGCTGTTCAGCGGGCGCGGCCTGCTGACGCTCGCGCCGGTGCTCGTGCTGGCGGTCGCCGGAGTGGTGGCGCTGCGCCGCGACGGCCGCCATCGCGCCGAGGCGACCGTGATCGCCGCGATCGCGCTCGCGCACTTCGTCTACAACGCCGGCTACTGGCTGCCGCTCGGCGGTGGCTCGCCCGGGCCGCGCTTCCTCATCCCGATCCTGCCGTTCCTCGCGCTCGGGCTGGCGGTCGCGTGGCGGCGCTGGCCCGCGGTGACGCTCGCGCTGACCGCGATCTCCGCGACGACGATGGTGATCGCGACGATGACCCACCCGATGATCGGGGTCAACGACCCCGGCGTCTGGATCGACCGCATGCTCGAGGAGCGCGTCTTCCAGCACAGCGTCCTCGACCTGGCGGGCGTCGCGCACGGGCTCGTCGCGATCGCGCCCTTCGCGATCGCGATCGCGATCGCGCTGGCCCTCGGCGTGAGCTCGCTGGGCCGCGCCGAGCTGGCCCGCGGCGCGCGCTGGGCGCCGGCCGCGGTCGTGGCGTGGGCGCTGGCGGCGACGCTGCTGCCGCGCCGGGGGGCGCTGCCGTCCGACGGGGCGCTGACGCTCATCGCGGTGGCCGGCCTGGTCGCGCTGCTCGCGGTGGCGCTCGTCGCGCTGCCGCTGCGGCGCAGCCGCCCCGCGGTCTCAGCGCAGGACGAAGAGCACGACCGCCCCGCGCCGCGTGCGCTCGAGGTCCAGGCCTCGCAGCGGGCGAGTTGACGCGTCGCGCAGCGGGCTGCCCGGCGGCGTGCGCGCGAGGTGGACCGTCACGCTGCGCACGCCGAGGCGCCGCAGGTGGGCGACCGAGCGGGCGTCGGGGAAGCTGCGCGTGGCCCGGATCGTCGCCTCGAAGCCGCGCGGCATGAAGCTGCCGCGCCCGTTGACGATGTCCGGGAAGCCGTCGGTCGACCACAGCACGTAGCGGCGGTTGTCGGGGGCCTCGGCGGGCAGGTGCAGCGCCGGCTGCGGGGCGGCGCGCTGGCCGGGCGGCGCGAGCGGCACGGTCGGATGCTGCGCCAGGCCCCAGCCCTCGGCGAGGATCGCCGCGCTCGCCAGCGCGACCGCCGCCGCGGCGGCGCGGGCCCCCCAACGCCCCCGAGCCCGGGCGACGAGCGCCTGGGCGCCGGCGGCGGCGAGCAGCGCGAGGCACAGCGTCGTCAGCGTGTGCAGGCGGCCGGGCACGCGGATCCCCTGCCAGCCGGGCAGGAACTCGTAGAGCCAGCGGTAGGGGTACAGCCACGAGGCGCCGTTGAGCTGAAAGCCCAGCGAGAGGACGGCGAAGGCGAGCACACCGACCGCCAGCGCGCGGCGCAGGCGCCGCGGCAGCCCCTCGCCGAGCCGCCATCCGGCGATCGCGAGCACGAGGATCGCGAGGCCGGGGAACAGGGTCATCTCCGGGACCGCCCCGAGCCCGTCGCGCAGCGGCGCGGTCGCGTCGCCCCACACGCGGCTCGAGCGGGCGGCGGCCAGGAACTCGTAGGGCGGCCCGGAGAAGGCGGCGACGTCGTCGATCGTGCGCTCCGCCTCGGGATGGTGGTCGAGGATGCGCAGGTAGGGCCGGGCGAGCAGGGCGGCGGCGAGCGCGAGGCAGGCCATCCCCGCTGCGGTCGCCGCGACCACGGGCCGCGGCGGCCGCGGGCGCCCGCGCCGCCACCACAGCACCGCGCCCGCGAGCGTTCCGGCGGCGGCCAGATAGGCCACCATCAGGCCGAGCGTGAAGCCGAGCGAGAACTGCCACGTCGCGACGAGCCAGCCGGCGAGGATCGTCCCGGGGCGGCCGTGCCGGTAGCCGCGCACGAGCAGAAACAGCGCCAGCGGGATGCCGCCGCTGGAGATCACGTGCATGTGGCCCTCCTGCTCCAGGCGCCATGGCGCGTAGGCGAACGCCAGCCCGGCTATCGCTGCGCCGGCGCGGCCCGCGCCGAGCTCGCGCGCGAGCAGCCAGGCGCCGGCGAAGCACAGTGCATAGGCGAACAGAAACAGCACGTCGTAGCGGGCGACCGCGGCGCGCGTCCCCTCGCCGATCAATCCGGCGGGGGCGTAGCCGACGAGCGCGTCGGACACCGCGAGGCTGTCGCGCATCGGCCAGAACGTGTTGGCCTGAAAGAGCTCGGTCGGCTGATGGGCCAGCGCGTGGCCGTCCCACGCGATCTGCCACGCCTGCACGAGCGGGTCGCCGAGGTCCTGCGCGATGTCACGACCCATGTGCAGCGGCAGCGGCCAGTGCATCGCGACCGCGAGCACCACCCCGAGCAGCGCCACGCCGAGCAGCTCCCGTCCCGACAGCCGCGGGCTCGCCGCGCGCTCCGTCATGCCTGCATCATCACCGCCGCCCAGGCGGCACGGGGCGCTGCGTCAGACGGCGGGGCTCAGCGGGCGTTGATGGCGAGCGCGTGCAGCCGCCGGACCATCGGCTCCGGCAGGCGCTCGAAGCGCAGCGCGTAGACGTGCGGGTGCTCCTCGCAGATGACCCGCGCGCTGCCGCTGAGGCGCATGTCGAGGCCCGGCAGGTCGAACCCGATCGTCTCGTCGGCCATGAGCGGGCGCGGGCTGCGGATGCGCATGCCGCGCGGTCCGACGTCGAGCGTCTGGGCCGGGATCGGCGAGCCGATCTGGCGCCGGAGGGTGCAGGTCAGCGCGATCTGCGCGCGGGGTGCTCGGATCTCGATCGTGGCAACGGTCATCGACGGCGTCCTCGTTCTTTCATCGGCTGCGTCCGTACCGAGAGTGTCGACACATTGTGACGAATCAGTGAGACGGAACGCCTTCACGCCACCATGTGTCCAATCCACGGGCCGCTGCGTACGATCGATTCATGGTGGTCACGGTCACGCTGCTGGGCGAGGTGGCGGCTCAGGCGGGCGGGCGACCGGTCCCCCTGCCGGCCCATCCACAGGGGTCGACGCTCTTGGCGTGGCTGGCGCTGCACCCCGGCGAGCACGATCGCGGCCCGCTCGCGACGCTGCTGTGGCCCGAGCTGCCGCGCGCGAACGCGCGCGCGGCGCTGCGCAGCGCGGTCTGGGCGGTGCGGCGGGCGCTCGGCCCGCACGAGACCGAGGTGCTCGACGGCCGCACGACGGTCGGCCTGCGGTGCGCAACCGACCTGCAGGCCTTCGAGTCGTTCGTGGCGGCAGGGGCGACCGCGGACGCGCTGGCGCTCTGCCGCGGTCCCCTGCTCAGCGGCTTCGACGAGCACGACTGGGTCCTGAAGGCGCGCGCCGAGCATGCGGCGCGCGTCGCCGCGCTGCGAGACCCGGCTACCCGCTGAGGGGTCGTTGCCCGCGAGATATCGCGGGTCAACGTCACACACCCTGGTGGCCGCCTCCCGCACCGGCGGTCCACCGCGCCGAGCGTGATCGCCTCCGGCCAGGTCGGCCCCGGGGCGGGGGAGACCCGGCTGCGAGAATCGCGCCTCGTGCCCGTCACGCTCACCACGCCCGGCCTGCGCCTCGTCGAGCACGAGCTCGCCGTCCCGCTCGACCACGCCCGCCCGGACGGCGAGCAGATCACCATCTTCGCCCGCGAGGTCGCCGACCTCGACGGGCTCGACCGGCCGGTTCTCCTCTTCCTGCAGGGCGGCCCGGGCCACGAGGCGGCACGCCCGACGCGCCATCCGAGCAGCCCCGGCTGGCTGGACCGGGCGCTGCGCGACTTCCGCGTGCTGCTGCTCGACCAGCGCGGCACCGGCCGCTCCACGCCGGTCGGCGCGCTCCCCGGTCGCCCGCCGGGCGAGCAGGCGGCGTACCTCACGCACTTCCGCGCCGACGCGATCGTGCGCGACGCGGAGTGCCTGCGCGGCGCGCTCGGCGTCGAGCGCTGGAGCGTGCTCGGCCAGAGCTTCGGCGGCCTCTGCGTCGTCAGCTACCTGTCGCTCGCGCCGGAGGGCCTGCGCGAGGCGTTCATCACCGGCGGCCTGCCGCCGCTGGGCCACCGCATCGACGAGGTCTACCGCGCGACGTATGCCCGCGCGCTGACCGCCTCGCGGCGCCACTTCGAGCGGTATCCCGGCGATCGCGAGCGCGTGCGCGCGCTGCACGAGCGCCTCGCCCGCGACGAGCTGCGCCTGCCCAGCGGCGACCGCCTCACGCCGCGCCGCCTGCGCCAGCTCGGCGCGATGCTCGGGATGAGCGCAGGGTCGGAGAAGCTGCACCACGTCCTCGAGCTGCCGCCCGACTCGCCGGCGTTCCGGCACGACGTCGAGGCGGCGACCGCGTTCGCGCGCAACCCGCTCTACGCGATCCTGCACGAGTCCTGCTGGGCCGACGGCGGCACGACCCGCTGGGCGGCGCAGCGCACGCTGCCCGCCGACTACGAGGCCGCGCCCGAGCTGTTCACGGGCGAGCACGTCTTCCCGTGGATGTTTGAGGACCTCGGCGCGCTCGCCCCCCTGCGCGCGGCGGCCGAGCGGCTTGCCGAGCACGACTGGCCGCGCCTCTACGACCCGGCCCAGCTCGCGGCCAACGAGGTGCCGGTGGCGGCGGCGATCTACGCCGAGGACATGTACGTCGAGCGCGCGTTCTCGGAGGAGACCGCGGCCGCGATCGGTGGCCTGCGGCCGTGGCTGACGAACGAGCTGCACCACGACGGCGTGCGGGTCGAGGGCGAGCGCGTCCTGGGGCGGCTCATCGACATGGCGCGCGGGCGGGTGTAGCCGCTCTTCGCAAATTCTCAGGCTGCGCAGAGGAACCGCCGAGGTTGGCCGGGCAGGATCGCCGCAACGCGAACCCCCCGACCGCGGAGGAACCACCCATGACGACCTCGCTGCTGCGTCCACCCGAACCCCGTGATCCATGGTCCTCCGGTCCGCAGCGCGCCGCGCCCCGCGGTTCCGGCGAAACCGAGGGCGGCGGCCGGCCGGGCGGCCCCAGTGCCCGCCCACCGCGCCGTGCCGCGCTCGCCGTGCTCCTCGTCCTCAGCGCGCTGCTCGGCGGGGGCGTCGGGGCGGGCATCGTGGCCGCGACCGACATCGGCGCCGACGCCGGCCGGACGACCACCGTCGTCGAGCCCGGCGCCGCCGCGTCGGCCGACGGGTCGGGCCGGCTCGACGCCGAGGCGCTGTACGCGGCCACGTCGGCCGGGGTCGTCGACATCGCCGCGAAGGGCGTGTCGTCCGCGAACGCGCAGCCGACGCCGTTCGGCGGAGCGCCCCAGCAGCCGCAGTCGACCTCCACGGGGACGGGCTTCGTCATCGACGACGCCGGCCACATCGTCACGGCCTCGCACGTCGTCGACGATGCGGCGTCGATCACCGTCACGTTCGAGGACGGCACGACGCGCACCGCGCGGCGGCTCGGCCAGGACGACGCGACCGACGTCGCGGTCCTGAAGATCGACCCGGCCGGTCTGACGCTGCGCCCCCTGAAGCTCGCGAGCTCGGCGTCGCTGGACGTCGGCGACGAGGTGGCGGCGATCGGCGCGCCGTTCGGCTACGGGCGCAGCATCAGCACGGGCATCGTGTCGGGCGTCGATCGCACGATCAAGGCGCCCAACGGCTTCACGGTCGCCCACGCCATCCAGACCGACGCCGCGCTGAACCCGGGCAACTCCGGCGGCCCGCTGCTCAACGCCGCCGGCGAGGTCGTCGGGATCGCCGACCAGATCGCGACGGGCGGCAGCGAGCAGAACGCCGGCGTCGGCTTCGCGGTCCCGATCGACCTCGTCACGGCGTCGCTGCCGAAGCTCAAGGCGGGACAGAAGGTCAGCCACGCCTACCTCGGCGTGGCGACCTCCGGCGGCTCGGGCGCCACGCCCGGCGCGACGCTCGGCGCCCTGACGCCCGGCGGGCCGGCCGACGACGCGGGGCTGCGCGCCGGCGACCTGGTGACGAAGTTCGGCGACGCGAAGATCACGAACGCCAACGACCTCGTCGCGGCGATCGCCGATCACCAGCCGGGCGACACGGTGAAAGCCCTCGCCCGGCGCGGGTCGCAGACGGTCGAGCTGACCGTGACCCTCGGCACGCAGCCGGCACAGAGCGGCGCCGCCGGGTAGGCCGCCGGCGAGGGCTGACGCGCCCCCCGACCAGGATCCGCGCCGGCGGTCGTAGCGAGATCGCCTGACGTTCCGGTGTCCGGATCACGCGGGGTGCGTCGCCCTCTCGGCATGACCCTGCCCAACCGCGTCACCCCGTTCGGCGTGCTCGAAGCCGACGGCGGGCCACCGGCCCTGCCGTTCGCCCGCGCGCCCCGGCGTTCTATGGTCGGGCGATGGATGCCGCCCGGGCCAGGGCCGAGCAGTTCGCGATCGGCGCCGCCGTCACGGTGGACGAACTCGCAGGCGATCCCCACCGCGTGCTCGCGCGCCTGCGGGCGCGCGAGCCGGTGTCGTGGCTGCCCGCGCTGGCGGGCTGGCTCGTCACCCGCCGCGACCTCGCGACGCAGGTCATGCGCGATCCGCAGGCGTTCACCGTCGACGACCCGCGCTTCTCCACCGGGCAGGTCGTCGGAGCGAGCATGCTCACGCGCGACGGCGAGGAGCACCGCCGCCACCGCGCCCCGTTCGCCGAGCCGTTTCGCCGGGGCGCCGTGCACGCGCGGTTCGCGCGGCTCGTGGAGGCCGAGACCGACCGGCTGATCGACGCGATCGCGCCGGCCGGCGAGGCCGAGCTGCGGCTCGACCTGGCGGGTCCGCTGGCCGTCGGCGTCGTCACGCGCGCGCTCGGCATCCAGGACGCGGACCCGGCGACCGTGCTCGGCTGGTACGAGCGGATCGTCGCCGCGGTGACCGACATCACCGCCGGCCGTCCGGCGGGTGCGGCGGGCCGGGAGGCCTACGCGGAACTCGCCGCCGCGATCGACCCCGCGCTGGACCGCGAGCCCGCGGCGTCGTTGCTCGCCGCGGCCGCGGGCCACGCCGGCGGTCTGGCGCGCGAGCGGATCATCTCCAACGCCGCGGTACTGCTGTTCGGCGGCATCGAGACGACCGAGGGCATGATCGCCAACGCCGTCTGGCACCTGCTCTCCCATCCGGATCAGGTCGCGCTGGTCGGCGGCAGCCCGGACGCGCTGGCCAACGCGATCGAGGAGTCGCTGCGCCTGGAGCCGGCGGCGGCGATCGTCGACCGCTACGCCACGGCGGACGTCGAGATCGGCGGCGCACCGGTCGCGCGCGGCGACCTCGTGCGGGTCTCGATCGCCGGCGCCAACCGCGACCCCGCGGAGTTCGCGCAGCCCGACCGCTTCGACGTGCTGCGCAGCAACGCCGACCGGCACCTCGCCTTCGCGCACGGGC
Organism: Solirubrobacteraceae bacterium; assembly: GCA_030681525.1. Taxonomy (GTDB): domain Bacteria; phylum Actinomycetota; class Thermoleophilia; order Solirubrobacterales; family Solirubrobacteraceae; genus CADCVQ01. Next base: position 28,366 of record JAUXSD010000247.1, read on the forward strand.
CGCACGCCTGCATCGCGATGCACCTGGCCCGCCTCGAGGCCCGCACCGCCGTCGACCGGCTGCTGGCGCGCCTGCCGGACCTGCGCCTCGACCCGGCGCGACCGACCGCGCCGCGCGGCCTCGTGTTCCGCAAGCCGCCGGAGCTGCACGTCCAGTGGGACCGCGTCGCAATCGTCGCCGCATGACGAGGACCGCGGCGCCCGATCCGTCCGCGGAAGGCGGGAGCCCGGCCGAGCGGCCGGGCTCCCGGTTCGCGCATCGACCGTAGGACAGGCGACTACGGGCGCGTGAACTCCTCGACGGCGGTCGCCTCGAACTGCGAGTTGACAAGCACGACGACCTCGGTGCCGTCGGACTCGCGCACGTGCGCGTGGTAGGCCGCGCCGTGGCCGCCCCGCTCGGTGCGCAGCACGGTCCCGCCCGGCACCTTCTCGAGCGCGGCGGCCTTGACCTTCGCCGCCGTGTCGCCGGTCAGGGCGGACTGAGCGCCGCGCGTGCCACCCGGCCCGCCGTGGTGACCCGGTCCGCCACGGCCGCCGGCCGGGCGCGTCTGCACCGACGTCGCCTCGAACTGCGAGTTGACGAGGACGACGACCTCGGTGCCGTTGGAGCGGCGCACGTGGGCGTGGTACGACGCGCCGTCCGGCCCGCCCCGCTCGCTGCGCAGGACCGTGGCGCCGGGCACCTTCTCGAGCGCGGCGGCCTTGACCTTCGCCGCCGCCGTGCCGGTCAGCGCCTCGTGGCGCGGGCCGCCGGAGCCGCGGCCGCCGGGGCCACCGCGTCGGCCGGCCGGGCGGGCCTGCGTCGCCGTCGCCTCGAACTGCGCGTCGACGAGCACGACGACCTCGGTCCCGTCGGACTTGCGCACGTGGGCGTGGTACTTCGTGGCGTACGGCCCGCCCTCCTCGACGCGCAGCACGGTGGCGCCGGGCACCTTCTCGAGCGCGGCGGCCTTGACCCTGTCGGCGATATCGCCGGTCAGCGCGGTGTCCTGGGCGCGCTGCGCCGACGGGGACGACGACGAGCTGCCGTTCGTGGCCGCGCCGGCGAGCGCGGCGCCGCCGGCGGCGAACGCCGAGACCGTGGCGATCGCCGTGAGCGTCTTTCTTGAGGGCGTGAGCATGCGGGGGTTCCTCCTGTCGGTGTTCTGGCTTGGCGGGAGGATCGGCCGCAAAGCTGGGAGATCGGGCGGGTGACGCTGAGCGTTCGCTGAGAGCCGCGACGGACACCTGCATCGCGCGACGCGGTCGTCGGGTAGCGTCCGGTGCAGCACGGCTCGCGGCAGGCCGCGGGAAGGAGAAGCTCGGTGCAGGTTCGGGTTCGTCTGGGTGCAGGGCTGGCGCGGCTGTCCGCGGCGCCGCTGCTCACCGTGGAGCTCGCCGACGGCGCGACGGTCGGCGAGCTGTTCGAGCGCCTGCGCGACCTCGACCCCGGGCTCGGCCCGGCGCTGCGCTCCGCCCTGCCGGTGGTGGCCGGCGAGCACGTGCCCCGCGACCGGCGGCTGGCCGACCGAGATCAGGTCGCCCTGCTGCTGCCGGTCTCAGGAGGCTGAAACCCGAAACCGCGCACGAGGAGACGACATGGCGACCCAACCGAAGACCCGGACGGAGGCGAAGCGGACCGTCTTCGTCGACACCTTCACCGACGGCCTGCTCGGCCCCGACGTGCCGATGCTCGGGCCGGTGCGCGACGGCGGCCACATCGTCTGGAACTCCACTCCGGGCTGCTGGGGCCCGATGATCACGCCGGCGATCCGCGGCGGCCATGAGGTCTGCCAGCCCGTCGCCGTCGAGGGCGCCGCGGTCGGCGACGCGATCGCGATCCGCATCAAGGACATCTCGGTGGCCTCGATCGCGACGTCGTCGGGCAACGACCAGCCGATGGAGGGCCGCTTCAACGGCGATCCGTACTGCGCCGCGATCTGCCCGGGCTGCGGCGCGGAGTGGCCCAGGACGCGGGTCGAGGGCATCGGCCCGACCGCGATCCGCTGCGCCGAATGCGGCGCGGACTGCGCGCCGTTCACCTTCACCAACGGCTACACGATCGCCTTCGACGAGCAGCGCCGGGTCGGCGTGACGCTGCCGGCCGAGCGGGCGGAGGAGCTCGCGCGCGACGCGGCCGCCGCCGCCGCGCTGCCGGACAACTCGACGCAGAACCCGATCCTCACGTTCGCGCCGCACGACCTCGTCGCGCTGGCGACGCGGCTGCGGCCGTTCCTCGGGCAGATCGGGACGTCGCCGTCGGCGACGATCCCCGACTCGCACAACGCCGGGGACTTCGGCGCGTTTCTCGTCGGCGCGCCGCACCGCTACGCGATGGACGCCCAGGACCTCCAGCGCCACAAGACCGACGGCCACCTCGACATCGACGCCGCCCGCGCCGGCGCGATCGTCGTCTGCCCGGTCAAGGTGCCCGGCGGTGGCGTCTACGTGGGCGACATGCACGCGCTGCAGGGCGACGGCGAGATCGCCGGCCATACCGCCGACGTGGCCGGCACCGTGACGATGCAGGTCGAGGTCGTCAAGGGCCTGGGCATCGACGGCCCGGTGCTGTTTCCGGTGATCGAGGACCTGCCGTTCCTCGCGCGCCCGCTCAGCGAGGACGAGCGCACGCGCGCGCTGGCGCTGGCCCGCCGCTACGGCATGTCCGGCCTCGAGGAGTCGCTGCCGATCTCCGTCGTCGGCACCGGGCCGGACCTCAACTCGGCCACCGACAACGGACTGGCGCGGGCCGCGGAGCTGCTCGACATGACCGTGCCGGAGGTCGCCAACCGGGCGACGATCTCGGGCGCGATCGAGATCGGGCGCCACCCGGGCGTCGTCCAGGTGACGTTCCGCGCACCGGTCGACCGGCTCGCGGCGTGCGGCCTGCTGGACTACGCGGTCGAGCAGTACGGCGAGGTGCCGAGCACGGCGAACGACGGTCCGCGGCGCGACGCGGGCGCGGCGGCAACGGACGGCGCCACGCTGCCGACGGCGGACGGCACCGACGGCGCCATCCCCCAGGGGGCCTGAGGCCGGCGTCCCAGACGGTCCTGGCGCGCCGGGTGCGGAGACCGCACCCTGCGCGCCACGACCGTGGCGGCCGAGGCCACGGTTCGACCGGCCCGCGCCGGCGACGCCCGCGGCGTCAGGGGCGCGCCGCGCGCACGCGCGGGATCATGCGGATCTCCACACGCGCCGGCCGCGCGGGCAGCGCGAGCGAGAGGAAGTCGCGCAGCGGCGCGGCGTGGCGGCAGAACGGGCAGTCGAGCTCCTGCGAGAACTTCACGGCGCGCCCGCCCAGCGAGACCGGCGCGTCGCAGCACGGGCACGCCAGCGTCGCCGGGCCCAGCCGCCAGGGGCGCGCGGCGTGGCGCTCCTCCTGCCAGTCCGCGCGGGCGGTGATCGGCTGCGCCCGCACGGGGTCCGAGCCGTCGATGCCGGGCTGAAACGCCATCCCGTAAGTCTAGGCATCGCGAGGCCTCGCGGCCGCGTGATCCCGCATCGCCCGGCCGTGGGTAGGCCGTTGCCCGCGCGGGTAGCCCAGCGCGTTCATGCCCGCTCGCACCCAATTCGCCCTGCTCGTCTGCGGGCTGCTCGCGGTCGGCTCGATCGCGGTCGGCCTGCACCTCGTCATCGTCCGCGGCTGCGAGGTCGGTGACAACTGCGCCGGCGCCGACGTCGCCTGGGTCATCGGCCTGCCGCTGATCGGGCTCGGCATCGCGGTGCTGGCCGGCGTGGCGTACGGCTGGCCGCGGTCGCCCGGCTTCACCGCCCAGGCGGCCTGCACGGTCTGGGCGTGCGCGGTGCTGATCGCCGCCGGCGGGATCGGCGGCGCGGCCAGCGTCACCGGGATCCTGCTCGGCATGCTCGCGATCGCCATGGGCGCGCTCAGCGTGTGGGTACCGCGCTGACCGCCCTGCGGTGATCGCTGGACCTCGCCGAACGGAGCTAGGATCGCAACCGATGGCCGACGACCCGCCGCCACTGCGTCCGCGCCACCACCCGCCGGTCGCCGGCGAGATCCACCGCCGGGACGCCGACCTGCCCGACGACGTGCGCCGCGCCCGGCTGCGCACGGCCGCCGTCGCGGCCTCGATCGCCGGCACGCGGCCGTCGGCGCCATCGCTCGTGGCCAGCGGCCAGGGCGCGATCGCCCGGCTGCTGCTCACGATCCCGAGCTACGCGGTCGAGGGCGGCGCGCGCAACCCGTACGGCGTCGTCTACCGCGACCTCCTCGCCAAGCTGCCGGCGGACACCGAGCTCGTGATCCTCACCCACGACGGCGTCGCCGACGAGGTGCGCGGCTGGCTCGCCGGCGCGGGACGGACGACCGCGGGACGCGACACCGTCGTCGCGACCGACGACTTCCTGGGCTTCTCGGTCTGGGCGGAGGATCCCTACGTGGTGATCTCCCACGACGCCGCCGGGCAGCCGGGCGGATCGCACGCGTTCGTCGAGCCGGCGGCGTTCCCGCGCTACGGCGACGCGCTCGTCGCCGACCAGGTCACGGGCGCCGCGGGGATCGACCTCTTCCAGGCGCCGCTGCACCTGCAGGGCGGCAACGTCCTCATCGGCGACGACTTCTTCTTCATCGGCATCGACTACCCGCTGCTGACGTTCGCCGAGGGGATCCTGACCGCGCCGGCGCCGGCCGGTGAGGACGCGCTCGTGCGCGAGGTCTACCGCCGCTACCTCGACGCCGAGCGCACCTTCGTCCCGGTCGGCACGACGCTGCCGGTGCCGGCCGCCGAGCGGCGCGAGTTTCGCCTGCAGGGCGCCACCTGGGTCGAGGATCTCTACGGCGGCAACGCGCCCGGCACACGCCAGCCGATCTTCCACATCGACATGTTCGTGAGCCTGGCCGGCCGCGGCGACGACGGCCGCGCACGCGTGCTCGTCGGCGATCCGCGCGAGGCGGCGCGCCTGACGAACGAGCCGCTGCAGCCGCACGCGATGGCGCCGGTGTTCGACGACATCGCCCGGGACCTCGCGCGCCGCGGCTTCGCGGTCACCCGCACGCCGCTGCCGCTCGTGTACTCCGACGATCCCGACGCGCGCGTGCGCTCGTGGTACTTCGCGACCTCCAACAACGTCCTCGTCCACGCGCCGCAGGGGGCCCGGCCGACGGTCTACCTCCCGACGTACGCGCACGGGCCGTTCGCCGGCGCGCTTGCCGCGACCGACCGCCGCAACGCGGAGATCTGGGCGGGCCTGGGCTACGACGTCGTCGCGCTGGAGGACTTCCATCCGTTCGCGATCAACCTCGGCGCCGCGCACTGCATCAAGAAGTACCTGGCGCGCGGCTGAGCGCCGCCGGTCGCGTGCGCCCCTCAGCGCATGGGTAGCGCTCGCCTGAACGACCACCCGACCGAAACGGAGCACCGATGTCCCCGATCGAGCAGATCATCACGATCGACCCCGACGAGATCCGCGGCTGGGCGGAGGAGCGCGACGCCAAGCCCATGAAGAAGCGCGGCACGGGCCACAGCGGGATGGACCCGGCGGTCCTCGACCTGGCGTTCCCCGGCCAGGACGACCCGTCGCTCGAGCCGCTCGGGTGGGAGGACTGGTTCAGCGAGCTCGACGAGCAGCGCCTCGCGGCGGTCCTCTGGGGCGAGGGCGCCGAGAGCACGATCAAGGTCATGCGCCGCGACCGGGTCGTGATGACCGAGCGCAGGTGAGCGTCAGCCGCGCGAGCGGGCGCCGACGCCCGTGAGGAACTCGCGCACCCGCAGCGGGCCGGCGTTGCCGGCCTCCAGCGGTGCGGTGTCCAGGCCGTCGCCGCGGCGCATCGCGTCGATGAGCTCCAGCAGCGCCTCGCCGGCGGTTCGCGTCGGGGTCCAGCCGAGCTCCTCGCGCGCCCGCGTCGTGTCCATCAGCGGCACGCCGAGCGCGAGATCCAGCCAGCCCGGCGGGGTCGGCTGCAGGCGCAGCTTCCAGGAGGCATCGACGACCGCGCGCAGCACGCGCGGCGCCACCGGGACGGGCCGGGCCTCGAGCAGGCGTGCCAGCTCGGGCGGGTCGAGCACGGGCTCGGCGGCGATGTTGAACGCGCCGCGCACGTCGCGGGTCAGCGCCAGGTGATAGGCCGCGCCGACGTCGAAGGAGTGCACGGCCTGGAAGCGCAGCCGCTCCATCGCCGGCACGATCGGAATGAGCCGGCGGCGCAGCAGCGGGGTCGGCAGCAGCGGTCCGGCGAACAGCCGCCGGATGCCGGAGGCGGCCTCGCCCTTGAAGATGAGCCCCGGCCGCAGGCGCACGACGCGGATGTCCGGGTGGGCGGCCTCGAAGCCGTCGAGGATCGCCTCGACGTCGGACTTGTCGCGCGAGTAGAAGGACGTCGGGATGCCGCCGGTCGGCCAGCTCTCGTCGACCGCGCGGTCCTTCGGCCCGGGCGAATACGCGCCGACCGACGACGCGTAGACGATCGTGCCGACGCCTGCCGCCGCCGCCGCCTCGAACACGCGCCGCGAGCCGTCGACGTTGACGCTGCGGGTCGTCGCGCGGTCACGCGAGGGCTGGATCAGCCAGGCGAGGTGGACGATGGCGTCGGCGCCGCGAAACGCCGCCGCGAGGTCATCGGTGACGACGTCCGCACAGACCCAGGTCGTGCGCGGGAACGAGAGCTGCGGGCGGCGGCGGGCGATGCCGACGATCTCGTCGATCGCCGGGTCCTCGGCGAGCGCGCGCAGCACGCTCGTGCCGACGTTGCCGGTGGCGCCGAGGACCGCGACGCGCATCAGCGCGCGTCCTGACGGTCGGCGGGTGCAAGGCGGGTTGTCACGACATGGGCGCTACCCGCGGGCCGCGCCCCGCCAACGCCGGATCGCCGCTGCACAGCAATAGGGGGGGATGCCGCGACAGGCGCTGGGTAACAGATCGGACAGCCCAACCCACCACCGAGGAGGTGCTGCTGACGAGCAGCAGGCCGACCGGCCACGTCACCGGCACCCCGGACAAGGACGACGACATCGCGCATGGCTGACGAGGACACGAACAAGCAGGCCCCGCCGCACGACAGCGAGGCGAGCGAGCCGCTGGGGCCGATGACCCCCGACGACGAGACGGAGCTCGGCGACACGCCCGAGGCCCACGACGAGATCACGCCGCACGACCTGCCGCTCGATCACCCCGGCCGCGACGAGGCCGAACGCCAGGCCGGCAGCGGCGAGGGCACCGTCCGCGGAAACACCTGAGAGCGCCCTGCCGGCGCGCCGTGATGCGCGGCGCGCTGGCAGACTGGGCGCTATGGACGGCCAGCAGACGCAGCTGCAGCTGCCTGACGGCATCGACGCCGCGGGCGCGGCCGATCGGCTGGCCGCGCACGTCGCGGTCGTCACGCACCGCGCGCACCGCGCCGACCGCACGTTCTGGGACACGTTCGACGGCCGCCTGCACGCGGCCGGCCTCGTCCTCGTCGACAACGGCAGCCGCTTCGCGCTGGTCGACGGCGCCACGTACGCCGAGCAGGCCGCCGCCGACCACGCGCGCGGGCTGCGCCGGCTCGCTGCGGTCGACCTGCCCGCCGGACCGCTGCGCGAGCGCCTGGAGCCGCTCGTCGAGATGCGCGTCCTCACGCCGGTCGTGCGCGTCCGCAGCCGGCTGCTGCCGATCAACGTGCTCGACGAGCTCGGCAAGGTCGTCGTGCGCCTGCAGGCCGAGGAGCCGACGGTCGTCGCGGGCGGCGACGCCAAGATCGCATTGCGCCCCCGCCTGAACGTCGTCGGCGTGCGGGGCTACGACACCGAGTACGAACGGGTGCTCGCGCGGCTGACCGGCGACCTCGACCTGCAACCGGTCACCGAGCTGCTGCACGACGAGGCCGTCGCGGCGATCGGCGCGACGCCCGGCGGGACGTCCTCCAAGCTGCGCGTGACCCTGCTGCCCGACACGCGGGCCGACGCCGCCGCCGTGACGATCCTGCGCCGGCTGCTGGAGATCATCGAGGTCAACCTGCCCGGCACGCTCGCCGGCCTCGACAGCGAGTACCTGCACGACCTGCGCGTCGCGGTGCGCCGCTCGCGGGCGCTGCAGCGCGAGCTGCGCGGCGTCTTCGCGCCCGAGCCGCTGCGGGTGTTCCGCGACGGCTTTCGCGAGCTGCAGGTCCTGACCGGGCCGACGCGCGACCTCGACGTCCAGTTGCTGGAGTTCGCGGACCTCGCCGCGACGCTCCCACCCGACGCCGCGCCGGACGTGGCGCCGCTGCGCGAGCTGCTCGAGCTGCGCCTGGCCGCCGAGCGGGCGAAGATGGTGCGCGACCTCGAGTCCGAGCGCACGCGCGCGCTGCTCGACAACTGGCGCGTCTTCCTCGACGTGCTCGTCGCCGCGCCGGAGGAGGACCGGCCCGACGCGGCGCGGCCGGTCGCCGACGTGGCGGGCGAGCGGATCGCCACGGTCTACGGGCGGATGGTGAAGATGGGCCGCGCGATCGAGCCCGACAGCCCGCACGAGGCGCTGCACGACCTGCGCAAGAAGGGCAAGGAGCTGCGCTACCTGCTCGAGTTCTTCGCCTCGCTGTATCCGCCGGAGGTCGTCAAGCCGATGGTCGCGACGCTGAAGGCGCTGCAGGACGTGCTCGGCCGCTTCCAGGATCGCGAGGTGCAGGCCGACGCGCTGCGGGCGCTCGGAGACGAGATCGCGGCGCTGGACGGCGGGGCCGCGGCGCTCATGGCGATGGGCGTGCTGGTCCAGCGCCTCGGCGAGGAGCAGGCGCAGGCCCGCGAGCAGTTCGCCGAGCGCTTCGCGCAGTTCGCCGCCAAGCCGCAGCGCAAGCTCGTGACGAAGACCTTCGGGTGACCATGGCCACCACCGTCGCGCTCTACAACATCAAGGGAGGCGTCGGCAAGACCTCGGCTGCGGTGAACCTCGCGTGGGCCGCCGCCGACGAGGGCGCGCGCGTGCTGCTGTGGGACCTCGACCCGCAGGGCGCGGCCAGCTACCTGCTGCGCATCCGGCCGAAGGTGCGCGGCGGCGGCGCCAAGCTCGTGCGCGGCAAGAGCGATCCGGCCGCGCTGCTGAAGGGCTCCGACCACCCGCGCCTGGACCTGCTGCCGGCCGACTTCTCCTACCGCAACCTGGACCTCGCGCTCGACGCGACGAAGCGCCCGACGCAGGGCCTGGCCCGGGTCCTCGCGCCGCTCGCCGGCGACTACGACTACGTCTTCCTCGACTGCGCGCCGGCGATCTCGCTGGCCTCCGAGAGCGTCTTCGCCGCGGCCGACGTGCTGCTCGTGCCGCTCATCCCGACGCCGCTGTCGCTGCGCACCTACGACCAGCTGCGCGGCTTCGTCAGCACCGAGGTGGCCAAGCCGCGGCCGCGGATCCTCGCGTTTCTCTCGATGACCGACGGGCGCAAGGCCCTGCATCGCAGCGTCGCCGAGGAGCTGGCCGGCGACGCCGGCGTGCTCGCCTCGGCGATCCCGGCGGCGAGCGATGTCGAGCGGATGGGCTTGCAGCGCCGCGCGCTGGCGCAGTTCGCCCCCCACGGCCGCGCGGCGCGCGCATACGGCGCGCTGTGGACGGAGCTGCGCGGCCGGCTGGCCGACTAGGACGGCGGCAGCGCCTGCGCGAGCAGCCGCCGGATCGCGGCACGGCCCTGCGCGAACGCCGCCGGGTCGCGGCTGATGCGGTAGCGGTGGTTGGCGGCGGTCAGCAGCGCGTGCAGCTCGAAGGCGAGCTGGGCGGGATCGGCGCCGTCGGGGAGCGCGTCGCGCAGCGCCCGCTCGAGCGCGCCGATCTGGCGCTCGATGGCGGTGGCGAGCGCGTCGTGCACCGGTCCCTCGCGGTTGGCGAACTCCATCCCCGCGGTGAGGAAGGGGCAGCCGCCGGGGAAGACCTCGCGCTCGTAGTAGGAGATCCAACGCTCGAGCAACGGCTCGATGCCGTCGTCGCCCGGTGCGAGGACGTGCTCCTCGAAGATCGTCCAGGCGCAGTCGATCGTCGCGAGCTGGAGGTCCTGCTTCGATGTGAAGTACGCGTACAGGCCGCTCTTGCTCATCCCCATCGCGCGGCGAGGCGACCGATCGAGACCTGTTCGAGACCATCGATCGAGGCCAGCTCGCCCGCGCGCCGGAGGATCTGGCCGCGCAGGCGCGGGCCGCGGACGCGCGGCAGCCGCAGCTGGGGCAGAGGCGGGATCTGTGGTTCGCCGACCACGCGCCCAGCGTATTCCCAGAGGCAACGAAGCGCTAATGATTTGCACGAACGGTCGTGCTAACGTCGGGTTCGGTGAAGGGAGGCCAACAGCCGCTCGGCCAGGGCGCGACCGATGCGCTCGACCTGTTTCTGCGCGACATCCGCGGGATCCGGCTGCTGCGGCCCGACGAGGAGATCATGCTCGCGCATCGCATCGCTCGTGGCGACCTGCGGGCGAAGGAGCGCATGGTGGAGGCCAACCTGCGCCTCGTCGTCTCGATCGCCAAGCGCTACCGCGGGCAGGGGCTGCCGTTCCTCGACCTCATCCAGGAGGGCACGCTCGGGCTGATCCGCGCCGTCGAGAAGTTCGATCCTGCGAAGGGCTTTCGCTTCTCGACCTACGCCACGTGGTGGATCCGCCAGGCCATCGCCCGCGCGCTCGCCGACAAGGCGCGCACGATCCGGATCCCGGTCAACCTCAACGAGCAGCTGAAGGCCGTCCAGGCCGCCGAGCGGTACCTGTCCGGCGCGCTCGGGCGCGATCCGACGGTCGAGGAGATCGCCACGGAGGCGCGCCTGCCGACGCCGCACGTCATGGCGCTGCGCGCCTGGGCCCAGGCGCCGGTGTCGCTCGAGCAGCCCGTCGGCGACGACGGCGGCTCGGTGCTCGGCGAGTTCATCGCCGACGACCACACCCCGTCGGCGTTCGAGGCCGCTTCGGCCGGTTTCTACGTCGACGCCGTGCGCCGCATGCTCGACACGCTCAACGAGCGCGAGCGGCGCGTGCTCGAGTTGCGCTACGGCCTGTGCGGCGAGGAGCCCTGCACGGCGACCGAGGTGTCGCGCCGCTTCAACGTCTCGCGCGAGCGCATCCGCCAGATCGAGTCGCGCTCGCTGTCAAAGCTCGAGCGGCTGGCGGCGGACGACACGCTGCGCGAGCTGCTGTAGCGGCGCACGGTCCGCGCGAGCGGCAGACTGCGGCGATCGCCGCTTTCCGCCAGACCCGCCGGCGCGCGTTCCTCGCCGCGCAGTCCGCCGCCGCCGCGGTCCTCTCCGCCCGCTTCGCCCGCGGCCGCCGGCGCCGTGCGCCGCTGGCCGGCGGTGCCCCCGCGCCGGCGGAGCCGGTCTCGATCGTCATCCCCGCGCGTGACGAGGCGGCGCGGCTCGGTCCGTGCCTGGAGGGGCTGCGGGACGTCGCGGCCGAGGTCCTCGTCGTCGACGACCGGTCGACCGACGGAACCGCCGAGCTCGCCCGCGCCCACGGCGCCCGGATTATCGAGGGGGCCGAGCTGCCGGCCGGCTGGATCGGCAAGTCGTGGGCGATGCAGCAGGGCCTGGAGGCGGCGACGGGCGACTGGGTGATCTTCCTCGACGCCGACACGCGGCCGCGGCCAGGGCTGGTCGCGGCGCTCGTCGAGGCGGCCGGCCCGTACGACCTGCTCAGCGCCGCCCCGCGCTTCGTCTGCGAGAGCGCCGCCGAGCGGATGCTGCATCCGGCGATGGCGGCGACGCTGCCCTACCGGCTCGGTCCGCTTGACATCGAGGGCTGGCAGCCCAGCCCGCGGCGCGCGCTGGCCAACGGGCAGTGCGTCGTCGTCCGCCGCGAGCCGTTTCTCGCGTCCGGCGGCTGGGAGCGGGTGGCCGGCAACCTCTCCGAGGACGTCGCGCTGGCCCGCTCGCTGCGAGCGGACGGCGCCCGGGTCGGCTTCGCCGACGCCGCCGACCTGCTCGAGGTGCGCATGTACGCCTCCGCGCGCGAGACCTGGACGGGCTGGGGGCGCTCGCTGATGGGGTCGGGCGCGACGCCTCCGCTGCAGCAGGCCGGCGACGTCGCGCTGCTGTGGCTGACGCTGGCCCTGCCCCTGCCGCGCCTCGCCAGCCGGCGCGGGACGCCGCTGGACGCGCTCCTCGTAGCCGTCCGGCTGGCGATCCACGTCGCTCTGGCGCGCGGGTACGCCAAGCCGCGCGGCCTGCCGTACGCGCTCGCGCCGCTCGCCGACCTGCCGGTCACGGCGTGGCTGACGTGGAGCGCGCTGCGCCCGTCGCGGCGCTGGCGCGGACGGACCTACCACGCGGCGGCGGCGCGGGGGGCCGGCGCAGCCGCGGCGGGCTCGTAGCCGCGGCGCGCGACGGGCGCATACTGGACCGATGCTCGCCTCGTTTCACCTCATCCGCTACCCGCGCGCCACCGCGCCGCAGGGCATGTCGCGGATGGGCCTGGACCGGCCGCTGCTGCGCGCGACCGCCGGGCTGCGGTTCTGGAAGCTGCTGGGCACCGGCCGCGGCGAGACGATGACCCTGTCGGCCGACCTGCGCCGCTGGGCGCTGTTCGCCGTCTGGGAGCAGGAGGGCGCGCTCGACGCCTTCCTGGCGCGGTCGGCGGTCGTCGCCGGTTGGTACGGGCGCGGCGCGGAGGTGTACGACGTGCGCCTGACGCCGTTGCGCGTACGCGGCGCGTGGAGCGGCGACGCGCTGTTCGCGGGCGCGGGCGCGGTCGTGCCGCCCGGGCCCGGCGACCCGGTCGCGATCCTCACCCGGGCGTCGGTCCGCCCGTCCAAGCTCGTCGCGTTCTCGCGTGCGATCGCGGCGCCGGCCGCCGACCTGCACGACCGGCCCGGGCTGCTGGCGTCGGTCGGCATCGGGGAGTGGCCGGTGGCGCGGCAGGCCACGTTCTCGCTGTGGGAGTCGCTCGCCGCCGTGCAGGACTACGCCTACGGCCGACCCGACCACCGCGACGTCGTGCGGCGCACCCGCGCCGAGCGCTGGTACTCGGAGGAGCTCTTCGCCCGCTTCGCGCCGTACGGGAGCAGCGGGACGTGGGGCGGGGTGGACCCGCTGCATTCGCTTCGATGACGTCGTGGCGCGTCGGCTTGAGCGCCGGCGACGGCGGCTTCGAGGGCGGGGGCGTCGTCTCCGCACGTGTCTGCCTCGCGCGGCGCAGGCGGTCGTGGCGCATGTGGTCCGGGAGCACGGCGAGTTGGTGTTCGCTACGAACACCTCCGCGCCACGCTCGCCCGATCGCACGCTGACCCGGCCCGCACGCCGACACCCAGGAAGACCCACACCCCTCACAGCTGCAGTTCAGCCGCGCGATCGCGACGCCCACCGAGCGCGAAGCGCACTCCGCTCAAGCGGCGCCGATCTGCGCCGCCACCGTCGCGCCGCTGAGCAGCACGAGCGGCAGGCCGCCGCCGGGATGTGTCGTGCCGCCGACGCGCCACAGCCCGCGCACCCCGCGCACCGCGTTGGGCGGGCGGCGCAGCGTGCCGAGCCGGCCGTGCGGTGCGATCCCGTAGATCGCGCCGCCGACGGCGCCGGTCTCGCGCTCGAGGTCGGCCGGGGTGCGCCGCAGCGCGAACGCCACCGCGTCGTTGCGCAGACCGAGGCGAGCGACGACGTGGGCCGCGTAGCGCTCGCCCTCGCGATCCCAGTCGACGCCGCCGCTCGGCGCGTTGACGAGCACGAAGAGGTTCTCCCCGTCCGCCGGCGCCTCGCCGGGGTCGCTGACCCACGAGGCGGCGAGGTAGAGCGTCGGGTCGCGCACGGGGCGCCGCGCGACGAAGACGTCCTCCCACTCGGGGTCGGTGACGCCGGGAAAGCGGATTTCGTGGTGCACACGGGCCGGATCGCGGCCGCGCAGCGCGAGCATGAGCGCGAAGCCCGACAGCGAGCGCTCGCGCGAGGAGGGGGCGTCGCCGTTGAACACGACCGCATCGGCGGCGAACACCCCCGCGCTCGTTCGCACGCCGCTCACCCGGCCGCGGGCGCCGCCCGCGCCCCATGCGGTCGTCGTCGCGCCGCCGGCCAGCGTCACGGCCTCGGCGCGCACACCGCAGCGCAGCTCGCCGCCCGCCTCGCGCAGCGCGGCGACCAGCGCCTCCACGATGGCGTAGATCCCGCCGCGCACGTGCCAGGCGCCGAACGCATGCTCGACGTAGCCGGCGACCGCCAGCGCGGCGGGCGCGCGGCGCGGGTCGGCGCCCGCGTAGGTGGCGAAGCGCTCGACGACGAGCCGCAGGCGCGGATCGCGGATCGTCGCGCGGGCCAGGCTGCGCAGCGTGTGCCAGGGGCGCACCGCCAGCAGGGCGCGCGGGTCCGGCGGCGGCTCGCTCGCGCCGTTCCGCGGCGGCCAGGGCGGCGGCCCGGTCAGCACCGGCTGCGATGCGCGCCACATCGCCGCGCAGATCCGCATGAAGCGCGCCCAGTCCGCGCCCGCCCCCGCCGACCAGTCCTCCAGCACGGCGACCGAGCGCGGCAGATCGGCCGACAGCTCGACGCTCGTCCCGTCGGCGAAGCGATAGCGCGTCACGGGCTCGACGCGGACGAGCTGCACCGTGTCGCCGAGCAGGTCGCGCACGAGCCAGGGCATCGTCAGCAGCGACGGCCCGGCGTCGAAGCGAAAGCCGTCGCGCTGCACCCGGGCGCACTTGCCGCCGGGCGCCGGTCCCTGCTCGACGACCGTCACCGCGTGGCCGGCGCGGGCGAGCCGCACCGCGCAGGCCAGCCCGCCGACGCCGGCTCCGGCGACTACGACGCGGCTCATCGGGCTGCGGGGCGCCGTCGCAGGCGCGCGAGCAGCGCCGGGACCGCGAACGCCCCCATCGTCACGCCGCCGGCCAGCGCGACCCGCGGGCGGCGCCAGATCACGAGGTTCGCGAACAGCTCGCCGGCCCACGTCCAGGCGTACAGCGCGAGCGCCCCGTCGCCGTCGGCGGCGGGATCGTCGTCGCCGTCGAGCAGCGCCCAGACGGCGAAGACGCCGGCGCCGGTCACGAGCCAGCCCGCGAAGTTCGTCGCCGGGATGCCCTCGTAGCGACCACCGCCCGGCCAGGACCAGTAGCCCTCGCGCGCCATCCGCGGATCGAGGAACACGTCCCACGCGGTGAGCGCGCCGGCGGCCAGCGCGACGCGCAGCGGCCGGCGCCGCGAGATCAGCCCGGCGGCGACCCACGCCGGGCGCGCCATCATCGCCCACGCCGCCGCCGCCGCGAGCGGCACGCCGCGCACGCGCGGGCCGAGCTGGCCGGAGTACGTGTAGTGCCCGAACGGCCGCCCGGTGGCGACGCCCGCGAGCTCGGCCGCGAAGCCGAGCCCGCCCGCGCTGCCGACGAGCCCCAGCCCCCGCCGCGGTCCGCGCGCCGCCGCGGCCTCGGTCGCCGAGGCGCAGAGCATGAGCCCGACGATCGCGCGGGTGGCCGGGACCCG
The DNA here is from genome assembly GCA_030681525.1 of Solirubrobacteraceae bacterium. Classification (GTDB taxonomy): domain Bacteria; phylum Actinomycetota; class Thermoleophilia; order Solirubrobacterales; family Solirubrobacteraceae; genus CADCVQ01. The sequence continues at coordinate 43,689 of JAUXSD010000247.1, forward strand.
GCGCGCCACGGGGACGAACGCGTAGGCGACCTGCGCGCCGGCCAGCGCGCCGAGCAGCCCCCGCGACGCGCGCGTCAGCGGCCGCGCCGGCGTCATCGGCCGATCGTCGCGACGAGCAGCTTGCGCCGCCGCGGCACGACCGCGCGTCCCGGTCGGGCGCCGTAGCCCTCGCGCTCGATCTGTCGCAGGATCTCGCGGTACATCGCCGCCGCCGCGGCGATCGCCCGCTGGCCGCTGGCGAGCAGCTCGATGCCCGCGCATCCCTGATCGTAGAGCGCGTCGGCGCGCGCGATCTGGTCGCGCAGGAGCGCTTCGCGGCGGCCCGGCTCCAGCGAGCCGCCGAGGCGCTCCAGGGTCGAGCGCGCGATGTACACGCGCCCGGCGCCGAGGTCCTCGTCGATGTCGCGCAGGATGTTCGTGCGCTGCATCGCCATGCCCAGCGCGGCGGCCGCGGGCTCGGCGCGCCGGGGGTCGTGCATGCCGAGCACGTGCGCCATGACGACGCCGACGGTACCGGCGACGCGGTAGCAGTAGCGGTCGAGCTCGGATTCGTCGAGGATCGGCCGGCCGTCGAGGTCGTCGCGCATCCCGGCGCAGAACGCGGCGAACTCGCGGCGCGGCAGCGGGTGGCGCTGCGCGAGCGCGTCGAGCACGCGCACCTCGCGCCCGCCGGCCGGCTCGCCTGCCGCCCACGCCTCGACCGCGGCCAGGCGCCCGGCCGCGTCCGGCTCGCCGAGGTCGACGGCGTCGTCGAGCGTGCGGAACACGAGGTACAGCAGATAGACGTCGTCGCGGATGTGCCGGGGCAGCAGCCGGCAGGCGAGCGCGAAGGTCCGCGCGACCCGCCGCGTCGTCGCCTTCGCCGCCACCAGGTCGGCGTCACGCATGGGCGGTCGGCCTCCACACCGCAGGCAGGTCGGCGGCCATGAGCGCCGTGGTGATCTCGGCCCCGAGCAGCACGCCGGGGATCCCGGCCCCGGGGTGCGTGCCGCCGCCGACGTAGTACAGGCCGCGCAGCGAGCGGTCGCGGTTGGGCTGGCGCAGGGCGGCGGACTGCTGCAGCGTCGGTTCGACGGCGAACGCGTTGCCGTCGGCCGCGCCGAGCTCACGCTGGAAGTCCAGCGGCGTCATGCGATGTTCGACGCGCACGCTGGCGCCCAGCCCGGTGAGGCCGAACGTGGTCTCGAGGTCGGCGACGAGCGCGTCGCGCATCCCGTCGGCGATGCGCTCCCAATCGATCCCGGCGCGCAGGTTGGGCACGGGCAGCAGGACCGCGATCGAGTCCGCGCCGTCCGGCGCCATGCCCGGCTCGGTCCGCGTCGGCGCGTGGACGTAGGACGACAGCGTCGACGGCAGCCGCCCGTCGCGGGTGACGTCGCGGATGAAGCGCCGGTAGTCGCGGCCGACGAGCAGCGTGTGGTGCAGCAGCCCGTCGAAGCGGCGGTCGCAGCCGAGGTACAGCAGCAGGCACGACATCGTCGGGGTCATCCGCCGCAGCGGCCGGCGGCGGCCG
>JAUXSD010000254.1 GCA_030681525.1 Solirubrobacteraceae bacterium
ACCGCGTGCTCCCGGCCGCGACGCAGATCCAGGTCCGCGTCACCGGCGCCAACCGCGTCGGCAAGATCTGGATCTACCGGATCAACAAGCGCACGAGCCCGCGCGAGTCGCGCCGCTGCCTGACGAAGGGCAACAGCGCCAAGCCGGCCGTCTGCCCGCCCGAGGAGGCGTAGGCCCGGATCATGCGGCAACCCGGGCCGCGACGCCGGGAAGCACGAAGGCGGCAGGCGCTGTTGCCGTCGCGCTCGGCCTGGACGAGATCACCGTCTTCCGCGACGCGCTGACCGCTGTGATCGACACCCCGCTGTCGTAGCTTCCGCTCCTGGCTGCAAGGGGCGGAGCCGCTCCGGCTACCTCCGGCGGCGGCAGCACGATGACGCTCCGTGGACGACCGTGCATGCGCGGTCCCGGCGCCACCTCCGGCAATGCCGTGAGGAACTCGTCAATGGTCAGTTCCGCATCGTGGTAGCCGAGCGCGGCCACCTCGCTCACCTTCACTCGATTCTCGCCGTAGAACAGCTCGATGTCGAAGGTGTGCAACTCGAAGCAGTCGTAGCCAGCGCCGTGGGCCTCCTGGACTTCGCGCCGCAGCCGAGCGGCGAGGTCGTCGTCGCAGTCGTACGCCAGGAAGCCGTCGATTGCGCTCGCCACGCTCGGGAGCGTATGCCTGAACACCGACTGCTGCTTGCGCCGGGAGCGGCTGCCGCTTCTCAAAGCAGCGGCCCGGCTACAGCAGGTCGCGCTCGGGGTCGAGCCCTTCAAGCCGCAGGCTGTCGGGCGGGATGGCAAACGCATTGGCTTGGTCAAGCATGAGCGACAGGACGACGTAGTACCCACGCGCGACGCCTTGGGCGAATCCATCCTCCAGGTTGTTCCTGGCGTACTTCGTTGCGGCTTCGGCCTGGCTACGTATCTCGAATCCCAGGTCGCGCAGGTAGTTGATGCGCGTCGCGCCCATTGGGCAACTCGGGTCAGCGCACCCGACGTCCGGGTCGTGCTCCCCGTGCTCGAACTCGAAGTGGAAGCACACCCAGTGCATCCGCTCGAAGACCTCGTACATCTCGCGGTTGACGACCACAGGCTGGTTGCAGCGGACACAGACATGCGGGTCATCGGCCATGCGCGAAGTGTGCCATGCAGACTGCCGCTTTCGCCTGAGGCTGTCGCATAAGTCGCCGGCGACGAGCTGCGCGCCGCCGACGATCCGATCTGAGGCGTTCTCAGCCCTTCTGGACGAGGACCGAGAGTGATTTGTTGCCGCAGAACGCCACTCCTGTCGCCGCGGTGGACTTACGCGACAGCCTCGCCTGGAAGCAACGCTGCTGCTTCTGCCTCAAGCGGAGCGGCATCACTACTCGCTGTTGAGCGTCTGCGACCACTTCTGGAAGTAGGCGGCGCGTGCCGCTGGTTCGTCCATGACTGCTATCCACTCTGTAGCCGCCCGCCGCATCGCTGCGACCGCCGCTTCCCTGTCGTCCGGCTTCAACTCGTACCAATCCGTTAGTCCCGCCCACAGGTGGTAGAGGTCGCACGCAGTGCGGGAAGTGATGAGGGCGTCGCTGGCGGCTGCCATGACGTCATTCGCCGTCCAGTACGGCTCGTCAGCCGTGCCAAGCGAATCGGCGAGCGCAGCAAGTCTCGCGAGCGTTTCGGCCTCATCAGCGTCGCTCATGGCACGACCGTACCGCGCTTCTGCTTTCCGATGAACCGGTCGCAATTCGGGATTCGATCGACGAACGAACCTACAGGCGGAAGATCGGCACGAGGCGCTGCTCGTGCTCGGCCTCGATGCGCGCGACGACCTCGATGTGCGGCTCCAGCGGCGTGCCGCGCAGCTTCGTCCCCAGCCCCTCGTCGACCTGGAAGATCCCGGCCGAGTTGGACATCTCGATCTCGATGCGGACCGCCTTGTCCTCCCCCGCGGCGATCGAGACCTTCTCGATCGCGTAGGCCGACAGCGAGTGGATGTTCGTGTGGCCGGCCTCGAACGGCACGCGCGAGCGACCGCGCGCCATGTCCAGCGCGTCGGCGACGCGCAGGATCGCGCCCTCGATCGTGAACGGCGCACCCTTCGAGCGGTGCGAGATGATCGCGTGCATCGTCTCGGCGACGACGACCGAGCGCGTCGGCTCCTCGTAGACGTCGGCCAGCAGCCTGGGCAGCTTGTCGGCGGTGAGAAACAGCGAGTAGGTCTCGTGGTCGGTGCGGTGGATCGACATGCCGACGCAGTGCAGCAGCGCCGCGCCGGCGATCACGACCTCGGCGTCACGTCGCTCCAGGCCGTGGTCGGCGACGATGCTCGGCGTCACCCCGCGCGCGAACAGCAGCCGCGACAGCCGCAGAGCGATGTTCAGCACGATCTGGATGTGGACCCAGGAGTGGTCGGACATGTGCAGCCGCTCGGCGTTGACGGCGGCCGCATGCCACCACGCCTTGACCTGCAGGTCGCCGTCGACCGCCTCCAGCAGCGCCTCCAGGCGCCGGTTGCCGCGTGCGGGCGCGTGCACGCGCGCGTCCTGCGCCGCGCCCAGTGCCGGCCGGTCGTCGCTCACGCGTCGTCCGACTGCGCGCCCTCGCTGGCCCGCGCGGCGTGCAGCTGCATGAGCTCGCGCTGGACCGAGCGCGGCGCGTCGCCGGGCTCCTCCTTGCGCCAGGTGCCGTCGTGGCTCAGCCGCCACGCCCAGAGGTCGGTCGCCAGCGAGCGGTCCAGCGTGTCGAGGATGTCGTCGCGCACGGCAGGGTCCTCGACGGGGGTGATGAGCTCGACCCGCGTGTCGAGGTTGCGTGGCATGAGGTCGGCCGAGCCGATGAGCACGCGCTTCTCGCCGTCGCGTTCGAAGCTGTAGATGCGCGAGTGCTCGAGGAACCGCCCGAGCACGCTTCTCACCGTGATGTTGTCCGAGATGCCCTCGACCCCCGGACGCAGGCAGCAGATGCCGCGCACGTTGAGCGAGACCTCGACGCCGGCCTGCGAGGCGCGGTACAGCGCGCGGATGCAGCGCCGGTCGACGAGCGAGTTCATCTTCATCCGGATCCGCGCCGGCTCACCGCGCTCGTGGGCGGCGATCGTGCGGTCGATCTCCTCGATGATCCCCTCGCGCATCCCGTGCGGCGCGATGAGGACCTTGCGATTCTCCAGCGGCCGGGCGACCCCGGTGAGCGAGTTGAACATGTCGGCGACGTCGTTGCCGATCGCCTCGTCGCAGGTGAACAGGCCGAAGTCCGTGTAGATGCGCGCGGTCTTCGCGTGGTAGTTGCCCGTCCCGATGTGGACGTAGTGGCGCACGCCATCGCCCTCGCGGCGCACGACGAGGATGCACTTTGCGTGCGTCTTCAGGCCGGGGTAGCCGTAGACGACGTGCACGCCCGCCTGCTCGAGCGCGCGCGCCCAGCCGATGTTCGCGCGCTCGTCGAAGCGCGCTTTGAGCTCGACCATGCAGACAGCCTGCTTGCCGCGCTCGGTGGCCCGGATGAGCGCGGGAAACAGCGGCGAGTCGTCCGACGTGCGGTAGACCGTCATCTTGATGGCCAGCACGTCGGGGTCGGCGACGGCCTGCTCGACGAAGCGCTCCACCGAGCTGGCGAACGAGTCGTAAGGATGGTGCACGAGAATGTCGCCGCGGCGCATCTCGGCCAGGACGTTGGCGTGCTCGGACTCCTTGCCCTGCAGGCGCGGCTGCGTGACGGGCGTCCACGGCGGGTCGCGCAGGTCGCTGAACCCGCGCACGCCGTAGATCTGCCACAGGTCCGCGAGGCCGAGCAGCCCGTCGACGTCGTAGACCTGGCGCTGCTCGAGATCGAGCGCCTCGCGCAGCTGCTCGCGCACGCCCCGATCGATGTTCGCGTCGACCTCGAGCCGCACCGCCTCGCCGAAGCGCCGCCGCCGCAGTTCGGCCTCGACCGCCTGCAGGAGGTCGTCGGCCTCGTCGGAGACCTCGAAGTCGGCGTCGCGGATGACGCGGAAGAAGCCATGGCCGGCGATCTGCATCCCCGGAAACAGCGACTCGAGGTTGGCCGCGATGACCTCCTCCAGTGCGACGAACGTGTTCGGCGCGTCGTCGACCTCGACGAAGCGGTCGAGCATCTCGGTCGGGACCTTCACGCGCGCGAACGTCGTCTCGCCGGTCTCCGGATCGCAGACGAGCGCCGCGAGCGACAGCGACAGGCTCGAGATGTACGGAAAGGGGCGCCCCTGGCCGACGGCGAGCGGGGTCAGGACCGGGAAGATCTGGCGCCGGTAGCGCTTGCCCAGCGCCTTGCGCTGGGACTTGGACAGCTCGCTCAGCGGGAGGATCCGCAGGCCGTGGTCGGCGAGCGCGGGAAACAGCGTGCCGAGCACCATCTCCTCGAGGCGCTGCTGCTGGGCCACGACGCCCTTGCGGATCGCGTCGATCGTCTCCGACGGCGTCAGCCCGTCCGGCCCGGGCTCGGTCAGGCCGGCGTCGATCTGGTCGTGCACGCCGGCGACGCGGATCTGGAAGAACTCGTCGAGGTTCGAGCTCCAGATCGCGGCGAGCTTGACGCGCTCCAGCAGCGGCATCGTCCCGTCCTCGACGAGCTGCAGGACGCGGTCGTTGAAGTCCAGCCACGAGATCTCGCGCCCGAAGTACAGCGACTTGTCGTGCAGGTCGAGGTCGCTCGGCGGGGTCGGCGCGGGGGCCGGCTCGACCGAGCGGATCGGCTCCTGCAGCGAGAGGTCTGCCTCGGGGTGCACCATCGCCCGATCACACTATCCGTCAGCCGCGCGGGCGTAACCGACTCGTGAACCGGGGTTGCTCACGACCCCAGCACGGCCAGCTGCTCGAACACCACGCCCTCGCGCAGGCCGCCGCCGGCGAACTGCAGCGGCGCGCCGAGCGCCCGTGAGGCCGCGTCGAGCAGCAGGATCCCGGCCGGCAGCAGGCGCGCGCGCTCGACGTGCAGGCCCAGCCGCGCCGCCACCTCCGCGGCCGGCCGCGTGACGAGCGCCTGCAGCCCGCGGGCCAGCGACTCGCGGTCGAGCGCGATCCCCATGAGGCGCTGCATCGTGGTGGCGCTGCCGCCGACGGCGTAGGCCACGGCCGGCTGCGGCGCCTGCACCGCCGCGAAGCGCACCGCCAGCGTGGCGCGCACCCGCGCGAGCTCGCCCGGCGTCGGCGGGTCCGAGAGCGCCTCGTCGTGCGTCAGCACCGAGGACCCCAGCGGCAGCGAGATCGACCACGTCACGCCCTCCGCCCGGGTGCCGGCGACGAGCTCCGTCGACCCGCCGCCGACGTCGACGACGCCGAGCAGGCCGGACGGGCAGCGAGCGAGCATGCCGGTCGCGCCCTGGAACGCCAGGCGCGCCTCGTCACGGGCGTCGAGGACCTCCAGCCGCGCGCCGCACGTGGCCTCGATCGCGGCCGCCAGCGCGGCGCGATCCACCGCACCGCGCACGGCCGCCGTCGCGACGATGCGCAACGACGCCACGCCGAGCTCCTCGGCGACGCGCACCTGGCGTGCGACGACCGCCGCGACCTCGCCGATCTTGTCCTGGCCGACGGCGCCCGGCGCCGCGCCGGCCGCTCCCAGCAACGTGAACGCGCGCTCGGAGACGACCTCGCGCAGGCGCCCGTCGAACGGCTCCGCGACGAGCAGGCGCGTCGTGTTCGAGCCGAGGTCGATGCAGGCACAGCGCGTCACAGAAGCCGCCGGATCCGATCTTGTCATGATTCCCGCCCGTGGATTCAGCCGCTCCGGCCATTCTCGTGCGCGACTTGCACAAGTCCTACGGCAACGTGGATGCGGTGCAGGGCATCGACTTCGAGGTCGCCGCCGGCGAGGTGTTCGGCCTGCTGGGGCCCAACGGCGCCGGCAAGACGACCACCGTCGAGGTGCTCGAGGGCTACCGCCCGCGCACGAGCGGCATCGTCTCCGTGCTCGGCCACGACCCGGGCGGGCGCCCGCGCGCGCTGCGCGAGCGCGTCGGCATCGTGCTGCAGTCCAGCGGCATCTACCGCCACGCCACGCCGCGCGAGCTCGTCGCACACTGGGCCGGCTTCTATCCGGCGCCGCGCGACGTCGACGAGGTCATCGCGCTCGCCGGGCTGCGCGAGTGCGAGGACGTCCTCACGCGCAAGCTGTCGGGCGGCCAGTCGCGGCGGCTGGATTTCGCGCTGGCGCTCGTCGGCGATCCCGAGCTCGTCTTCCTCGACGAGCCGACCACGGGCTTCGATCCGGCCGCGCGGCGCGCCGCCTGGGAGACGATCCGCGCGCTCGCCGACCTCGGCAAGACCGTCCTGCTGACGACGCACTACCTCGACGAGGCGCAGGCGCTCTGCGACCGCGTCGCGATCGTCAAGGACGGGCGCATCCTCGCCGTCGGCGCGCCGGCCCAGCTCGGCGTCGGCGCCTCCTCGCGCTACCGCGTCGCGTGGCGCGACGACGCCGGCGAGCTCGTGTCCCGCGAGACCGACGATCCGACCGCGCTGCTGCACCAGCTCACGAGCGCGGCGCTGGCGCGCGGCACCGGTCTGGCCGACCTCAGCGTCTCGCGGCCGTCGCTGGAGGACGTCTACCTCGAGCTCACGGCCGAGGCTGCGACGGACGCCGACGTCGAGCAGGCCCCGCGATGAGCGCGGCGATCGCCCTGACCTGGCGCCAGTACCGCCTGGAACGCAAGATGTTCTGGCGCAACCCGAGCGCGGCGTTCTTCAACTTCGTCCTGCCGCTGCTGTTCCTGTTTCTCTTCGGCGCGATCTTCTCGTCCAACCAGGCCGACCTCGACGTCATCGTGCCCGGCATCGCGGGGATGAGCGTCATGTCGACGACGTTCGTCGCGCTCGCGATGAACATGGTCTTCCTGCGCGAGCAGGGCGTCCTGAAGCGCTTGCGCGGCACGCCGCTGCCGAGCGGCGCGTACCTCGGCGGGCTCGCGGCGCACGCGATCACGAACACCGCGATCCAGCTGTCGTTCGTCATCGCCGCCGGGGCGCTGTTCTTCGGCGTCGGCCTGCCGGCGAGCTGGCTCATGCTCGGCGTGTTCGTCGCGGCCGGCGTCGTGTGCCTCGGCTCGCTCGGCGTCGCGCTCTCGCACGCGATCCCGAACTTCGACTCGGCGCCCGCCTACGTGAACGCGATCTTCCTGCCGGTCATCGTCATCTCGGGCGTCTTCTACGACGCCGACAACGCGCCGAGCTTCATGCGCGACATCGCCGAGGTGCTGCCGCTCACGCACCTCATCGACGGCCTCTCGGCGGCAATGGTCACCGGCGCGCCGTTCGCCGACCAGCTCTCCGACCTCGCGGTCGTCCTCATCTGGGCGGCGCTCGGCACGGTGCTCGCGGTGCGCGGCTTCAGCTGGGAAGCGCGCCGGGGCTGAGCTCCGGCTCGCCCCGCGAGACGAACCGCGGCGGGGGCTCGCCGGTCACGGCCACGGGCACCTCGCGCAGCGCGCCGGTCTCCCAGGTCGCGCGCAGCAGGCCGAAGACCGCGACGTCGAGCGCATCGTCGCCGTGGCGGTGAAAGGCGCGCAGGACGCCCTCGCGCTCGAAGCCGAGCTTCTCGAGGGCGCGCTGCGAGCGCGCGTGCTCGACGTTCGAATACGCC
>JAUXSD010000260.1 GCA_030681525.1 Solirubrobacteraceae bacterium
CGCGCGCTGGTGTGCCTGGACGAGGTGCAGGCGATGCCGCTGGAAAGCCTGGAAATGTTGCGTCTGCTCACCAACCTCGAAACTGAGAAGCGCAAGTTGTTGCAGGTGGTGTTGTTCGGGCAGCCGGAATTGAACGAACGGCTGCGGCATCGCTCAGTACGTCAGCTGCGCCAGCGCATCAGCTTCCAGGCAGAGCTGAAAGGGCTGCGCAGGGATGAGATGGAGCGCTATCTGCGTCATCGCCTGGCCGTGGCTCAATTTCCCGGCGACACGCTGTTCAGCAAGGGTGCGGTGAGCAAACTGTACCGCATTACCGGCGGCACGCCGAGGCTGATCAACATCGTTGCGCACAAGGCCTTGATGCTGGCGTTCAGCGATGGCAGGCAGCAGGTATTTGCCAGGCATGTGCGCGATGCGGCAGCGGATACGCCGGAAGTGCGCCGCGATTGGCTGCATTGGGCGGCTTTGGCCGGCTTTGCGGCAATCGTTTTGTTGGGAGTCGCGTGGATGACACTGCAGTGAGCGTCATTAATCAGGTACTCAACCAGCTCGAACAGCGCGGTGCGCATGCTGCAATGGAGCAGCCCATAGACCGGACCATGGTGCGCGCCGTGCCGCATAGCCAACGCAGGCTGGCGATGACTGTGCCTTTGCTGGTATTGGGGCTGGTGCTGGTGGCTGGAATTACCGTATGGCAATGGATGCAAGCGCGCAAGCCTGCCCTGAGCTTAGCCGAAGGGCCGCAGGTCGTTGCGGCGAGCACCACGCCGCTTCAGCCGGCGGTCGTGGCGATACCCGCGCCGGCCTCCGCTGTTCCGGTCGCTACCGCAGGTGAAGTTCCGCTGGCAGAAGTGCTTCCGACAGTCGCGCGCGTGATCGCTGAATCAAGTTCACCGCCTTCTGTACCTCGGCAGGACCCGGGGCAGCGCGCTACGACGAAGCCTTTAGTCCTGAGCACAGTCGAAGGTTCAGGACAGGCCGCTTCGACGGGCTCAGGACAGGCCTTGCGCGACGAAAAAAACAGCCCTGTCACGAGCGGGGATGAACGACGCCCGGTAAAGGCGGCACCGCGATCCACCAAGCCACAGCCCATG
>JAUXSD010000263.1 GCA_030681525.1 Solirubrobacteraceae bacterium
AGTCGTGGATCGCGCCGGCGCACATCCTCGATCTACGCGTCAAGGTGCGGCTGCGCAAGACCGTCGTCGGCCAGCGCACGGAGTGGCTGCAGCGCATCCACGCCGTCCTGTTTCACCACGGCGTGTCGGTGCAAGCCGGCCGCCTCGGACGCCTGGAGGGCCGCTACGCCCGCGAGCAACTCGCCGCGCTGGACCTGCCGGAGGCTGCGCAGCAGGACCTGCCGGAGGCTGCGCAGCAGCAGATCACAGTCGCGCTGGGGATCATCGAACACCTCAACGGCGTCCTGCACGACATCGACCTCCAGCTCGACCGCATCGCTCGCCGCCAGCCGGGCTGTCGCGCCCTGATGAAGCACTACGGCATCGGGTCACGCGTCGCGACCGCGATCGTCGCCGAGCTCGGCGACACGCGCCGCCTGTCCTCCTCACGCCAAGCCGTGCGCTTCGCCGGCCTCGACATCACGGTGCATGAGTCCGACGTGCGGCGGCGCTCCGGGCACCTCTCCCGGCAGGGCTCAGCAGTGCTGCGCTGGGCGGTCTTCGAAGCCGCACAATGCGCGGCCCGGCCGGCATCACCGGACCACGCCTACTACGTGCAGCTCAAGGAGCGCCTCGGAGCAAACCGTGCCGCGCTGACGATCGCACGCAAGCTACTGCGCCGCGCGCATCACACGCTGCGCGAGCTCGGCGACGACGCGATCGCTCCTGCCACCTGAACGCCGCGGCGCGCCTGCCCCACCATCAGTGATCGACCGTGGCCGGCTCCCCCAGAATTGCCGTCCTCATCTGAGCGTGATGAGCGACCCTGAAAGATTGAGCGGCCACACCGCTCACCGCGGGATCACCCCCGTCAACGATCTAGTCGCCGCGCCCCTGCCCGGGCGCGAGCACCGAGATAAGGCTGGGCACCCGCGCGCCACTGGTGTCGACCACGACCTGCTGGAGGTGCGCTAGCCGACGAACAGGAACGGGTGCGTTGACGAGAACGACGGCGATCAACGACTGCTGCCTCCAGGCCGAAAGGAGCAGTGCCACACTTCCCCGAGTGCGGGTGCTCTCCATCTTCGACACGCGCGGCGCGGGCGGTCGCGCTCGTCGGCACGGGTGGCGTATGACCTTGCTGCGCAAGCTTCTGGGGTGGCTTCGTCGGGAACCCGACCCGCTACCGGAAGCCTTCGACGTCGTAGCCAGCGCCGTCCTATGGATCGGGTTTGCCGCCTGTCTTCCTGCCATTCTCCTCGCTGAGGTTGTCGGCCCGGGGCTCGCACCTAGTCTTCTCCTGGGGGTGCTATTAGCGCTCGCGTTGCTGGCGTCGTGGCACCGGATCGGCAGGCATTGGGGGCCGATCATCGACCGGCGCAGGCGGCGCAGGCAACGCCGTTCGCCTGACAGCCGTTGATTGCACCTCCGCGGCGTGGCTCCATCGCCGCCTCACCGAGGAGCGCCCCCGGTGAGGCAAGAGGAGCAGCTTGACGCTGGCGGCGCCTACAGATAAGGCAGTCCCCAATGTGACCCTCGCACCCACCACGGCGAAAGACGGAAGGCCCTGCAAGCAGGGCCTTCACCTGATCCGGCCGGATTGCCCGCCCGCCTACCTGAGCGTGACGTCGTCGATGCGGAACGTGGTCGGCAGTGAGGTATCCCTGGTGGTCTGGAAGAACACCTTGACCGACTGGCCCTTGTAGTCGAGCAGGTTGAAAGCCCCTCGCTGCGTGTACGTGCCGGCGGTCGTCTTATCGAGGTTGCTGTACGTCGCGAGGGTGCGCCTTATGTAGCCTGATGGGTCTCTGACCTGCGCGTAGAGCTGGTCGGCCACAGTCGTCTTCGTCTCGGCAGTGGTGATGTTGAGCCAGAACGTGAGGTTCGCGGTGGTCGCGTTGGCGGGGATCGTGACCACTTGGCTTGCAATGGCGCCGGCGTACTCCGTAGACCCGCCGAGCTCCACGGAGCCGGTTCCACCGTGGGCCGGGCTGGTGCCCCGCCTGACCGCGCCGCCGCTGAGCAACCAGGGGTTCGCGGTGCCCTCGAACCCACCGTTTGCGATGAGCTCGCTCTGGCTCCCGACGGTGCCGCCGTCGTCGTCGACGATCGTCGCGGTGCCCGTGCCCTTGCCTTCGAGGATGCCGGCGTTGGTGGGGTCGGAGAGCACGACCTTGAAGGTCTCGTCGTCCTCATCAACCGTGTCGCCCTTGACGTTGACGACCACGGTCTTGGTCGTTTGGTTGGAGGCGAAGTACACGGTGCCGTATGTGCCGGCGTAGTCGTCGCCGGCGGCGGTGCCGTTCTCCGTGTCCCAGCTCACCGACGAGTTGACGTTGATCGTGCCGCTGCGCGTGATCGTGAACGACGCGGCCTTCGTGCCCGAGTTGCCCTCCGTCTCCCTCGGGTTGCTGATCGACAATCCCGTCGTGTCGGCCCCAATCGAGGCCTTGCGTCCGTCTCCGCCATCGCCGCCCGCGGCGAAGATGACGACCCCCGCGATGACCACTACGGCCACTAGCACGATTGCGGTGATCCGTTGCCTGCTCATACCCTCTCGCCCCCTCTGAGTGTTGTGGTCCCCAGGTGTCTGGTGCGGGCGAGCGTATAGATCAGTCGTGGTCCGGATTGTCGGCTGGCCGACACTCCCATGGCTCCGCTCCGGCCATAGAGACGACGTGTCTATAACGGATTCTGGGATCGATTCGGCGTAGCCGCTCGATGCCCATCATTGAGCTTCACCGACCTCGTGGATCGCTGCGGCTGATGCTCGCGGATCAGGTCGAGACTCGCGGGCGGTGGTCGAAGCGACGGCTGCTTTCGGCCTGAACGGGGCGCTCTCCATCGTCGATCCTGAAGAGATATCCGCGCCGCCTGACGGCCAGTGTCATTCGACCGTTCTAAGACTCAGCTGAGGAACTCGTCGAACCACGCAAAGGTCTCCCGCCACATGTCCTGGATGTTGGCGGGGCTCTGGAAGACGTGTCCCTCGCCCCAGTAGCGCACGAACCTGGCGCGCTTGCCCTGGCGGTAGAGGGCGCTGAAGAACTGCTCTCCCTGCTGCAGCGGCACGTAGTCCATGTCGCCCTGGATGATGAGCAGCGGGGTCTGCACGTCGCCGGCCGCGAACAGCGGGCTGTTGCGGATGTAGCGCTCGGTGTCCTTCCACGGCGGGGCCCCCATGCGAAGCTGGCCCGTCTCCGACAGGTACTGCTGCAGGTACTCGTGCGCGTCGGGCTCGTAGCGAAAGCGCGCATCGAGCTGCCCGTAGAGGCTCACCAGCTCGGCGATCCCGGCCAGAGCCACCGCCGCCCGAAAGCGCTGCGTCTGGGTGATCAGGGCGTACGTGCCATAGCCACCGTAGCTGTGCCCTATGAGCCCGAGTCGGTCGGGATCGGCGAATCCCATCTCGATTGCTGCGTCGACGGCCGGCCCAAGTCCGTTCGCCATGTCCAGGGACGGATCACCCGGCTCGCCTTCGGGACCCAGGGGCATGCTGGGATACAGCACGGCGTAGCCGCGCGCAGCCAGCAGCTGCGGGTTGTAGGCATGCTCCCCCACGATCGAGAGCATCGGCGGCGGCGTCTGCCCGCCGAAGACGGAGCCCGGATAGACCGCGGTGATCAGGGGGTGGCGCCTGCCGGGCTCGTGGTCGATTGGCAGGATGAGCCAACCGGTGAGCTCCTCTCCTGTGGCTCCCCGGTAGTCGACGCGCTCGATCTCGCCCTCTGCGACGTCCCGCAGCCACATGTTCGTTTCGACGATCGCGCGGTGCTGCTCAAACGACGGCCGCGATATCCACAGCGCGGCGCCCGTGCGATCGAACGCGCCGTGCACGGCGGTGTCGTGCTCTGGCGTGAACTGCAGCAGCCACGCCCTGTCCGACGGCCAGGCCAGGAACGTCATCGCACCGGATCGCAGGTCCAGGGAGAATCGCTCCGCGGACGTCTCGCCGTCGACCATGAGCACGAGCCGCGCGACCGTCCGGCGATCGGACTCCCGCGGCGGCGGCCAGAGCACGGCAGAGATGTGGCGCTCGAAGGCGCCGCTGACGTCGGCCCAGCGGCCGTCGCTCATCGACAGCCGCAGCACGCCTTCGTGCCCGAGGCCGACGAACGACCGGCGGCCCTCCTCCGGGAAGAGCCGCGTCGGGACCGCGTCGAGGTCGGCGGACAGGTTGCGCGGCGCCTCGCGGCCCGCGAGCAGCCACCAGTCCGTGCGCTGCGGCGACGGCCCCTGCGCCGGCCGCGCGAACGTGAGGATCGTGTTCTCGCCAGTCCAGACGATCGACTCCGGCTCAAGGCTCGTGTCGCTCTCACACCGGACGCGGCCGTCGGCGAGTCGGTAGCGGAAGATCCGCCTCGACGATCCGGCCGCCGCGTCGACGTGGTCCAGGAGCGCCACCTCCGTGCTGTCGGCAGACCAGCGCAGCGACGTGCCGATGGGCTGCTCGATCTCCGGCACGCCGGCCGTCAGCAGCGTTCCGTCAGCAGCGACGATGCCGAGCTGGGAAACGCGGCCGTCCAGCCGCTCGAACTTGATGTCCGCCTGCGGCCTGCGGACGTCGACTTGGCGAAAGAAGGCCACGTGACGCCCGTCGGGAGCGATCCTCATCTCTCCGAACCGGCCTCGCATCAGGGTCCGCTCCACGCCGGTCGCCGCGTCGACGAGCACGAGCGCGCCCTGCGGGCGCCCATCGAACGGCTCGAGCGTGCCGCTCTCGAGCGCGCTCGCCGTCGGCTCCAGCCCCTTCCACGCCTTCGGCCACTCGCGCATCGCGATCTGCGCCGCTCGTATCTCGAGGGTCATCCGGTCCGGCTGCTCCCCCGCGGGCAGCGTGGCCAGCAGGATGTCGTCGTCGGACACCCACACCATCGGAGAGGAGTGAGACTGCAGCTCCATCCCGCGTTCGCACAGCCGGTGCAGCGTTCGCGAGGCGATGTCACAGACCCACGCGCAGACGTTTTCGCCTCGCGTCGACAGCAGCGCAAGTCGCTTGCCGTCGGGAGACCAGCTGGGCCCCCAGTGACCGGAGCCGTCGTCGGCACCCCGCGTCAGGTTCTGCGGGGCGCCGCCCGCGACGTCGACGATCCAGACATCGCAGCGGTCGCCGCCGGAGAGGTAGTCGTACTTGTGAAACGTGGCCGTGCGGCGAGGACGCTTGCGCACGTACGCCAGCCAGCGGCCGTCCGGGGACAGCGCCGCCGCGGGAAGCTCCTCGAGACCCGAGAGGTCGTGGGGCGTCAGCGGGCGCGGGGTCACGAAACGAGCGCCTTCAAAGGGATCATCGAGCGAGACTGTACGGTCGTGGATCGCGCGGGCGCTCGGCCATGACGGCGCTCAGTCCGCGCGGTTGCATGTAGGCGTCCGCTGGGAGGGCGAACGACTCGACGTGGAGGCCATCGTTTGCGGTGCGCCGCGTCCCGACCCTCTCGGTTCGGTCAGACAGCCTCGCCGCGGGACCTTCCGATGCGCCGGTGATGGCCGGGTAGGGTGGTGGTGTCCGCGACAGGAGGAGTGTCATGTCCGTCGTGAAGATCATCGAACTCGTCGGCAGCTCGCCGACGAGCTCTGACGACGCAGTTCAGCAAGCGCTGGCTGAGGCCAAGCAGACGCTGCGCAACATCAAGGCCGTCGACGTCGTGTCGACGGGTCTGCGTGGCGACGACCTCGACGAGTGGCGCGCCCACGTGCGCGTGGCTTTCCTCGTCGAGCACGTCGAGTAGGGGCCCAGCGCTGGGCGGGCGCGCATGGCGCCCGCTCGGCCCGGCGACACTAGTTCCCGCGGATCAGCCGGCGGACGTACTCGCCGAGCGCGTCGAGCGCGAGCTGCAGCGAGCTGTAGGAGTTCACGTGCTTCGGCGCGCTGATCGGCGGGACGTCGCCGAGCTCGGAGATGTCCAGGTTCGCGTCGAGCGTCGCGCGGCGGATCCCGAAGAGCAGCTTGCG
The DNA here is from genome assembly GCA_030681525.1 of Solirubrobacteraceae bacterium. Taxonomy (GTDB): domain Bacteria; phylum Actinomycetota; class Thermoleophilia; order Solirubrobacterales; family Solirubrobacteraceae; genus CADCVQ01. Next base: position 5,929 of record JAUXSD010000263.1, read on the forward strand.
GTCGCGGGAGGCGACGACGAGCTCGCCGTGCGCCTTCGCCTTGCGCAGGACGTGGTCGTCCGCGCCGATCCAGGCCTCGCCGCGGGCGACCGTCACCGAGCGGGCGAGCGCGGCCACCATCTTCGGGCCGAGCGCGCTGGGCAGCCCGAGCGCCTCCGTGATGTTCAGGCGCCGCAGGAAGCGCACCATCCGCGACAGGTCGAGGAAGAAGGCCTTCGCGTCGACGTCGGCGGTGATGTGCTGAACGCGCTCGCCCCGGAGGGTCGTCTCGCCGACGACCTTCGCGTTGCGCTGCCAGTCATGCGGGTTGATGAAGAACATCGCGCCCGTCTTCGTCAAGCCGTTCTTCGCCGGCTCCGCGGGTGCGACGATCCTGCGCGAGATCGAGGCGGGGATCTTGTAGCCGGCCGGGCCGAGCTTGATGAAGCCGGTCTTGTCGGAGAGCACGATCGCGCCGCCGAGCGCCTGGCCGGCGTGGAAGAGGCCGACATCGATGTCGAGGTCCGGCACCGACGCGCCGGACGGCAGGACGTAGGTGCCGTCCGCGGTGATCTTGGTCTTGCCGGTCAGGGGTTGACGGCCGCCGAGGACGTCGACGTCGACGCTCCCGCTGATTCGCGCCGCGTCCGCGGCAGGATTCGTGGCGATCGCCTGCGCGATGAGCCTGTCGGCAGCCGCATGGGCGGCCGCGCCGCTGCTGGCCGAATCGCCGGAGTCGTTGCTCGAGTCGCCACACGCGGCGACCGTCGTCGCGCTCAGCAGCACGGCCAGCACGGCGACCTTGGGACGCATCCGCCCAGTCATCTTCGGGTCCTCCCCCCGGTGTCCGGCTCTGGCGCGCCGGTTGATGTCCCATCGTACGTGTCACGTCGTCGCTGCTTCACGCCCATCGCGGAACGGTCGCCACGCCCGGCACGTGCGGGTCGATGACGACGTTGACCGGTCAACCAGCAACGACGATGCTGGCCCCATGCGGCGCCCGCCCTCGCTCCCCCTGCGCTGGGAGACCGGCGCGCCGCCGGCCGAGCTGACGGTCGCGGTTCCGCCAGCGCGGATGGCGCCGCTGCGCGGGACGCGCCCGCTGAAGCGCTGGCGCTACGTCGCCGCGTTCTCGCAGGAGATCATGCTGTGCGCGGCCACCGCGGCGATCGGGCCGGCGCGCAGCTCGTGGTGGGCGGTCTGGGATCGCCGCCGCGGCACGCTGCACGAACGGACGCGGTTGGCCGGCCCCGCGCTCGTGCGCTTCGGCGACGGCGGTCGCCTGCGCGTGCGTGATCGCGGCGTGGCGATCGACCTCGTCGTCGACGAGGGCCGTGGCGTGGAGTCGCTCAACGCCCACGGTGAGGGCTACGTCTGGACCCGCAAGCAGGCCGGCCGCCCGGTGCGCGGGCGCGTCGTCGTACCAGGGCGCGAGCTGGCGCTCGACGGGCTCGCCGTCGTCGACGACACCGCCGGTTACCACGCGCGCGAGACCGAGTGGTGGTGGTCGGCGGGCGTCGGGCACGCAGGCGACGGGGCACCCGTGGGCTGGAATGTCGTCGCCGGGATCAGCGACGGGCCGCGGGCCAGCGAGCGCTCCGTCTGGGCCGCCGCCGGCTCACACGAGGTCGGCCCGGTGGTCTTCGCGCCGGACCTCTCCGCCGTCGACTTCGACGAGGGCGACCGCCTGGAGTTCACCGGTGAAGCGGTGCGCGAGCGCCACGACCACCTCATCGTCGTCCGCAGCGACTACTGTCAGCCCTTCGGGGCGTTCACCGGCTCGCTGCCCGGCGTCGGACGGGTGAGCGGGCTCGGCGTGATGGAGCACCACGCCGCGCGCTGGTAGGTAGCGTTCGCTCGTGGACTCACCCCACGAGGCGCCGCCGTGGCGTGAGCCGGTTCGCGGTGGCTATCCGGATGCCTTCACGGCGCGGCTGTCCGGCGTCGAGCAGCTGCGCGCGCTGATCGAGAGCGGCTCGGCGCCACCGATCGGCCGGCTGGTCGGGATGGCGCTGACCGATGTCGGCCTCGGCAGCGCGTCGTTCTCGATGCCGGCCACGCGCTGGCTGCTCAGTCCTCACGGCGTGATCTCCTGCGGAACCCTGGCGATCCTGGCCGACGGGCCGCTCGGCTGCGCGGTGCACAGCGCGCTGCCGCCGGCGACCATGTACTCGACGTCGGAGCTGTCGTTGCGGCTGCTGCGGCCGGCGCGCGCCGGCGGCACGCTGGTCGCGCGTGCCGGGGTCGTTCATGCGGGCCGCTCACTCGCGCTCTCGGCCGTGCAGATCACCGACGGCCGTGGTCGCCTGCTCGCGGACGGCAGCTCGTTGTGCTTCGTCCGATCGATCTCTGCCGGTCGCGACCTCCCCTCCCCTCCCGCGGCGCCGCGCGGCGAAGCGCCGCACGTCGACGGCCCGGACCCGTACGAGCGTCCCGCGCTCGGTCAGGTTCTCCGGCAGCAGATCTGGGATGGGATGAGCGGCCTGCAGATCCTCCAGGGCCAGATCGCCGGCGATCTGCCACGCCCGCCGATCCACTACCTCACCGGGCTGCGACCGATCGAGGCCGGGCCGCGGGAGGCCGCGTTCGCGCTGCCGTGTCACGAGTGGCTGTGCAGCCCCCTGCGGACGGTGGAGGGGGGCGTGATCGCGATGCTCGCCGACAGCGCGCTCGTGTCCGCCATCCAGACCACGGCGCCGCCCGGCGCCGCCGTCGCAGCGATCGACCTGAAGGTCAACTTCCTGCGACCGGTGCCACCCGACGGTCGCGAGCTCGTCGCCCACGGACGCGTGCGCCACGCCGGACGCACGATCAGCGTCGCCGAAGCCGACGTCGTCAACGCCGAGGGCCAGCCGGTCGCGCTGGCCACCGGCTCGGCAATGGTGCTGCCCGGTCGCGCCGCAGCGCTCGACGCTGCGGACTGAGGCGCCCGCCTCCCCTGGCGCCTAGACGAGCGAGCGCGTCGCCGTCGTCCGATCGGTCGACACCGCCTCGCCGTGCGCGACAGCGTTGCGTCGAGCCACCTCAAGACCCGCGTCCCAGCCGGGGGCGCGCCCGCGCGGCGGGGGGCGAAGCTCATCCGTCGGCAGGCCGGCGGCAGCGAGCAGCCAGGCGATCACCGAGTTCGAGTTCCACATCTCCCCTGCCCGAAGCTCGTCGCGCCCCCACACCGGCGTGGGCACGATGGCGACGAGGTCGAGCAGCCGGCGCGCCACCGTGGGGTCGGTGGTCAGCCGGCGCGGCTCTCCGACCGCGTAGGCGAGATCCGGAATCGACCCGCCGCGCCAGCAGCGGACCTCGTAGCGAAAGAGGCGCATCCAGCCGATGTAACGGCTGCCGACGGCGCCCGTGGCGACGACACCGCGGCTCGCCGGGTCAGCATCCGGCGAGGGCGCCAGCTCGATCGTGTGGCGCTGCCCGCCGAGCTCGACGATCAGGGCGACGTGGTAGAGGTCGCAGCGTGCCCGGTGCCGGCGCGCGGCCTCGAGGGCCTCGAAGACGCGGCCGTTGAAGCGGACGCAGTGACCACCCGCCCCGAGCGGGATCCAGTACAGATCGACGGCGGCCGAGGGCGATGGCGGCATTGACCCGCTCAGGCCGCCATGAACGCCACGAGATCGCTTTCCGCGATCACGCCGATGGGTGGCTCGGCGGCCGACGCAGCGACGAGGATGTGGCTGGCTCCCGTCGCGACGAACACGGTCATCGCGTCGAAGAGCGTCGCCCTCGGCGCGACGCTGGCGGCCGGCTGGGTGATCGCCGCGATCGCGCTCGCGTCGGTGGTCCAGTCCAGGGCGTGGTTGTGCAGGATGCCGCGGCTCGTGACCCAGCCGAGCGGACTGGCGTCGCTGCCGGTGATGAGCACGGCGTGGACCTTGTTGTCGCGCATGGCGGCGGCGGCGTCGGCGAGGGTGGCACTCGCCGGCAGGGCCACGACGCCGCGGTGCATGACGTCGGTGACGGGTGCGTCGAGGCCGGGAACGGACTTGAACGGGACGGTGGTCAGCATGGGTCAGGCTCCTGGATCGTGGTGAGCCGGACGCTAGTTGCGCGAGGCGCCGCCGGCGTCCGTGTGAGGCCGCGCAGCGGCGGGGCAAACCACGGAGCGCATGTCGAGCCAGTCGGCGATCTGGTCGACGGCGGCGTCGGCGCCGGCGCCGGGCCGGACGGTGAGGATCATCTCCTCGGACAGTTCGTCCCAGCCCGTGTGGTGTGCTCCGAGCTGCGCGGCGACGGTGGGCGCCGCGTCCGAGCCGTGGGCGGTCCGCGCAGTTCGCTCGAGCGCCCAGTGCTCGCGCAGCGCGGCGGGCGTGTGGCATTCGATCGCGCGCAGCGCGCCCCGGTCGCCGAGGCCGTCGAGGAACGCGGCGCGCAACGTCGGGTCCCCGAAGGTCGCGTCGACGATCACGCCCTGGTCCGCAGCGACAGCGGCGCGACCGCGCTCGCCGAGCTGGCGGTAGACGGCGGCGCGCGCCGCCCGCGTGTAGTCCGCCTCCGGAGCCTGGTCGGCCAGGTCGATGCCGCGCGCCAGCTTGCGAAGTGCGTCAGATGACAGCACCGCCCAGCCGCTGCGCCGCGCCAGGCGTGCGGCGAGCGTCGACTTGCCGCTGGCCGGCGGGCCGCCGACCGCGAGGACGAGCGGCCCACGGGCGCGCCACGCGAAGCGCTCGGCCAGCGCGACCAGCTCGTCGGCCTCGGAGCGCGCGGCGTTCGCAGCAGCGGCGTCGTCGAGCTGACCGGCTCGCAGAAGGTCGACCTTCGCGCGCACAAGCGCTCGGTACACGGCGTGAAACGCGATCAGGGCGTCGTCGCCGGGGTCTCCCCCGGCCGCCCGGTACGCCGCGACAAGCGGCTGTACGAAGGCGCCCGCGCCCAGCCGCTCGAGGTCCATCACGAGGAACGCGAGGTCGTCGGCCACGTCGATCTCGCGCAGGCGGGCATCGAACTCGAGGCGATCGACGATCGCCAGCGGCTGCTCGAGGACGACGTGCTCGGCCCGCAGGTCGCCGTGTCCGTCGCGGGTGCGCCCCGCGGCGGCGCGGGCCACCAGCGCGTGGCGGTGCGCGACGAGATAGGCATCGGTGAAGCGCGTGGCCGCGAGGATCCGGCGAGCGGTGGCATCGTCGGCGAGCGCGAGCAGCTCGCGCGCGTTGCGGTCGCACGCACGTTTGACGTCGCCCACCGGATCCGACGGGGCGATCGCATGTGCTGCCGCGTGAAACTCCGCCAGGCGCCGGGCGGTGGCCTGCACGTGCTCGGCGCGCAGCTCTCCACGACGTATGAGCGCCGCCATCGTTCGGTCCTCGTCGAAGCGCCGCATCTCGATCGCGTACTCGACGGCGTCCGGCGCGTCGCTGTCGGTCAACGCGTAGCCACCGTCGCGCGCGACGACGGCCCGCACGCGCATCTCGAGCGTTGCCGCCAGCGGCGCGTTCACCCGGACCTCCTCGTGGCAGACGGCGCGGCGGCGCTCGAGCGTGCTGAAGTCCAGGAACGCCATCCGCACGGGCTTCTTGACCTTGTAGGCGCGCTCGCCCGCGAGGAACACCCAGGCGGAGTGGGTCTCGCGCACGACGACCTCGGGGCCGCCCGGGTACATGGCGCCGTGGCGCATGGCCTCGACGACGCTGGACGGTGGCGGCGCGGCGGACACGCGGCGCCGACCGTACCCGACGATCACCCGGCGGGAACCTGCTCGGCGAGGCGCCCGCGCAACGCCAGGTACGACGGGTCGTCCAGATCGGGCTCGAGGGCGAGCGCCGCATCGAGCGCCTGCAGTGCGCGGCTGCGGTTGTGGCAGCGCGCCTCGGCGGCGGCCACGGTCAGCGCGAGCTTCACGGCGGCGTGCTCGTCCCCCGGCTCGCCGGCGACGGCCGGCACGCGCTCGGCGAGCGTCGCGGAGAGGGTCAGTTCCGGGCGCGCGGTCGCGAGGTACGGGGCGAGGTAGCGGCCGGCGACCTTCTCGGGCGGCGACCACATCGCGCGATACGAGGCGAGGCTCCGGCCAGATGGGCGGGCCTGGAGGTAGAGGGGCGCGCCGCTCGTCGTCAGGCGCGCGCGCAGGACGGGCGCGAAGGGCCGCGGCGGCTCGCCGCCCGCGTACCGCGCGATGATCGCGTCGGCGACGACGTCGGCCTGCTGTGCGGCGAGACCGCCCTGGCGCAGCGGAAACGACGTGACCTCGCCGACGGCGTAGACGTCCGGCTCCGCGGTGACGAGACCGTACGCGTCGACCGGGATGAAGCCCGCGCGGTCGGTCGGCAGACCCGGCACCGGGCGTGCGACGACGTCGGCGATGGTCACGACGTGGTCGGCTTCGACGGTGGCCTCGTCGTCGAGGCGCAGGCCGCCGCTGACGACGGCGCGGGGCTGGACGCCCGCCACGAGCTCGACGCCGACCGCGCTCAGGATGGGCATCACCGCCTCGCCGGCGGCGGGTCCGAGCAGCTCGAGCGCGCGGCGCTCGGGCGTGACGATGCGCACCAGCGCCGGCGAGTCGTGCTCGCGCAGCTCGTGCGCCGTCAGCAGCGCAAGCTCGTAGAGCGGCAGCGACCAGCTCGACGGCCAGGGCAGCGCGAACGCGATCCGTGCCGCGCTGCGCCGGGCGTCGTCGATGAGCGCGCGCAGCGCCGGGCCGGCTGCGGCGTCCACCCCGAACGTCAGTGCGCCGGCGAGCGGCTCGACGCGCCGCGCGCCCGTGGCGATCACGAGGACGTCGTACGGGATGCGCCGTCCGTCATGGGTGAAGACCCTGTGCGCGTCGGTGTCCACGGCAACGAGTCGGTCGAGCACGAGGCGCACGTCGAGGCGCGCGGTGATCTCGCGCCAGTCGTGCGTCTGCGCGCCACCGCGCTCGAACGGTTCGGCGACGGTCATCGCGGGCGGGGCGAAGGCCGCATCCGCGCTCAGCAGCGTGATCGCCAGCGGCGAGCCGACGTTGGCGCGCAACGCCAGCAGCAACTCGAGGGCGGCGACGCCACCGCCGGCCACGAGGATCCGCGGGATCGGGTGGGCAGGGCTCATGTCACGCCGGCCCGATCCCGTCCCGCGACGGGCGTCGGTACCGGATCGGCGTCCGGGTTGCGGCGTTCGGCGATCTCGCGGGCGCTGTCGAGCACACCGTCGACGAGCACATGCGCGCCCGCGCCGACGCCGAAGGTCCAGTACCGGCGAAACATCCGGCGGGCGCGCTCGTCGGTGGTCGCGGTCCGCATGAGCCCGGTGAGCAGGGTCCGCCCGTCCGGCAGCTCGCGGACCGACAGCTCGTAGACGGTCTTCGCGAAGCCGGGCTCGGCGAAGTCGCGGAAGCGCTCGCGGTCGACCTGCGCGAAGGCGATGACCGGGCGCCAGAACGTGCCGACGAGACCGAGCGCGATGGAGACGCCGCGATCGTCGCCGAGCAGCACCCAGCCGCCGTCGGAGGCGGGCATCGAGGCGGTGTCGCGCAGCCGCATCTGCTTCGGCGGCGGCGCCGGCAGCTTCCCGCGCAGGAGGTCGCGCACGATGGCGGGCAGCGCGCGGGCGACCGTGAGGATGCCGACGAGCGGCTTGCGCCGGCCGACGTCCATGAGGTCGACGTCCATGAGCGCTTCCCATGTCCGTGCGGCGTTTGCGTCCACGACGACGGCGACGGAGTCGCTCACGTCGTAGGTGGGGAGGAACTGGTCGGCGAACATGCTCACGAAACTACGGCGCCAGGTTGCGCGCGCCAACGGGGCTGAGCCGTAGTCGCACCACGTAGTTCCCCGCGTCCCGCGGACATCTCCGTGCGGGGTCGGACGCCGGCCTGCCCGGCCCCGGCCCCGGCCGCGACGGCGGGGGGCGGAGCCTCGCCTGCCGCGTTCAGGTCATGACGGGTCGCCCGGCTGCGATCCGGGGCTCTCGAGCGTCGCCGGGTCGGCGGTCGTCTCGAACATCTCCGTGACGCCGCTGAGCCCGAGGATCCGGTCGATCGGCGCCGAGCCGGTGACGAGCACGACGCGCCGCCGCTCACCGCGGGCGCGCCGGTCGGCGTGCACGAGCTCCCCGAGGCCGGACGAGTCCATGAACCGCAGCGCGCGCAGGTCGACGACGATCAGCGGCGGAGCGTCCCGTTCGATGTCGTCGAGCATCGTCCTGAGCACCGGGACCGTTCGCAGGTCGAGTTCGCCGCCGAGCACGAGCGTCGCCCGATCGCTCGCGCGGTACGTCTGGATCCGCAACGGTGCGGCCGCCACGGGCGGAACGCCGCCGTTCGATCCCGCAGCGCCGGCCACGGACGGGCCGGCGGCGGTCGCGAGCGTGCCCGTCGCGGCCACCGGCTGCGCGCGCGACGGCTCCGCGCGCAGCAGGCGGGCCGACCAGGCCGGCAGCCACCAGTTCCAGCGGCCGAGGGTGGCGACCGCGGCGGGCGCGAGGATGCCGCGGATGATCGTCGCGTCGATCAGGATTCCGCCGCCGAGCGCGGTGGCGAAGATCTTGGCCTCCGTTCCGGGCTGGGCGCTGAAGGCGACGAACGCGAGGCCGAGGATCAGCGCTGCGCTCGTGACGAGCCGGCCGGTGCGGCCGATCCCCTCGACGACCGCGGTCGCGGTCGAGCCGGTGCGGTCGTAGGCCTCGCGCATGCGGCTGATGATGAAGACCTGGTAGTCCATCGAGATGCCGAAGAGGAACGCGAAGATGACGATCGGCAGTTCCACGTTGATCGCCTGCGTCGCCTCGATGCCCCAGATCGCCTCGGAGCCGAAGCCCTCCTGCCACACGAGCACGATCAGGCCCCACGCGGCGGCGACCGAGAGCAGGTTCAGCACGACGGCCTTCAGCGGGAGGACGAGCGAGCGGAAGGCGCGCGCGAGCAGCACGAACGTGAGAACGGAGATGAGCGCGAGGATCAGCGGGAACCTGCCGTAGACGGCGTCGAGGAAATCGGCGCTCAACGCGGCGTCGCCGCCGATCGTCACGTCCCCCGGCAGCGTGGTGGCCCGGATCCGGTCCAGCGTGGCCCGGCCGGCCGCGGAGTTGCCGTCCGCGGTCGGGATGACGGTCACGAGGGCCGTCTCGCCGCTGCGCCAGTCGGCGGGCGCCGCCGCGCTGCGGACACCTTCGACCTTGGCGAGCGCCCTCGCCACTGCGCCCGCGTCGCCATCGCGCACGAGCGCCTCGAAGGGCGAGAGCGGCCCGTCGCCGATGCCGGCGCCCTGCAGCTTCTCGAGGCCGGCGCGGGCCGGCCCGGTATTGCCGAGCGAGTCGGCGCGCGGGCTCCCGAGCTGGATCGAGGCCGCGGCCACCACGAGGGCGGCCAACACGGCGGTCGATCCGACGGCCGCAGCCCAGCGGTGGCGCACGACGAGCTGCGCCCACGCCGACCAGCCGGGGCTGGGGCGGGCCTCGCGCCGGTTGCGCGGCCAGTCGAGCTTCGGCCCGATCGTCGCCAGCAGGACCGGCAGCAGCGTCACCGCCACCGCGACGCTGACCAGCGCGATCAGCAGGCCCGCGATGCCGATGCTGCGCAGAAACGGCACGGGCAGGACGAGGAGGGCCAGCAGCGAGATCGCCACCGTCGTGCCGCTGAAGACGACCGCCGAGCCGGCGTGCGTCATCGCGTTGCGCACCGCGACCTCGTTCGTGACGTCCGGCCGCTGGCGCTCCTCGCGCCAGCGGACCACCACGAGCAGCGCGTAGTCGATCGCGATGCCGAGCCCGATCAAGGCCACGAGGAACTGGACGATCACCGAGACGTCGGTGATGCTCGCCAGCGGCCAGATCAGCAGGAAGGTCGTCGGGATCGCGACGAACGCCATGAGCAGCGGCACGAGGGCCATGAACGAGCGGAACACGAACGCGAGGACCAGCAGCGCGCTCAGCGCCGCCAGCAGGGTGCCCACCAGCACGCCCGTGTCGTCGCTGTCGTTCTCACCAGCGGCGGAGCGCAGCGCGTCCAGCCCCGTCACCTCCACGGGCGACCCGCCGACCGTGACGCCCTTCACCGCCGTCTGCGCCGCCTGGGATTCGGTCCAGCCGGGGTCGACGCCACCCTTGGCCGGGATGAGGACGAGCGCGAACGTGGTGCGACCGTCATCGGAGACGAACGCCCGGTCGCGGGTCGAGGCATACGAGGCCGTCCGCGCCTCCGGCAGCGCCCGCTCGATCTTCGCCAGCGCCGCGTCGAGTTGCCTGGCGATGCCGGGCGAGTCGACCGTCGTTCCCCTCGGCAGGCGCACGACGGGCACGATCGGGGCGATGTCGCCGCCGTTGCCGTAGATCTCGTCGAGCTCCCGGTTGGTCTCGAACGCCTCTTCACCCGGAAGGCTGAACTGATCCGAGAGAGCGTTGCCCGCCGGCGTCAGCGCGGCGAACGCCGCGATCGCTACGACGAGCCAGCACCCGGCGACGAGTCGCCTGTGGGCCAGGACGAAACGGGTGAGGACGTTCATGGCAGCTCCTTCAGAGAATTCACACCATCGCTGTCTCGCACGGCTGGGGCACCAAGGGGGTGGGGCGCCCCCGCCGCGCGGGACGGCGTCGCCGTGAACGTCTCAGGTCCGCGCGCGGCGGCGCATCGGGGAACACCCCCATCTTTCCTGCCGCGGACGCGCTACCAGGTGCCCCTTCGGCTTGGCGCTGTGTGCACGCGTCGCTCCGTCACCGCGGCGCGAGCTCGCGCGAACCGTGCGGCGATGGCGTGGCGGTTCATGCGTGTCGCCATCTGCACCGGGCGGTCGCCCAGCAGGGCGCGCAGGGCGAGGCGCAGCGTGCTGGCGTCGGCCTTGGTCGGGGCGCCGCAGTCAAACGGCGGCTGGGGGTCGTACTCGATCACCAGCTGCAGCGTCTCGGCGAGCTTGCGACCGTGCACGCGGTCGGTCAGCGACAGCGCCATGTCGATGCCGGCCGAGACGCCCGCGCCGCTGACGTGGCTGCCCTCCCACACCACGCGGTCTGCGACCACCTCGACGCCCATCGCGCGGATGTTGTCGCGAAACCCCCAGTGCGTCGTGGTCTTCCTGCCCTCCAGCAGGCCGGCCGCCGCGTACAGCCCGGCGCCGGTGCAGACCGAGGCCGTCCACCGGCAGCCGGGGCCGGCGGCGCGCAGCCAGTCGATCAGCACGCGGTCGCTGAGCACCGGGACCGGGTTCCCGCTGCCCGGCACGACGATGAGGTCCGGGTCGGGCAGCGTCTGCGGGGTGTCGGTCGGGATCACGGTCAGCCCGCAGTCGCAGCGCACCGGATCGAGGGACCGTGCGAGGAAGTGCACCTCAGCGTCCGGCCAGCGGCTGATGACCTCGTAGGGCCCGACGAGATCGAGCGCGGTGAAGTCCGGATAGAGGACGTAGGCGATCTTCATGTCGTCTCCCCCGCGTCGCGCGGAGCCACGTCGAAGCTGAACATCATGCCGCTCTCGTGGTGCTCGGCGATGTGGCAGTGGGCCATCCACCGCCCGACGTTGCTGACGTCGAGCAGGATGTCGACGGTCTCACCGGTGCGCACGAGCACCGTGTCCTTCCAGACGAGGTTGGGCTCCGGCGTCCCGTCGCGGCTGAGGACGAGGAAGCGGCCGGCCCCGTGGACGTGGAACGGATGGTGCATCGGGTGGTCGCCGGCCATCTCGTTGAGCAGCCGGATCTTGACCTGGTCGCCGACGCGCAGACGCCAGTCGATCGCTCCGTTCTCGGCTCCGCTGTCGCGGTCGACCAGCTTCCAGCGCATGTTCGCGGGCGTCGTGATCCGGTTGACGTCGACCATGTCGTCCTCCCACTCGATGCCGTCCGCGGTGCCATCACCGTGGTCGTGGCCGTGGTCGTGCTTGTGCTCGTGGTCGTGCCCCTCGTCGATGTCACCCGCGTGACCGACGAGCGCCGACGGCAGCAGCTTCATCCCGCACTCCGGGCAGTGCCCGGGCAGGTCGCTCACGACCGCCGGGTGCATCGGGCACGAGTAGCGCGCCAGCGCGGCGGCGACCGCCAGCAGCTTCATGCCGCAACGCGGGCAATGCCCCGGCTCCTGGCTGACGATCTCGGGGTGCATCGGACAGCCGTAGGCCGCCGGCGCGTCGCCGTCGGGTGCGTCGAGGTCCATTTCGGCGAGGAACGAGAGCGTCTTGTCCGGCGCGGCCTCCAGGTACGGCGCGATCCGCGCACGCTGCTCGGCCATGTCCGCGTTCGTGCGCAGGATCGCGAACGCATCCGCCAGCGACGGCGCCGCGCGATCCTCGCTCACCTCGAGCGACGCGAGCCGGTGGGTCGCCTGCGGGGTGCGGTGCTCCAGCGTCAGCGTCCCGACGCGGTCAAACAACACGTCGACCACCGCGCGCTCGGACGGGGCGAGCACGACGTCGTCGACGAACTCCTCGTGCTCGACGCGGCCGCTGTCGCCACCGACGAGCTTCATCCGCGCCCCGGGCAGCGCCACCCGGAAGACCCGGGTGTTCGCCGTGTTCGTCAAGAAGACGCGCACGACCTCGCCATGGCGCGCGCTCAGCGCAAGATCGGTCTCGCCGCTCACGAGCAGCGTGTCGCCGAAGCGGCCCATGGCCGCGTGCGTCGTCTCGGCGCGGTCAAACGGCGCGACGCGCCCGTCCTCGAGCAGGATGTCGTCGAGCGTCAGCAGGATCTCGCGGTGCGCGGGCGGCCAGTAGGCGGGATCCGCGGGGTCGACGAGCACGTTGCCGTACAGCCCCATCTCCTGGTTGTAGTCCTCCCGGATGTGCGGGTGGTACCAGTACAGGCCGGGATCGGGGAAGCTCACTCGTGCCGCGAACCGGTCGCCGATCCCCATCGGCCGCTGGGTCTCGTGCGTGCCGTCGTAGCGGTTCTCCAGCCGCAGGCCGTGCCAGTGCACCGTCGCGTCGGTGTCGCCTTGATTCTCCATGTCGACGACGATCTCGCTGCCCTCCCTGACCTTGAGCGTGGGCCCCGGGATCGAGCCGTTGTAGGCGAGCATCCGCACGTTCGCTGTGCCGAGCCGCTTGGCCACGGGCGCGATCCGCAGGTCGAAGCAGTCGCCGTCGGCGAGCTCGACGACCTCGCTGCGACGGGCCGCGGGAAGGCCCGCGGCGACGGTCGGAAAACGATCTGGCGTAGTGGTCATGGTGTCTCCTGGGATCCAGCGGCCGGCGCGGCCGGCCGGTCGTGCGTGGCAGCGGCGGCGAACGTGGCGATCTCGTGGGCGAGGTGCTCGGCGTCGTCTCCAACCCAGCCCAGCAGCGCCGAGCCGCGGGTGTGCATCCACGACAGTCCGAGGAAGTACAGGCCGGGCGACGCCGTCACCCCGCGCTCGTGGACGACGCGGCCGCCATCGTCGAACACCGGAACGTCGATCCACGAGTGATCGGGCCGAAATCCGGTCGCCCAGATCACGGTGTTCGGATCGAGGCGCTCGCCGTCGCCGAAGCGGACGGTCGCGCCGTCGGCGCCGACGGCGCGATCGTGCAGCCGCACCCCGTGGCGGCGACGCAGGGTCCGAGGCCGCGAGCCGATCAGCGTGTCGCGGCCCTCCATCCGGCGGCCGATCCGCGACGCCGTGGTCTTGCGGATCAGGCCGGTGGCCTCGAGGTACCAGAACAGGTCGCGGCCGAGGATCCGCTGCGGCAGCGGCTTCTGCCGCGCTCCGATCGACAGGTGGACCTCGTGCGACCGCGCCAGCTCCGCGGCGATCTGAAAGCCGGTGTTGCCGCCGCCCACGACAAGGACGATTCCGGGCGCGATGTCGCGCGGCGCCTGGTAGTCGCTGCTGTGAAGCTGATCGACGTCACGGCTCAGCCCGTCGCAGATCGGCGGCACGAACGGGCGCTGGAACGGCCCGGTGGCGAGGACCACCTGGTCGGCCTCGTAGGCGGCGCCGCTGTCGGTCTCGACGAGATACGTGGTCTGCGCACGCCGGACCGACCGCACGCGACTGCCGTACGCCACCGGCAGTGCGAAGCGCTCCGCGTACTCGGCGAGGTAGGCGACGACGTCGTCGCGCACCGGGTAGCGGTCCGGGTCACCCGGGAAGGGCCACCCCGGAAGGTTGCTGTAGCGCGCCGGCGTGAACAGCGTGAGCGACTCCCAGCGCCGCCGCCACGCCGCCGCCGGTTCCCCGGTCGCCTCGAGGATCTCGAAGGTGCGTCCCTGCTGGGCGAGGAAGTAGCCGATGGCGAGGCCGGCTTGGCCGCCGCCGACGACGATCACGTCGCGGCGGCCGGCCATGGCGGGGCGAGCGGAGCTCACGGCGCTCGAGACGGTGGCGCTCATGACGGTCCCCCCGTCCGTGGGCTCGCGCCCTCGAGCGTCGCCGGATCGGCCGTCGTCTCGAACATCTCCGTGACGCCGCTGAGCGTCAGGATCCGGTCGATCGGCGCCGAACCGGTCACGAGCACCACGCGCCGGCGCTCGCCGCGCGCACGGCGATCGGCGTGCACGAGCTCGCCGAGCCCGGACGAGTCCATGAACCGCAGCTCGCGCAGGTCCACGACGATGAGCGGCGGAGCATCGCGTTCGACCTCGTCGAGCACCACCGTCAGCGCGGGCACCGTCCGCAGGTCGAGCTCGCCGCCCAGCACGAGCGTCGCGCGGTCGCTCGCGCGCTGCGTCTGGATCCGCAGCGGCGACGTCGTCGCGGGCAGCGCGGCCCCGTTCGAGCCGCCGGCCGCGGCCGCGGCCACGGACCGGGCGCCCGCGCTCGGTGCCACGGCCGCCTCCATGGCGACGCTCGGCAGCCACTCCAGCCAGCGCGGCAGGTACCAGTTGCGCTCGCCGAGCAGCTTCATGGCGGACGGCAGCAGCACGGCGCGCACGATCGTCGCGTCGATCAACACCGCGACGGACAGTCCGACGCCCATCATCTTGAAGTCCAGCGCGCTCAGCGTCGCGAAGATCGCGAACACGCCGATCATCACGGTCGCGGCGCTTGTCACGACGCCGGCGGTGGACTTGATCGCGTGCGCGACCGCGTCCTCGGTCGGCTGGCCGCGGTCGACCAGCTCGCGCACCCGGCTGAGGATGAACACGTGGTAGTCCATCGACAGGCCGAAAAGGATCACGAACAAGAACAGCGGCAGCCATGACGTCACGCCGCCGAGCGACTCGAAGCCGAGCAGGCTCTCGCCGTGGCCGTCCTGGAAGACGAGCTTCAGCACGCCGTACGCGGCCGCCACCGAGATGAGGTTCAGGACGATCGCCTTCAGCGGGACGACGATCGAACGGAACGTCATGAGCAGCAGCAGGAACGCGAGCCCGAGGACGAACCCGAACACCAGCGGCAGACGCGACTTCATCGTGTCGTTGAAGTCGTTGGACGTGGCGGTCAAGCCGCCGACGTGGACGCCGACGCCGTCCACCGCGCCGATCGACCCCGGGATCACGTCGTCGCGGAGCGTCGAGAGCGCGGCGTACGAGGCGTCGTCGGTGCCGGACCCTCGCATCGCGATGTACACCGCCGCGAGGGTCTTGTCCGGGTTGACGTCGACGC
>JAUXSD010000265.1 GCA_030681525.1 Solirubrobacteraceae bacterium
CTGTCGGGGGCATAACTCGACCAGGCCCCCGCAATGACCATCCCGAGCGGGGGTCGTGGTCGGTTTGTGCATGTCCCGCATGAACAGACCGACCAGCCCTCACAAACCGGCCCGCCGGCCCCGGCTGGGACGCGTTCGCCCCAGCAAGCTCACACCGTCAAAGATGCAGTTCCGGCGCGAAGCGCCGGGCGGCCCAGCTTCCGTCACGCCGCCGCCAGCCGCCCGCGCCACATCATCCAGCTGAGGTACGGCGCGCCGATCATCGCGACGACGAGCCCCGAGGGGATCTCGGTCGGCGCAAAGAGGATCCGGCCGAGCGCGTCGGCCGTCGCGAGCAGCGCGGCGCCGATGATCATCGCCACCGGCAGTAGCCGCCGGTGGTTGCCGCCGGCGATGAGCCGCGCGGCGTGCGGGGCGAGCAGGCCGACGAACGCGATCGCGCCGGTCACCGCGACGGCGGCGGCGGCCAGCGCCGCGCCCACCGTCAGCAGCGCGGCACGCGCCGGGCGCACGCGCAGGCCGAGCGCCGCGGCGAGCTCGTCGTCGAGCATGAGCACGTCGAGCCGGCGCACGCCCAGCGCCGCAAGCGGCAGCAGCACGAGCGCCGGGATCGCCAGCAGCCCGAGCTCGCTCCAGCTCTGGGCATAGGTCGAGCCGGCCAGCCAGGTCACCGCGACGGATGCCGCCGGCTCGGCGTTGAGCACCAGCAGCGTCGTCACCGCCAGGCAGGCGGCGCTCACGGCGAGGCCGACGAGCGCCAGGCGCTGCGGCGAGCCGCGCCCCGAGCCGGCCAGGAACAGCACGAGCATCATTGCCGCGACGCCGCCCGCGAACGCCGCGAACGGCAGCACGCCGCGCGGCGCCGCCGGGATCGCCAGCAGCACGATGAACGCCGCCACCGACGCGCCGCCGGTGACGCCGACGAGCTCCGGGCCCGCGAACGCGTTGCGCACCGCCGCCTGCAGCACGACGCCCGACGCCGCCAGGCACGCGCCGGCCAGCAGGGCGACGCACAGCCGCGGCGCGCGCAGCTCGAGCACGAGGTCGCCGAGGCCCTGGCCGGTGCCGAAGATCGAGCGCACGATCTCGCCGGGGCCCGCCGACAGCTCGCCGAGACAGAGGCTCGCGAACGCCGCCGCGAACGCGACGACGAGTGCCAGCGCGACCCCGCGCGGGCGCCAGCGCGCGGCGCTGGCCGCGGCGTCGACGACCGGGCCGCCGCCGTCGCGCAGGCGCTTGGCCGCGGCGATCAGGACCGGGGCGCCGATCAGCGCGCAGATGACGCCGGCGGGCGTCTCCTCGTCGAGCCCGAACAGCAGCCGGCCGGCGACGTCGGCGCCGACGACGATCCCCGCGCCCCACGGGACCGCGATCACGAGCTGGGCGCCATGACCGCGCGGGCGCGCCGCGCGGGCGATCGCGGCCGACAGCACGCCGACGAACGCGATCGGGCCGGCCACGCCGACGGCGACCGCGGTCAGCAGCGTCGCCGCCACCACCGAGAGCAGCCGGGTCACGCCGCTGCGCAGCCCCAGCGCCCGGGCGGTGCTCTCGCCGAGCGCGGCGACGTCGAGCGAGCGGGCCAGCCCGAAGCAGCCGGCGAGCACGACACCGCCGATCAGCACGCCGGCCTCGACCTGGCCCCAGCCGGACTGCAGCAGGCTGCCCGCCCCCCACAGAAACAGCCCGCTGGTCTCGGTCTCGCGCAGCAGCTGGACCGCCGCGCTGACCGCCGACAGCGCGAGGCTGATCGCCATCCCGGCGAGCACGATCCGCACCGGCGCCGCGCCCGCGACGGAGGCGACCGCACCGATCAGCAGCGCGCCGAAGACGACGCCGACGAAAGCGACGCCGATCGTCGAGACGCCGGGGGCCAGCGAGGCGTACGCGCTCGTCAGCGTGACCGCGAGCGTGCCGCCGGCGGTCAGACCGAGCGTGGCGGGCTCGGCGAGCGGGTTGCGGGTGATCGCGATGAGCAGGACGGCCGCCGCCCCCAGCGCGGCCCCGGCGACGATCCCCGCCACCGCGCGCGGCAGGCGCACGTCGCGCACGAGCGCGCCCTCGAGCGAGTCGCGGTCGTGCGCCACCGCGTCGAGCACCGTGCGCAGCGACAGGCCGCCGGTGCCCTGCGCGATGTCGGCGACCACCGCGACGAGCAGCAGCGCCAGGCCCGCGATCGCAAACAGCCAGGCCCGGCGCGTCATTGCTGTGGTCTACGTCATGGCGGCGGTCAGGCGTTCCGCGAAGACCCGCGCGGAGAGCGGCCCGCCGAACAGCCAGGTGTTGCCGCGCAGCTTGCGCACACGGTTGCGCTTGACCATCTCCAGGCGCTTGTACGCGTTCTGCGCGGTGAAGCGCTTGATCTGCCCCGCGAACGGGCTCGGGTAGACGAACGCCAGCCAGCCGCTCTGCACCTGGCGCAGCGCCTCGACACCGGTGGTGGTGAAGCCGAAGCGCGCGTTGGACGCCCTCCACGCGCTGCGCAGGCCGAGCCGGTTGACGACCTCCGCGGCGGCGGAGTTGCGGGTGAACAGGCGCAGCGCCGGCGAGCTGGCCGTCCCGCCCGGCGTGGCGATCGTGACGCGCGCGCCGTCGCGGTTGGCGCGGGCCAGGCGCTTGCGCAGCGCCGAGAACTTCGCGCTCATGCGGCGCAGCACGGCCTCGCCGCCCTTCGGCTTGCCGACCGCCTTGGCGATCGCCCGGAAGTCGCGCACCATCGCGCTGAAGTGCGCGCCGTTGGGATAGGGGTTCGTCTCGAGGACCCGCGCGATCTTGCGCAGGGACTTGAGGTTCCGGCCGCCGCGGTAGCTCGGGATGATGATGAGGTCCGGCTTGAGCTTGGCGATCCGCTCGATGCTCGGCTCCTGTCGGGTGCCGACGTCGGTGACACCGCCGGGCAGCCCGACCGACACGTACTGGCGGTAGCCGCGCAGGTCGGCCCCGCCGACGGGCTTGACGCCGAGCGCGCGGAGGTTCTCGATCGCGTCCCACTCGAGCGCCACGACGCGCTTGGGCGCGGCCTGCGCGGCCGGCGCGACGAGCACGGCGGCGATCGCCGAGAGCAGCAGGACGGGGAGCAGCCGGCGGGTCATGCGCGAACCTCTTTCGAACGGGATCATCGATGCAGGGTCAGGTCGCGCTTGACGGCCTTGCCCGAGGAGGGGGTGAGCGTCGCCCGGACACGCAGCGTGCGGCGCGTGCGCAGCAGCGTGCGGGCGGCGCGGCTCAGCGTGAGGCGCACGGCCTTGCGCCCGCCGGCCGCGACGCGGTAGCTCGCTCTGGCGGCGACGACGAGGATGCGCGCGCGGCCCGCCCTGCGGACCGGCGCGACGGAGCGCAGCGCGACCCGGCCCTGGCAGGTCGCGCCGCCGGCCGGGCAGGTGAGGAGGACCGCG
>JAUXSD010000267.1 GCA_030681525.1 Solirubrobacteraceae bacterium
GCCGCGCTGAGCAGCCAGGCCACTGCGGCACCGCGGGCCTGGCCGCGGGCTAGCGCGGCCTGGTTGAGCGTCCCGGCGATGAGGTGAAAGCCCATGCCGAGGCCGACGAGCGCCAAGCCGCCGCGGGCGATGTCGCGGTCGATGTCGAACAGCGCCCGCACGACCGGCGGCCCGATGGTGAGCAGGCCGATCGCGACGGCGAGGGCGAAGCCGGCGATCGCCAGCACCGTGATCCGGATCGCGCGACCGAACTCGTCCGCGCCGGCCGTCGCCTGCAGGCCGGCGAGGTGCGGCAGCAGCGACCCCTGCACGGCCTGGAAGAGCTGCAGCGGTGCGCGCGCGATGAGCAGCACGCTGAAGACGATGCCCGCCAGCACCGCGTCGTCCGAGGTGCCCTCGACGGTCAGCACGGCCGCGTTGAGCAGCGTCTGCTCGGCGAGCATGATCGCGAAGACCGCGACCGCGAAGCCGAGGCCGTGGCGCATCGTCAGGCCGCCCTCGGTCGCCTTGACCGCGCTCGGATCCCGCGGCGGACCGGCGTCGCGGCGGGCGAAGAACCACGGCACGACGAGCAGCGACATGAGCGGCGCGACGGCCATCCCGAGCGCGACCGCCGACTGGCCCGACGCGATGCCGACGACGACCGCGAGCGCGAAGCAGACCCGCGAGACCGCCTCCAGGAAGACGAGCAGGCCGTAGAGCTCAAAGCGCTGGTGGCCGGCCAGGAAGCCGCGTGCGAAGTAGCTCGCCGCGTAGGCCAGGACGCCGACGACGAGCACCCAGTACAGCGCCGCCGAGCCGTCGAAGAGGTCGTCCTGCAGCAGGTCGCGCAGCGCGAGCGCGATGGCGAGGAACGTCAGCGCGAACGCCGCCTGGATGAGCAGCGCGACGCGCAGGTTGTGCCCGCCGGTCAGGCCGCGTGCCCGGCGGTCGGCGATCGTGCGCGACAGCAGTTGCTCGATCGGCCGGTAGATCACCGACGCGACGACGAACATGATCGACCAGACGAGCGAGATGCGCTTGTACTCGACCGCCGTCAGCGCATGGGCGGCCAGCGCGAAGTAGGCGAACGTGACGAGGCCGGTCGTCGCGATCCCGATCGACAGGACCCGGGCACCGCGGCCGTAGGACGAGGGCGTACTAGAGGCGGACAAGCAGCATGGTCCACGGGAACGGCGAGCGGGCCGCGATGACCTCGCCGTGGCGTGACAGCAGCTCGACGAAGCTGCGCTTGGACCAGTGGTTCAGGTGTCCCGGGGTGTTGCCCAGGTCCTTCCAGTACGCGCCGCGCGCCATGTTCAGGCCGCGCCAGAGCGGCTCGCGCGGCACGGAGACGAGCAGGTGGCCGCTTGCGACGCGCGCCATCTCGGCGACGGTGTGGGCCGGGTCGGGCACGTGCTCGAGGACCTCGATCGCCGTCGCCACGTCGAACTC
>JAUXSD010000282.1 GCA_030681525.1 Solirubrobacteraceae bacterium
GGCGGATGTCGGCCTTGGCGATCATCCGCGTGCCGAACGTATGGCGCAGATCATGGAAGCGCAGTGGTCCCGGGCCGGCGCGCTGCAGCGCGTCGAGGTAGCGGCGGCGCAGCGCCGACCCGTCGACATACGCAGATCCCGGGACATACTCGCCGAGCGGGCCGCAGCTGGCCAAAGAAACGCCCGCTCTTGCGGGCCTTCTGATGATTGATTGATGCCCCCGCCAGGAATCGAACCTGGAACCTTCGGATTAAGAGTCCGCTGCTCTGCCAGTTGAGCTACAGGGGCTGGGTACCGACCCAGCGGGCAATCCTAGTGGGTCTTTCGCGCGACGTTCCGCGGGTAGAAGCCCCGCGGGCAGCGCTACTGCGGCGCCGTCGTGGTGGGGGCGTTCTGCGCCGCCTGCGAGGCGACCTGCGTCTTGTAGGCCTGCAGCGCGTCGCGCAGCTCCTTGCGCTGGTCGGGCTCGGCGAGATCGACCGCGCGCGACGCGGCGAGGTCACCGACCCGGTTCTCGCCGGCCTGCCAGGCGAGCGCCGCGAGCTGCTGGTAGAGGTTCGAGCTCGGTGGATCCTCCGCCGCCGTCACGAGCTGTTTGGCCCGCACCGCCTTGTCCAGCTCCTCGGTGCCCTGGTAGGCCTGGACCATGAGGTTCGCGGCGCGCAGGTTGGGCTGCTTGGGATCGAGCGCGAGATGGCGCTCCCAGGCGTCGGTGGCGAGGCCGAGGCGGCGCTTGCCGTCCTCGGTGTAGCTGCCGTCCTGTGCGACGCCGTCGATCCCCGCGCGCTGGAAGCGCAGGATCGCCAGCTGCGCCCAGGCGTCGGCGTTCTTCGGGTTCGCGCGGACCTTCGTCAGCTGCGCGTCGATGCGCTTGTCGACCGACTCGGCGGCGCTGCCGCCGGACTGGGCGTCGTCGGTGAACGCGTCGACGAGGCCGCCGCTCTGGTCGCTGCCGATGCCGAACAGCACGAGGCCGCCGCCCATGAGGATGGCGAGGCTCAGGTAGATCACTTGCACGGTGCGGCGCCGGCCACGTCCGCGCAGGTCGAACAGCATCGGTCGATCAGTCCTTCCGGTCGGGTCCCCCCAGCTTAGTCAGATCGCCTCGCGCACCCGGCGGGTCCGGGTCGCCGTCGTCCTCGCCGGGGTCGCCCTCGTCGTAGCGATCGCCGGGATCGCCGTCGGGCGGGTCGTCCGGTTCGTCGTCGTCGTCGTCGTACGGGTCGTCCTCGTCGTCATCCCAGCGCCCGACCCGATCCGGCGGCGGCTTGATGCGGTCGATCCAGCGCGCGAGCAGGATGCTCAGCTCGAAGAGCACGATCAGCGGCGCCATCGCCAGCGTCATCGTGAACGGATCGGGCGTCGGCGTCGCGACCGCCGCGAGGACCGCGATCCCGAGGATGACGTAGCCGCGGTTCTTGGCCAGCTGCTTGGGCGTGAAAATGCCCAGTCGCGTTACCGCCAGGACGCCGACGGGGATCTGGAACAGCACGCCGACGCCGGTCACGAAGAGCACCGCGAACTTGAAGTAGTCCTTGGCCTGCAACAGGATGTCGAACGAGTCGTCGTTGAAGTTCTGTAAGAACTCGACCGCCCGCGTGAGGACGACGAAGTAGCCGAACGCGGCGCCCAGGACGAACAGCACGGGCACCATGAGCATCAGCGGCAGGGCGACCCGGCGCTCCCCCGGGCTGAAGGCGGGCAGCACGAACGCGTAGGCCTGGAAGAGCAGCATCGGCATCGCCACCAGCAGCGCGGCGTAGAACGCGATCGTGATCGTCGCCGTGAACGGCTCGGTGACGCCGAGCGTGACGAGGTTGCGCTGCGTGTTCTGCGGGATCGCCCGCGCCGCCTCGCGCAGCTCACGACTGGCGCCGGCCAGCTCGCGCGCGCTCGCGGCGACCGCGCTGCTCTGCGCCGGCGTGACGTTCTCGGCGCCGCCGAGCGCCTGCAGCGTCTTCGCGACCGACGTCAGGGCCGGCCCGAGGGCGCGGATCGCCTGGCCCTGCTCCTGCTGGAAGCGCGCGGCCTGCTCGAGCGGATCCTTGCTCGACGTGCTGGGGTTCTGCAGGTTCTGCGTCTCGCGGACCGGCTTGGTGACGATGTCGAGGATCGCGTTGTTCTGCCAGAAGCAGAGGCTGAACGCGGCGACGAGCGTGAACGCGCAGATCAGCAGCCGCTTGCGCAGCTCGGTGAGATGGTCGACGAGGGTGAGCTTGTCCTCGTGACCGATCGGCCGCAGTCCAGTCGGCATGCGGCGCGAGGGTCTAGCTGTGCGGACGGCTGCTCACAGCGTCGTCCGGTTCCTCGGCGCGCGCTGCGGTGATCTTCGACGGCTCGTCGTCGTCGTCCTTGGAGTTGCCGGTGATCGAGTCCTTGAACTCCCGCATGCCGGATCCGAGGGAGCGGCCGAGGTCCGGGAGGCGCTTCGGTCCGAAGATCACGAGCACGATCACGAGCACGATCAATATTTCTGGCAGTCCCAGCCCAAGCGGCATGAGGGCTCCTCGATTCGGGTGCGAACAGGGTATCGCGCGCTCTCGCTCGCGGACGTTCTTCGGAGCCTGGTGAGAGACGGTTCAAGTTCCGCCGCCGGCTGCCGATGAGTGCGTCATGCAGGAGTTCGAACACAGCCCCTCAGCGGATCACAAGCGGTACGTCCGCAAGGTGACCCTGCCGTCCGGAAAGACGATCGAGGTCATCTCCTTCGACGATGACCTCGGGCCCGCGCAGCGCGATCTGCACGAGTGCCCCGAATGTGACTCGCAGCTCGTGTATCCCGTGGCCTGGGAAGAGGCCGAGGGCGCGCGCTGGGAGGTCAGCCTGCGCTGCCCCAACTGCGAGTGGGCCGTCTCGGACACGTTCGACGAGGAGCTCATCCAGCGCTTCGACGAGACGCTCGACCGCGGGACCGAGGCGCTCGTCGCCGACCTGCGCAAGCTCACGCGGGCCAACATGGAAGACGACGTCGAGCGCTTCATCGCCGCGCTCAACGCCGAGTACGTCCTGCCCGAAGACTTCTAGGCCTGGCGGTCGGCGACCGACCCGGCGACGAGGCTCAGCGCCTCGCGCTGACCGGGCTCGAGCGCCAGCGGCGCAAGCTGAGCCGTCGCCGCCTCCACGATCTCCAGCGCCCGCTCCCGGGACGCCTCGAGCGCGCCCGTCGCGGCGATCCGGTCGCACAGCGCCTCGGCCGCGTCGGCGGTCGTGATCGTCCGCAGGTCGAGCGCCGCCAGCGGCGCATCGCGCTCGCGGGCGATGATGAGCGGCAGCGTGACGGTCCCGTCGAGCAGGTCCGTGCCACGGTGCTTGCCGGTCAGCGCCGCCGGGCCGGCAACGTCGAGGACGTCGTCGAGCAGCTGAAACGCGACGCCGATGCCCCGCCCGAACGCGCCGAGCGCTGCGACATGGCCGGCCGGCGCGCGGGCGGCCAGCGCGCCGAGCTGGCAGGACGCCTCGAAGAGCCGCGCGGTCTTCAGCTCGCAGCGCAGCAGGTAGCGATCGACCGGCACCGCCGGGTTCCACGCGTCCTGGCGCTGCAGCAGCTCGCCCTCGGCCAGCGCGGACGTCGCGCGCGACAGCGCCTGCACCGCCTCCAGCGAGCCGGCGGCGGTGAGCTCGGAGAACGCACGCGAGAAGAGCAGGTCGCCGGTCGCGACCGCCGGGGCGCGGCCGCCCTGCGCCCAGACCGTGGGGACGCCGCGGCGCAGCGACGCGCTGTCGAGGACGTCGTCGTGCACGAGCGTCGCCGAGTGGATGAGCTCGACCGCCGCGGCGGCGGCGATGAGCTCGGCGCGGCCGGCCGCGCACGGGCCGGCGGCGAGGATCACGAGCAGCGGCCGCAGCCGCTTGCCGCCGGCCGCGATCGTGTGCCCGGCGTGGTGGGCGAGCACTGGGCCGTGCCCGGCGGCCAGCGCCACGAGGCGCTGCTCGACCTGCGCCAGCAGCGACGGCACGTGACCGCCGGCGGCGCGGACGATGCCCTCGACGCTCGTCGCGGCCGCCGTCACCGCTTCGTGCCGACGTGCAGGGCGATGATGCCCCCGGCCGTCAGGATGTAGCGCACGTCCAGGCCGCACACGTCCATCCGCGCCGCCAGCTCGGCGGGCGCCGGGAAGCGCTTGACGGAGTTGGGCAGGTACGCGTAGGCCTGCGGGTCGCCTGCGACCTTGCCGATCAGCGGCACGACGCGATCAAACCACAGCCGGTAGAAGCTCGACAGCGGCGGCCGCGTCGGCGTCGTGATCTCGAGCACGACGACCGTGCCGCCCGGGCGCACCACGCGCGCCATCTCGGCCAGGCCCCGGTCGAGGTCGGAGAAGTTGCGGGCGCCGAAGCCGACGGTGGCCGTGGCGAACTCGCCGTCGGCGTAGGGCAGCGCCATCGCGTTGGCCCACTCGAACGTCACCGCCACCGGGGCGTCCGCGCCCTTGGCGCGTGCCCGGCTGAGCATCTCCTCCGAGAAGTCCGAGGCGATGACCTCACCGCCGGGCGCCACGCGGGCGGCCAGCTCGAGCGCGAGGTCGCCGGTGCCGGTCGCCACGTCGAGCGCGCGGTCGCCGGGCCCGACCCGAGCGAGGTCGACCGCGCGGCGGCGCCACTTGTGGTGCAGCCCCGCCGTCATGACCGAGTTCATGACGTCGTAGTAGCCGGCGATGCGGTCGAACATCGCGCGCACCTGCGGCTCCTGCAGCGTCCCCTTGTCGGTCGGCGGGGGCAGGCGGCTAATGGCCGCCCTTGAGCTGCGCGAGGAACTCGACGAGGTCGTCGCGCTTCTGCGTCGACAGGTCGGTGTAGGCGGGCATCGGCGCCGTCGGGTTGACGAGCGTGCGCGCGATCGCCTGGCGCGCGAGGCGGTCGCCGATGTCCGACAGGTTCGGGCCGAGCGTGCCGCCGTTGTGGCCGATCTTGTGGCAGGCCAGGCAGCCCGACTGCGCGACCACCTGCTTGCCCGACTCCCACTGGCGCAGGTTGTCGGGCCCGGCGGCGACGACGGCCTCGGGTGCCTCCATGTCGATCTGGTTCGGCGAGCCGGCGTTGGCGCCCTCGTAGGTGAGGAAGGCCATCGCGGCGATCGTGAAGAACGCGGCCGCCATCGCGATCGGCCGGCGCTCCGGGCGCCGCTCCGGGTTGCGGTCGTAGAACGGCAGCAGGAACAGCAGGATCATGCAGATCGTCGGCACGCCGATCGAGGCCAGCGGCGTCAGCGACGGCGGCTTGATGATCCGCAGGACCTCGAAGAGGAAGAAGAAGTACCACTCCGGCCGCGGCGTGTACGTCGTCGTGGTCGGATCGACCTTCGGGCCCAGCTCGGCGCCGAGGACGAGCGACATGCCGATGATCGAGGCCATGACGACGACCGCCATGAGCGAGTCCTTGGCGACGGCGTAGGGAAAGAACGGCTTGCCCTGCGCCTTGAGGATCGAGTACTCGCGGAGGTAGGCCTCCTTCTCGCGGGTGTTCATACGTGCTCCGTCCTGTGATCCCGTGCTCGCCTGGGCGCTCGCCGGCGCCGGCTGGCAAGGACGCAGTGAGGGAGTGGGCCTCCCGGCCCATGACGGGCACCGCCGGTCCGCACCGCCTGCCCCTGAGCTGACGCCCACGGGCCGGTGGTCCAGGACGCCGCCAGGCGGTGATCGGCGGGTGCTCCAGGCGGGTGCGGGGTTGCAGGACGGAGCACTAGGTCTCGTCCTTGCGCAGGTCGGGGTCGATGTCGGCCCGGATCCACGGCGGCGCGGTGGTGCCCAGGCGCGCGACGAGATACAGGTGGGCGCCGATCATCGCGGCGATCGCCCCCGGCAGCACGAGCATGTGCAGCGCGTAGAAGCGCGCCAGCGTGGTGACCCCGAACTCGGGGCCGGCTCTCAAGAAGTCGTTGAGGTACGGGCCGACCAGCGGGCCGGTGCCGTTGATGGCCACGCCGACGGTCGTCGCCCAGAACGAGCGCTGGTCGAACGGCAGCAGGTAGCCCGTGAAGGACATGAACAGCGTGAGGATCAGCAGCACGACGCCGATCACCCAGTTCAGCTCGCGGGGGTACTTGTAGGCGCCCCAGAAGAACGTGCGGCCCATGTGCAGGAAGACGAGGATCACCATGACCGTCGAGCCCCACTTGTGCATGCCGCGCACGAACTCGCCGAGGAAGACCTCGTTGGTCAGGTGGCGCATCGACTCGTAGGCGCGCGTGGCCGAGGGGTCGTAGTACATCGCGAGGATCACGCCGGTGACGGCCTGCGACAGGAAGGCGAACAGCGACGCCGATCCCAGCGTGTAGAACCAGTTGGTCCCCTTGGGGATCTTGCGGAACATCAGCCAGCGCGCGCCGCCCGAGAGCGACGTGCGCTCGTCGACCCAGTCGACGACCGAGATGCCCTTGTCGGCGGCCTTGTCCTTCAGGCCCGCCTTGGCCTTGCCGTTGTCCTCGCTCGGGCCCTTGGGCCTGGGCTTGAGCGCGCGCGGGAGCGGGGGCTTGAGGTTGGCCATCTAGATGGTCGCTCCTGCGGCCCACGCTGTCAGATGTGCGTGGATCGTGGATGCGGGGCGCCGTGGGGCGAAGGTGGACAGTGCTAGCGGCACGGACTCCTTCGGACCGTGGCGATCCTGCGCCACGAGACGCGTGCAGCTGGCAGTGTGGGTCGTGGGAGCGACCATCAAGTCCCGGGGATCTTCCGCACGCTGGGGCGCGCCGGGTAGAGGTACTGCCCGATGCCGTCGAGCGGCATGCCCGGGTCGCGCGGCGAGAAGCGCTTGAGCTCGGAGTTGACGCTGAAGCGCGGCCCCAGTTCGACGTTGCCGTTGCGCACGCGCGTGTAGAAGCGATCCAGCGGACGCACCGGCGGGCCGCCGGCCACCTTGCCCTGGAAGTCGTAGACGCCGCCGTGGCAGGGGCAGATGAAGCGCTCCGAGGCCTCGACGAAGCGGACGGGGCAGCCGAGGTGCATGCAGCGTGTCGAGATCGCGATGAACTCGTTGTACTCGTCGCGCGCCTCGTCGTCGAGGTCGGGGTTGTACTTGCGGATGTAGACGGTCGACTTGCCGACGTCGCCGATGCCGCGCACGAGCGTCAGCGTCCGCGGGATGTACGTGTCGTCGGCGAAGTCGCCGACCGGCCCGACCGACTGCCAGTGCTCCTCCTGCTTCTCGAACACCGGGCCGAAGGCCAGTCCGACGGCGGGCAGCGTGAATGCGGCCGCGGCGATCCCGCCGGCGGCGTGGACCGTGCCGGTCATGAAGCGACGCCGGCTGACCGTCTCGCCCTCGAACGCGCCGGGAATCTGCGCCTCGGCGGTCGTCTTGGGCTTCTTGGGTTCCTTGCGCTCTCGTGACACGGGCACGGAAATCTAGCGACCCGGCGATCCCGGCGATACGCCAAACGAGCTGCTGTGGCTCCTGTTGCAAACTTGGCTCAACGCGCGGCTCTCCCCGCCGCCGCGTGGAGGGCTTGCGCGGCGCCCGGATCGCCCGCCCGCGCTGACCGCTTTGCCGCGGCGGTCGCCTCGTCCGGTCCCCAGCCGATCGCGACCGCGCCGGCATGCCACGCCGCGAGCGCGAGCTCGCCGTCGCCGGCCGTGTAGGCCTGCGCGCTGAGCGCGATGATGTCGGCGAGCTCGGCGATCGCCGTCAGATCGCCGATCGCCGCCAGCCGGGCGAGGCCCAGCGCGTAGAGGCGGTCGCCCGCGAGCAGCGCGAGATCGGGGTCGGCGATGTGCACGACCCGCGGCCGGCCGTAGTGCAGCAGGCAGCCCTCGAGCACCGCGCTGACGGCCAGCTCGACGTCGTCGCGGTGACCGGCCACGCGCGGGCCGGACGCCGCGAGCGCGACGGGATCGGGGCCGCCCTCGGCGACGTAGCCGGGCGGGGCGGCGCTCATCACCTCGGCCAGCGGGCTGCCGCTGTCGCGCACCGCGGCGCGCAGGCGGTCGACCGGGCCGCTGGCGACCTCGTCGCTCATCGCGCGATGTCGCCGAAGGCGGCGGCCGCCGCCGAGATCGTGCGCTCGATGTGCTCGGGGGTGTGCGCGAGCGACGGAAACCACGCCTCGAACTGCGAGGCGGGCGCGTAGACGCCGCGCGCGAGCAGGCCGCGACACCACGCCGCGTGGGCGTCGCGGTCGCACGCCTGGGCAGCGGCGTAGTCGCCTACCGGGGCCGCGCTGAAGAACAGCGTCAGCAGGCCGGTGGTGCTCACGATCTGGACGTCGTGGTAGCCCGCCGTGCGGGCGGCCTCGGCGAGCCCGTCGGCCAGCGCGTGCGTCGTCGCCGTGAGCTGGGCGTAGGGCCGCTCGCCGTCGAGCAGCGCGAGCGTCGCGAGGCCGGCGGCGACGGCGAGCGGGTTGCCCGACAGCGTGCCCGCCTGGTAGACGTCGCCGGCCGGGGCGATGCGCCGCATGAGCGCGCGCGATGCGCCGTAGGCGGCGGCCGGCAGCCCGCCGCCGATGACCTTGCCCATGACCGTGATGTCCGGGATGACGCCGGCCAGCTCCTGCGCGCCGCCGCGCGAGACGCGAAAGCCGGAGATGACCTCGTCGAAGATCAGCAGCGCGCCGGTCTCGTCGGCGCGCTCGCGCAGCAGCTCGAGGAAGCCCTCGGCCGGCGCGACGAGGCCCATGTTCGCCGGGAACGGCTCGGCCAGGATCGCCGCCAGCGCGTGCTCCTGCGTCGCGGCGACCAGCGCCGCGGGATCGTTCCAGGGCAGGACGATCGTGCTCGCCGCGACCTCGGCGGGGACGCCGGGCGACGCCGGGATGCCCTGGGTGGCCAGCCCGCTGCCGGCGTCGGCCAGCAGCCCGTCGACGTGACCGTGGTAGGCGCCGGCGAACTTCAGGAGCTTCGTGCGGCCGGTGGCGGCGCGCGCCAGGCGGATCGCGCTCATCGACGCCTCGGTGCCCGACGACGTCATGCGCAGCATCTCCACGCCGGGGACGCGGCGGCTGACCTCCTCGGCGAGGTCCACCTCGCCGGCCGTCGGCGCGCCGAAGCTCGTGCCTCGCTGCGCGGCGTCGGTCACCGCCGCGACGATGTCGGGATGCGCGTGGCCGGCGATCAGCGGGCCCCAGGAGCAGACCCAGTCGACGTACGGGTTCTCGTCGACGTCGAAGATCTCGCCGCCGCTGCCGCGCTGCATGAACAGCGGGTCGCGGCCGATCGAGCGCATCGCGCGGACGGGCGAGTTCACGCCGCCGGGCAGGAAGTTCAGGGCGCGAGCGTACAGGTCGGCCGACCGCGCGTCGCGCAGGGAGACGGTCACTCGTTCACGCGCCGGCGTACTGCGCTTCCCAGTTCTTGAAGTCGTCGGTGAAGTACAGAAGACGGATCTTCTTGAACTCGGTCGACGAGTAGAGCGTCGCGCGCTCGGTGATTCCAAACTCGCCGGCGATCGCGTCGAGGATCGCGTCGCACTCCTCCTTGGAGCGCCCGTGGGCCATCGTGAAGATCGAGTAGGGCCAGTCCTCGTAGGTGGGGCGCTGGTAGCAGTGCGAGATGCCGCGGAAGGAGGCCATTCGCGGGCCGAACTCGGCGATCCTCTCCTCCGGGACCGCCCAGACGCCCATGCCGTTGGCGCTGAAGCCGGCGCGGCGGTGGAAGAGGATCGCGGCGACGCGGCGCAGGATGCCGCGCTCCTTCATGCCGGCCAGGTGCTCGAGCAGCGCGGCCTGCGTCATCCCCAGCTCGGCGGCGGCGGGCGCGTAGGGCTCGGCGACGACCGGCAGGTCGCCCTGGGTGGCACGGATGACGGCGATGTCGAGCTCGTCGTAGGGGACGCCCTCGAGCTCGACCGGCGCCTCGGCGACGCCCTCGGTCGACAGCGACTTCGTGTCGCCCTCCATCTCGAGGTCCATGCGGATCTTGAAGAGCTTGAGCGTGGGCAGCTGACGGATCGACTCCGCGCCGGTGAGCTCCTGCAGGACGTCGAGGGTTCCCTGCAGGCCGAGCTTGGAGTCGCCCTCGACGGCGAGCGTGAACCACATGTTGAAGTCGTGGTTGCGCAGGTAGTTGTGGCTCACGCCCGGGTGCGAGTTGATGATCTTCGCCGCCCGCCAGGGGTGCTCCGGATCGACCTTGGCCGCGACGAGCATCGAGCCGTAGCCGAGCGCGCGGGTGTCGTAGATCGGCGTGACCTGGCGGATGATGCGGTCGTCGAGCAGGCGCTGGACGCGCGCCATGACCTCGGCCTCGGTGAGCTCGGCGAGCTGCGCCACGGCGGCGTAGGGCTTGGCCTGGAGCGGGAACTTGCCCTGCATGAAGTTCAGGACCTTGCGGTCGACGTCGTCGATCGGGGCGGCGGCGCCGTCCTTGCGCGAGCGAATCTTCGGGGTGGGGGTCACAGCCATCTGGCGGCATCCTTCGCGTGGTAGGTGATGACGATGTCGGCGCCGGCGCGCCGGATCGACGTCAGGGTCTCCAGCACCGCGGCCCGCTCGTCGAGGGCGCCCGCCGCGGCGGCGGCCTTGATCATGGCGTACTCGCCGCTGACGTTGTAGGCGGCGACGGGCAGGTTCGTGGCCTGCTTGACGCGACGGATGACGTCGAGGTAGGCGAGCGCCGGCTTGACCATCACGACGTCGGCGCCCTCCTGCACGTCGAGCAGCGCCTCGCGGACCGCCTCGTTGCCGTTGGCCGGATCCATCTGGTAGGCGCGGCGGTCGCCGAACGCCGGCGTCGAGCCGGCGGCCTCGCGAAACGGCCCGTAGAACGCGGAGGCGAACTTCGCGCTGTAGGCGACGATCGGCGTGTTCTGGAAGCCGTCCTCGTCGAGCGCGGCGCGGACCGCCCCGATCCGCCCGTCCATCATGTCGCTCGGCGCGACGACGTCCGCGCCGGCGCGCGCGTGCGAGACCGCGGTGCGCGCGATGAGCTCCATGCTCGGGTCGTTGTCGACGGTGCCGTCGGCGCGCAGCAGGCCGCAGTGGCCGTGGTCGGTGTACTCGCAGAGGCAGACGTCGGTCATGACGACGAGCTCGGGGTGGGCGTCCTTGATCGCGCGCGTGGCGAGCTGGACGATGCCCTCGTCGTCGTAGGCCCCCGTGCCCTCGGCGTCCTTGTGCTCCGGGACCCCGAACAGCAGGACGGCGGGCAGGCCGAGCGCGGCGGCCTCGCCGGCCTCCTGCACGGCGGCCGAGATCGACAGCCGGTCGATCCCCGGCAGCGACGCGATCGGGGTGCGTCCCGCGGCCGGACCCGACTCGACGAACAGCGGCAGGACGAGCTCCGCCGGGGTCAGGCGCGTCTCGCGGACGAGGTCGCGCAGGACGGGCGTCGCGCGCAGCCGCCGCAGGCGGGTCGCGGGGAAGGGCATGTCATCAAGGGTACCTGCGCTTTGCGGCAGTCTCGTTACACGCGGCGCGGCCATACTGCGTGGCGATGAGCGACGCAACCGATGCGCAGGACTGGCGCGTGCACGGCGTGCGGATCGTCCGTGGCGACGAGCTCGATCCGAACACCCCGCAGACGCCGGGCATGACCCGCGCGGCGGCGATCACCACCGCGCGGGCCGGCGCCGAGAAGCTCTGGGCCGGGACGGTCGCCATCGAGCCCGACGCGAAGACCGGCGCCCACCACCACGGGCCGGTCGAGAGCATCATCTACGTCGTCGACGGCCGGGCGCGGATGCGCTGGGGCGAGCGCCTCGAGTTCGTCGCCGACGCCGGCCCGGGCGACTTCATCTTCGTGCCGCCCTACGTCCCGCACCAGGAGATCAACGCGCTGGCCGACGAGCCGCTGTCGTGCGTGGTCGTGCGCTCGGGACAGGAGCCGGTCGTGGTGAACCTCGACCTGCCCGACGTCGCGCCCGAGCCCGAGCGCGTGCGCTGGGTCGACGACCTGCACTCCTAACGTCGGCCGGTCGGGACCTTCTCGGCGGGCGGCTCGTCCGGTAACGGTGGTGGCGGCTCGGGCGGCGGCTCGGGCGGCGGCGCGTGACCGATGATCAGCGGCGACGCCGTGTTCCACGGCTCGAAGACGAGGTGGCGGCGCAGGTAGACGACGGTCTCACGCAGGACCGCGGCGATCGGCAGCGCGACCAGCGCGCCGATGAAGCCGTAGGTGTGCCCGCCGAGCAGCAGCGCGAGGATCACGAGCAGGGGGTTGAGGCGCAGCGCGCGGCCGAAGACGTTGGGTGCGACGACGTGGCCCTCGAGCTGCTGCAGCGCGACGAACAGCAGGACGACCCACACCGCCATGAGCGGGTCCTGCACGAGCGCGACGATGACCGGCGGCAGCGCGCCGATCACCGGGCCGACGTAGGGCACGAGCTCCATCACGCCGAAGAACAGCCCGAAGGCGAACGCGTACGTGCGCCCGTCGGGGAAGATCCCGAGCACGCCGAAGATCCACAGCGCGATGCCCGCCGACACGCCCATGATCGCGCTGAACAGCAGCTGGCCGCGCACGTAGCCGACGACCGCGGACTGGACGCGCGTCGGGTAGTCGTCCTGCGGCGTGCCGTCCCCCGGCGGCATGATCGTGCGCACCAGGTCGCCGATCCGCGGCGCGTAGATGAGCATGTAGATCGAGATGACGACGACGAGGATCATGTAGAACGACAGCTCGACGAGCAGCCGCAGCAGCTCGCCGGTGAACGACACGATCTCGCCGGAGCCCGTCACGATCTGGTCCTGCAGGCTGGCCAGCGCGCTGTCGCTCTCGCCCTTGATCTGCACCTCGATGCCCTTGTCGTCGAAGAACGCCTGCACGTCGTCGAGCATGGCGCTGGCGTCGTCGACGAGGCCGGGGACGTCGCCGGCGAACGACGTCGCCTGATCTGAGATCGGGCCCGCGGCCAGGAAGCCGAGGAACGGCAGCGCGGTGAAGAACGCGACGTAGACGGCGATGACGGCGACCGTGCGCGGGATGCGCGCACGCTGCACGAACACGACGAGCGGGTTGAGGATCAGCGCGATGACCGCCGCGACGATGAACAGCAGCAGCACGACGCCGGCCGCGCTGGCCGCGGCGTAGAGCGCGAGCACGGCCAGCGGCAGCATGACGAGCTGGACCCAGCGCGCGACGACCACCGGCGTGCCGGGAGGCGGCGGCGGCGGAGGGCCCGGCGGGGGCGCGGGCGGGATGTCGGTGACCTCGTCGGCCATCCCTGCGTCAGAGTATGTCCCGTGCCAGAGACAGTCGCGAGCATCCTCTTCATCGGCGACGTCGTCGGCTCGCTCGGCCGGCACACGCTGCTGGACCTGCTGCCGGCGCTGCGCGAGCGCCACGATCCGACGTTCGTCGTCGTCAACGGCGAGAACGCCGCGGGCGGTCTCGGCATCACGCCGAAGATCGCCGACGAGCTGTTCGGCGCGGGCGTCGACGTCATCACGCTCGGCAACCACGCCTACCACCGGCGCGAGATCTTCGCCTACCTCGAGTCGCACGACGCGATCCTGCGGCCGTACAACTACCTGCGCAGCCAGCCCGGCCACGGGGTGTGCGTGGTGCAGAGCGCGGGCGGCGTGCGGCTGGGGGTGGTGAACCTCAGCGGCAACCTGTTCCTGCGCGCGGGCCGGCCGGCGTTCGTCGACATCGACGTCGCGCTGGGCGAGCTGGCCGGGCGCTGCGACCACGTGCTGGTCGAATTCCACGCCGAGGCGACGAGCGAGATGGTGGCGCTGGGGTGGTACCTCGACGGGCGGGTGAGCGCGGTGGTGGGAACGCACACCCACGTGCCGACGGCCGACGGCCGCGTGCTGCCCGGCGGCACCGCCTACATCACCGACGTCGGCATGACCGGCCCGCGCGGCGGGGTGATCGGCGTGCGCAAGGAGCAGTCGATCCGCGGGTTCGTCACGCACATGAACGAGCGCTACGAGACCTCCGACGACGACCCGTGGCTGATGGGCGTGCTCGTGCGCTGCTCGGAGGGGATGCGGGCGGACTCGATCGAGCAGGTGCTGCTGCCGGCCGCGTGAGCGGCGCCGCGTGGTGCCTCAGTCGTCCTCGGGCTCGAACTGGATCCCGCGATCGCCGTCCACCGGCTGGCGGTGATCGACGAAGCCGGCCCGGATCGCGAACGGGATGCCGTACGGGAACGCCGCGCAGCGCATGCCGACGCCGGGGTTGCGCTCACGATGGCGGCAGAGGTGGCAGATGCCGCCCGACGGAAGCGCCTTCTTCTCGAGGGGCGTGTCAGCGCTCACGGGCCGCAAATGTACCCACGCGCGTCCGTGCCCGTGTACCGGCAACGCGCGCCGGACCGGGCCGCATGTGCGCTACAGCGGCAGCTTGCCGCGCCCGCGGCGCCCTGCCGAGGCGCTGCGGCCCGCGTACTTGGAGCCGGAGCGAAACGGCTTGGAGAACAGCCGACCGAGCGGACCGGGCGCCTTGGAGCCGGCGCGGCTGCCGAGGCCGAAGGCGCTGTGCGCCCCGCGCTCGGGACCGTGCGACAGACGCGGCGCCAGGAAGGCGAGGATGAGCAGCACGACGCAGACGACGATGATCGCTCCGATGAGCACGGGTTCAGACCTCCGGGTTCAGGTTCGTTCGTAGCGTCCCCGGTACCCGCTGGCACGCGCCCGCAGGCGGAGGTGGACGTTCGGCGGCACGAATCAGGCGGGCTCGACGAACGCGTTGCAGCGCGCCGGCTCGCCGGTCTCGTAGCCGGCCAGCAGGGCGCCCCGGCGCTCCTGCGGCGTGCCGTGGTGCTGTGCGTTGCCGACGTCGAAGTCGCCGACGGCGAGCGCCGCGTTCGTCGCCTCCTCGAGGTCGCCCGGCTCGAGCAGGCCCTCCTCGTAGACGGAGTGCGCCCACGTGCCCGCGAGGCAGTCGGCCTGCAGCTCGAAGGGTCGCGCGGTCTCGCCCACGCCGTTGTCGAACACCCCGAGCTCCTGCTGGAGGTTGTGCGCGTACTCGTGCGCCAGGACGTAGGCGACCGCGAAGTCGCCGGCCGCCCGCCCGCCGGCCCGCTCGCCCGGCAGGCCGCGCACGACCCCGCGGTACAGGTCGGCCGCGAACTGCTGGGCCATGTAGATCGTGTCGTCGGCGGGGCAGTAGAACGCGGCGGAGTCGTCGGCGATCGTGCCGCAGGAGCTGAGCCGGCGACCGCCCGGCGGGATCGCGCTGAAGCCGACCCGCGGCTCGGGCAGTCCGGCCGCGGCGAACGTGCGCGTCCAGTAGCGGTCGACGCTCGTGAGGATCCGCGTCATGAACGCGTCGATCGTCTCGGGCTCGTTGCTGCCCTGCGAGCGGACGGTCGGGCTCGTGCGCTCGGCGCGCGGGAACACCCGCTCGAGGTCGCCGAGGACCTCCTCGATGCGCTTGCCGTACTCCTCACGCCGGCGCTCGTACTCGCGCCGCGCGTCGGCGATCCGCTCCTCGAAGCGCGCCTCGACGCGATCGCGGGCCGCCTCGAAGTCCTCGCCGCCGCAGCCGGCGAGGCCGACGACCAGCGCGGTCAGGACGAGGCCGAGGAGGAGGCGCGGGGCCGGCATCGGGACGGATCATGCCCGCTGGCGGCCGCGCGGTATCCGGCGAGCCGCGCCTGCGCGGCGGCGACGAAGGCGGCGGGATCGTCGACGTAGCAGCGCAGCTCGTGAGACGGCCGGCTTCGACGTCGTGCTCGCCTCGACTGATGTTCCAGGGACTCTTGCGCGCACGTCTAACAGGCCCTCCAGACCAGGCTGAAGTTCTGGTCGTACAGCTTCACGCTCGCGCCGTCGCCGCTGGCCGTCATGCTGACCGTCGCGGCGACGGGAACCCCGCCGGTGGGGCTGCACGGGGACCACTTCAGATTCGACGCCGGGATCGTCACGACATCGGTGAACCGTCCTTGCCTCTCCGCGCTGCTGATGGTCCTGTCCGTCACACTTTGACCTGCCGAGCGCAGGAGGGCCAGGATCCGGGCGGACCAGTGGCCACCTGTGGGATGAGCGGTGTACATGTCGACTCGGTGCTCGACGCTGGTGATCGCGAACGTCCACCGGGCAGGCACGGTCAGTACCGCGGCCGCGGAGCAGTTTGCCCGAGCCGTCAGCTCCCCGGGCCTGACGGAGGCCCACATCTCACCGGGAGGATTCGTGGAGGCGGGCGTGCCCGTTGCGTAGCGCAGATTCAGCGATTTCCTGTCGGACGTGAGCGAGGCCGTGACGGTCTGCGAGGTGCACCCGCTGCCCTGCGCACTCAGGGATTGCACCTTCACCGTGCTCGCGTCGAACGTCGTCCCGATGGCAGCCGTTCGGTCGCCACCGTCGTTGTCAGCGGTGACGGCGTAGACCACGCCGCCCGCGGCCATCACGGCAGCCGCCGCGATGCCGATCAGCGCCTTGCCGTTCATCGCCATTCCCCTCCGGATCAGCAGTGGCCCAGGGAGCTGGACCACGTCGTGAGCGCAACCTACAACGCCGCGGGGCCGCTGACTGTCGGCTGGCCGACAGAAGCGATGACACATTCCAATGGGCCGACCGGAGTGGCGATCTGACCGCTTGCAGCCTCGCGCCGCCCGGGTCACGCCG
This sequence comes from Solirubrobacteraceae bacterium, assembly GCA_030681525.1. Lineage (GTDB taxonomy): Bacteria > Actinomycetota > Thermoleophilia > Solirubrobacterales > Solirubrobacteraceae > CADCVQ01. The sequence goes on from JAUXSD010000282.1 coordinate 16,442, forward strand.
CCGCCGGTTCGGTGAGGGTCGGGGTCCAGGCGGCGGCGAACGCGGCCGGCGTCTTTTCATCCCGAACGCAGAGCGCGGCCGCCCGTTGTCGTAGTCCTCGTACCGAGCGACGCCACCAGCAGCGCGAGCGCCACGAGCAGCAGCGCGTTGCGCGCCGCCACGATCAGCACGGCCTCGGTCCGCACGTTGATGAGATCGAAGTAGCGGCTCGGGAACTCGAGGTGCGTGAGGACGATCGCCGCGCCGACCAGCAGCGAGACGGCGCGCTGCCCCCACACCCAGGCCAGCGCCGCGAACGGCGCCAGCCAGATGACGTACTGCGGCGAGAAGACCTTGCCCAGCGTGACGAACGCCAGCAGCGCGGCGAAGCCGCACAGCACCATGTGCCGGGTCGTCGGGCGGCGCGCCGCGAGCAGCACGATCGCCGCGGTCGCGACCACGAGCAGCAGCGCGAACAGCGCCTCGACGGTCTCGGCGTGGCCGCCGTCCAGGCCGTTGGACTTGAAGCGGTCCGGCCGCAGGTTCGTGCCGGTGACGTCCGAGCCTCCGAGCGCGAACAGCACGGTGGCGGCCGTCGACTCGATCTGCACCGGGCGATCGAGGTGAAACTGGAACGAGTCGGCGTAGCCCGCACCGGCGAACGGCAGCGAGATCGCCAGCACGACCGCCGTGAAGATCGCGCCGAGGCGCAGCGCCTCGCGCCACTCCCCGCGCCCCGCCAGCCACACCAGCGCGATCAGCGCGAGCAGCCCGGGGAAGAGCTTCGTCATCGTGCCCAGCCCGAGCAGCAGGAACGCGAGCTCGCGCCGGTCGCGGGCCAGCGCCAGCAGCCCGCCCAGCGCCAGCGCGATCGGCAGCGGGTCGAAGTGCGTACGCACCGACGCGCCGATCGCCACCGGCGCGAGGACGAGCAGCCAGGCCACCGTCAGCCCCTCACGGCCGCCGCCCGCCAGGCGCGCGGCGAGCTGCTGGCCGGCCACGAGGCAGACCGCCATGAGCACGCCGAACGTCCACGCGATCGACGCGGGGTCGCGGCCGAAGACGCCGGCCAGCCACAGCGGCAGCGCCGCCAGCGGCGGGTACTCGAAGCCGAAGTCGAGGTACGGCAGTTGCCCGTCGTGCAGCAGCCGGGCGTACTGCTCGTAGACGTAGAGGTCGTTGACCGTGACGTCCGAGAACGGGCCGACCGTGGTCGCGACCGCGAAGACCGCCAGCAGCGCCAGCCCGGCGAGCGCGAGGTGGGCGCGCTCGCTCATCGCGCCGGCGCGGGGCGCGGGCGCAGGCGCGGCCGTGCGACGTCTGGCGGCCCCAGCGACCCGAGCAGCGCGATCATCACCAGGCCGAGGAACCAGGGGATGTAGAGATAGAACCAGTGCGACACGGCGAGCTGCAGCGCGAGCAGGATCGCCGCGCTGCAGGCGGCCAGCCCGACGACGTCGCGCCGCCGCGGGACGAAGGCGAGCGCCAGCGCGAGCAGCACGGCGCCGATCTGCACGGCGCGCTGGGCGAGGTTCAGCCACTCGACGTCGGGGTCGTAGAGCCCCCAGACCGAGAACGGCGATCCGCGCTGGGCCTGGAAGGCGATCGTGTGATCCCAGAACTCGCGCCACTCGAGCTGGCCGAGCAGCGGCAGGAAGGCCAGCGACGCGGCGATGCCGAAGCCGGCGGCGTACGCCAGCAGGGGCCGCAGGCGCACGCCGCCGTGCGTCGCGAACAGCGGCGCGAGCGCCAGCGGCGCGAACTTCGTCAGCCCGGCCAGCGCCATGAAGGCGCCGCGGCCGCCGGGGCTGCCGGCCACCCACACCGCCGCGAGCACGAGCGCCGCCACGAGCGTGTCGTTGGAGTTCGACATCAGGGCGTAGAGCGTGAACGGGTACGTCACCCAGGCGTAGGCGAGCAGCACGCCGAGGTCCGGCCCGCGCACCCGGCGGCCGATGAGGAACAGCAGCAGGCAGGCGGCGAGGTCGAACCCGATCGCCGCCGCGTGCGCGGCCGGCAGGTCGTCCCACTGCCCGGTCCACGACTTCGCCTGCTCGAAGGGCACGTAGGCGAGGTAGACCACCGGTCCGTAGGTGTCGCCGCTGGCGTTGTCGCGCGGGAAGGCGCCGTACAGCGGGCTGCCGTCGACGATCCGGTCGGCGCCGATGACGCCCGCGTAGCCGACGTCGATCACGTTCGAGTCGGTGACGTTCAGCGCCACGCGGAAGCCGAGCAGGAAGATCACCGCGATGGCCAGCCAGCCGACCGGCACGAGCAAGCGCAGCGGGCGGCGGGCAGCCGCCTGCGCGCCCTCGCCGCGGCGCAGCCCGATCCACAGCATGCGCGCCAGCAGGTAGCCCAGCAGCGGATACAGCAGCGGGACCGCGATGTCGATCCGCGCCGCGTTGAAGAACGCCGTCGACGCCGAGAACAGGCTCAGCACGAGCAGGTCGAGGTGCAGCATCCCCCACGGCCGGCGCAGAAACGGCGCGACGAACAGCAGCGCGAGCGGGATCCACACCCACGGCGCGTTGACGACGCGGCCGAACGCGCCCGGGTAGCCGCGCGCCATCGACCACGGCACCTGGTAGTCCGTCCACGCCTCGATCACCCGGCCGGTGCCGTCGTCGATGAGCACCTGGGCGATCTCCTTGCGCGGCTCGCCCGGCGGCGTGCGGGCGAAGTACGACACCTGCCAGCGATCGACGCCCTTCATGAAGACCTCGCGCGTCGAGCGCGGCCACTCGCGGCGCTCGCGGCGCACCTTCTCGATCCTGTCCGCGGTCGCGCCAACGCGCTCGGCGGTCAGCCGGCGGCCGGCCGGCGGCACGTCGGAGCGCTGCGGACGCACGAGCGCGTCCCGGCCGATCGCGGAGCCGGGCAGCGTCTTGGGCAGGCCCGCCGCCGCCGATCCACCGGTCAGGGTGCCCGCCTGCTGTGCCGCGGCCGGCTCGGCGCTCGCGGCGGCGGCGGCGGCGGCGGGGGCGAGCAGGCAGATCAGCAGCACGGCGGTCGCCGCGCGGCGCAGCCCGCGGCCCGGGCCGCGCTCACTCATCTAGGCCTTGAAGCTCCAGAGCTTGTTGCCGATGAAGTTCAGCGGCGTCGCCGTCGCGATCGCGATCGCCTGCGCCGGCAGCGCCGGCATCCCGAGACCGTCGACGAGCGTGTAGAGCACGACGAGGTTGAAGGCGAATGCGGCGCACGACACGACGCAGAAGCGCGCCGCCTGAAAGCCCGCGTGCACCTCGCTCGCGCGGAACGTCCACAGCCGGTTCCAGACGAAGTTGTTGCTCAACGCCACGATGAAGGCGCCCGTCGCGGCGATGCCCTTGTCGGCGCCGGCGCCGTGCAGCAGCGCCGCGAAGACCGCGAGGTTGATGACGTAGCCGCTGGCCCCCACCGTCGCGAAGCGCACGAGCTGCGACCAGTTCGCGCGCGTGCGCAGCGCGCGATGCGCGCGGGCGCGGCCGCGCAGGCGGGGCCGGTCGATCGTGGTGTCGGCCACGGCCTCGTCCACGGGCATGCCCACAGATTACGCAGCGCCGAAGTGGCCGACGACCATCGGCGCGATGTCGGCGATCGACCAGTTGCC